>NZ_CAKLCK010000029.1:0-329948 GCF_921292965.1 Allocatenococcus thiocycli
GATAACATCAGTATTTTTTCTGGGTTCACCTGAAGGAAGTCCGCGATGCGTCTATTGCCATCACTGAGTGAAGAGTAATGCTCCGTAATACGGGCACTTAATGAGTTGTTATTCGTCATTAGCTATTTCCGGTCACTCCGTTAACGACCTCGTCGTTAATGTATATTTCTGACTTTCGTGTTCCAAATGAACCATCCTTTTCCAAGCTATGTTCATGCCAGAGAGAAGCAATTGGAACACCACAGCTAAATTACTGCAACGATTGTACCACCTCAAAAGAAACGGTAACTCATTGATGTTTAACACCCAAACTTTCAAACAGTTGCATCTTTTACCCAACGACGAACTTCTGCAAAAGAATCGTTCGCGTTTACGTGCACGAATCACCAAAATGGGGCGACCGATATCTAACTACGGCGAGACTGGTTTATCTGCAAACCGCACGGTTATCGAATCGCTCTACAACGGTTATCTTCATGACGTTACAAAACTAAGCCACCATCGACCTTCAACACCTGCCCCGTAATAAAGCTAGACTTGTCACTGGCCAAAAATTCGACGCTATTGGTGATATCTTCTGCGGTGCCCATTCTCCCGAGCGGTGTCTTCTGTTTCATGAGTTCGAGGACTTTTGTCGGTAAGTCGGCCGTCATCGGGGTCTCAATAAAACCAGGTGCAACACAGTTAGCGCGAATTTGGGCACCTTTACGAGCAAACTCTTTAGCCCAGCCTTTCGTCATCGCTATCACGCCACCTTTGGTTGCTGCGTAGTTAGACTGTCCAATATTACCGTCGGTCCCCACTACCGAAGACATGGTGACAATAGAGCCATAATTGTTTGCCATCATAATTGGTGCAACTGCTTGAGTGAGATTAAAAACACCTTTGAGGTTAACGTCGAGCACGAAGTCCCAGTCTTGTTCCGTCATTTTTTCCAATAGTGCGTCTCGGGTAACTCCAGCGTTATTCACCAAAACATCGATACGACCATAGGTTTCTCTGATGCTTTCGACCAAATATTGAATCGCCTCTCTGTCACAAATATTGATGACGACTGGTTTAACATTTTCGTGGTCACTAAACGCACTTTGTAAAGTTTGAGCGTTGACATCCAAGGCGTAAACACACTGTGCTCCATTGTTGGCAAATCGTTCCACAATCGCTCGGCCGATACCTTGCGCCGCGCCAGTGACTAAGCAGACTTTGTTTTCAAACATATCCTAATCCTTTGGTAGAAATTAAATAGTTATCCAGCACTTATAGAGTAAGTTCGAATGATGGCTGGAAGATGGCATTTGGCATTACTTTCAGTGACGGGCTGATGACAGGAGTGAACTCCATCTGCTGAAGGATGTCTTTTTCTAAGTCCACCCCAGGGGCGATTTCAATCAGCTCTAATCCAGACGGAGAAAGTTGGAACACGGCACGCTCGGTAATGTACATCACAGGTTTGTTGTTGCTTAACGCTTGGGCTGCGCTGAAAGTGATTTGCTCAACCTGCTTGATGAACTTCTTCTGCTTCCCTTCTTGGACGATATTAACAGCCTGATTGCTCACTTCCACTGCTAGGCCTTGCGCGGTAAAAGTGCCACAAAAGTAAACCTGTTTGGCGTTCTGAGTAATGTTAATAAAGCCGCCACAGCCAGCGATTTTACTGCCAAAGCGCGATACGTTTATATTTCCTGTAACGTCACTTTGCGCTAAGCCGAGAAAGGCTTGGTCAACACCGCCACCATCATAAAAATCAAACATCTGGTCTTGGCCGATAATCGCTTGCGGTAAACGAGAAGCCCCAAAATCGAGGCCGCTTTGCGGTATCCCACCTACCGCTCCGGGTTCGACGGTTAAGGTAAATTGATCAAGTATGCCAGCTTGTTTAGCGACCTCTGCGATGTATTCCGGCGCACCAATGCCCAGATTAAGAATGGAGTTGGGTTTAAGCTCCATAGCCGCACGACGGGCAATGATGGTTTTTGCGTCCAGCTTTGATTGGGTCGAAGGGGATGAGCTCGTTATGAGGTTGTCATCTGAATTTTCAATACCAACAAACTCCGGGTTCATCATGGTTGCAAAAGTTTGCATGTGCTCCGTCGGATCTTCACACACAACAACCGCATCGACGAAGATTCCCGGAATCTTAACCGCATGCGGATCAAGCTTTCCGGCGGGCACTATTTGTTTGACCTGTACAATAACCTTACCGCCGTTGTTACGTGCCGCTTGTGCCGCCGCCAGACTTTCGACGATCAAGCATTCATCTTCCATGGTAATGTTGCCATTCTCATCTGCAGTCGTTCCGCGAAGAATAGACACCGTCACAGGTAGCTTGTGATAAAAAAGATGCTCCTCACCACCGAGCTCAATCAGTTCTACCCAATCATCGGACGTCGCCTGATTGATTTTCCCACCCTCTAAACGCGGATCCACAAAGGTACCTAAGCCAACTTTACTCACGGTGCCCAACTTACCTGCCGCCGTATCTCGAAGTAAATGGGAAATGATGCCCTGCGGCAAGTTGTATCCTTGTATGAGGTTATCTACCGCTAACTGCTGAAGTTTAGGAACCAGACCCCAGTGCCCGCCAATGGCGCATTTCACTAACCCTTGTTCCGCTAAGTGGTTGATTGCCCGGCCTTGACCGTCACCTTGACCTGCAGCAAATAACAGCGTTAAATCTCGCGGTGACTGAGTGTCTCTAAAACGTTCGCCTATTGCTCTTTCAATCGCTTCCGGCACTACGCTACCGATAAAACCACCCAGTAAGACCGCATCGCCATCTTCAATCCACTCTGCCGCTTGTTCTGCTGTCAATTTCGTAACCACATTAACCTTCCTTAGTTACTGTACTTTATTGGTTTTCAGCTTAGTGCGATGTTACCCAGATGTTAATTGCAGAATTAGAGATTGAGAATTTCATATTAGGAATGATCGCATAGCTCTCCTACTCGTTTATAGAGGTATTCTTTGAAACCACTGCAACGCTCTGGCATTGGTGAGCGTGGACGGTAAAACATATTGATATCGAAACTGGCACATTGGTGATCTTGCAGGATATGAACAAGCTCCCCTCGCTCTATTGAGTCAGAGACCAACGAGTGCGGAAGATAGGCAATCCCGGCGTGTTCCAAGGCAAGATCCAGCAGCATTTCACTGTTGTCACACTCCAGTGTGTCACAAATGGTCACGATTTCGACATTCCCCTGAAACTCGAAGCACCAACGATTCCCGCCCACCAACGTTCGAGCATACAAACAACGATGTTGGCTGAGGTCTTGCGGTGTTTCAGGCATCCCATGCTGCTCCAGGTAGTATTTGGAAGCACACAGATACAAAGGCTCTCGTAACAAGCGGCGCTTAACGAGTAACGAGTCTTGCTCGGGCTCACCTTGATAACTCGCACTGGCACGAAAGGCAAAATCAACATTGAGAGGATCAAATTCCCCCGCTTCAATGAATATTTTGAAATTCACCTGCGGGTGCAGCGTCATATACTCTGCAACAATTTTAGTTAAATATTGCCGGGCGAATAAAGGCGTCGAAGAAAGCTTAATTTCACCCTGTTGTTCCTCTGCCAGATTTTGTACCTCTTCACATAAACTGGCGATATCTGGCAGTAAAGGGGCGAATTTATCATACAGAAGCTGACCTGCTTGTGTGGTCACCAGCTGGCGAGTGCTTCGCTTTATCAGCTCTACCGACAGCGACTCTTCGAGCTCTTTCACCCAGCGGCTTCCTGCGGCGGGCGAGATACCTTGCTGCAACGCGGCTTCTCGAAACGAGCCCAACCGGACAACCGCGCAGAAAAACACAATTTTATCTAGGATCGGCTGACGGCTCGACAGTAAATTTGCAACCATCAGCTCACCAATCCTTTCTGCAGAGCGAGCTTAACCAAAGCTGCTGTCGAAGTGGCTCCGAGTTTCTTTTTGATCCGAAGCCGGTGCGTTTCTACCGTACGAACACTGATATGGAGCGAATCCGCAATTTCCTTGTTACAGGCACCATTGGTAATCGCTTTGAGCACATCCGATTCACGTTTTGACAGCGTGTTATCACTCGGCTCAGGTTTTTGATTGATCTGTTCAAGAAGACGATCAGACGCTTGAGAACATAGGTAAGAGCGCCCTTCCGCAACTTGATTAATTGCCATGACTAACTCTTCTGAACCAACGTCCTTTAATACGTAGCCCTTAGCGCCAGCTTTGATGGATCGCATAACGTAGTCACGACTATCATGCATAGAAAGCATGATGACTGCCGTTTTGCTGGCGCTTTTTGTCAGCTTCTCTAACACTTCAATCCCATTAAGCTTCGGCATATTGATATCAAGAAGCAGCACGTCCGGTTTTAGGGTCAATGTACTGTTCAAAGCATCCTTGCCATTTCCGACGCAATCGAGGATCTCCAAGTTATCTTCTCGTTCTAACCGTGATTTGAGCCCGTCTTGCATTAACCTATGATCATCGGCCAATACCAACTTAATCATATAAACTCCATGTTTAAACTGACACGAATTTCCGTGCCTTGTCCTGGTTCGCTATTGACCTCAAACATGCCGCCAATAGCTTGAATTCGCTCTTTCATATTTTGCAGCCCCATATGCTCTAGCGTCGATTGTTTGTTCTTATACGCTTTAAGATGGTTCGCAGGGATTCCGACACCATCATCGCTGACGGTCAGAATCAACATCCTTCCTTCACGCTGCATGATGATATCGACACCTTGCGCATTGGCGTGTTTTTCTACGTTGTGCAACGCTTCCTGTACGACACGATAAAGTGTGGTTTCAACTTGAGGAAGAAACTCTTCACCTTCGATATCGTGTTCAAATATCACCTCTAATTGAGTACGCTCACGTAACTCATTCAGATATGCCTCTATACCTGCCACTAAGCCTAAGTCATCCAGCTGTGGCGGTCGTAAATCTTTTGAGATGCGCCGAACTTCGACAATCGCCTGTTCCATGGCATTTTTACTTGCATCTAACTCAAGCTGTTTCTTCGCATCATCCTGCTCTTTAGTCACGTTATCTAAGCGATATTTGGCGGCCACCAGCAGTTGATTTACGCCATCATGTAATTCGCGCGAGACTCGATGACGCTCATTTTCCTGCGAATCAATAATCTGCTGGTTTAAGACGCTGAGCTGCTCGTTGGCTAAACGACGCATGTTTAGGTTCAGTGACGCCCCCAACCCAGCAATAACGGTGATGGCAACAAACATCAGTACAAAAAGCGCACTGCTGGTTTTTCCGATATTCTGATCGAAGCCATTTTCCATCTGCGCGACTTGTTTCTCGATATCGTCTATGTAGACACCCGTTCCGACCATCCATTGCCACTTATCAAGAGAAATAGCATAGCTCAACTTGGGGAGTGGTTCTTTTGTCGATGGTTTGTGCCAGAGATAATTCACAAATCCGCCCCCAGCTTGCCCTGCGTGAATCAGCTCCTGAAGCAGCTTTTTACCCGTAAGATCTTCCACGCCCCACCAATTTCGACCAACCCTTTCAGGTTGATATGGTAGTACTAAAGCGTCACCTTGCCAGCTGTAGACAAAAAAGTATCCGTCTTCCCCATATGTGAGTTGGCTCAATTTTTCAGCCACTAGTTGCTTAGCGACTTGGGGAGATAATGACTCATCTTCGTAGTATGGCTTGATACTTTTCACTGCCATTTCTACGTACTGCTTCAGCTCTTGCTTTTTGACCGACAAGACATTGAGTCGTGTTAATGCGACTTGGTCATCAACTAACTGTTTTGCCTGACTAAATAAGATACTTGCCACGATGACCACCACCACAATCAATGGAACGATTGAAAGTAATATGATGTTTATTGTAAGCCTGCGGTTGCTAACCAATCCCATTTTCCGAATCCGTTCTTATACGTAGTTTTACTGAATCTTCGTGTCAAAAATTGCACTTAATACCGACTCAATTTGCGCAATTTTGCTAATGGAGAGCATCCAATCTCCTTCCTAAACTAAAGCTCAATGTAACATTGCATTAACATCAATTAATACGCTCTGTTCACATTTAGCAATATTAACAAGGAATACCCAAACAAGGAGATCTCCATGAATCTTAAGAAAGTTGCCATTGCTACTGCGTTAACGCTCACCGCTTCTGGTCTTTCTGTTAGTGCTCAGGCTGCTGATAAGAAGGTACTGCTAAAAACCCCTATTGCTTTTGGTAGCCACCTTCCAGCTCTAGGTACCCCTATCCAATGGTTTGCAGACAGAATTGAGCAAACCTCCGGTGGCACCATCAAAATGAAAATCTACGAGCCGGGTAAGTTGGTTAACCCACCGGAGATTCTCGATGCCGTATCCACGGGTAAAGTGAACGCTGGCTACGCCATTTCTGGTTACTGGCAAGGTAAACTGCCAGCTTCAGCAATTTTCTCGTCTATCCCTTTCGGCCCTGAAGCCCCTGAGTTTATGGCGTGGCTTTTCTTTGGTAACGGCTTGAAGCTCTACCAAGAGATGTACGACCAAGGCGGCTTCAATGTCAAAGTAATGCCATGTGCGATGAACTCTCCTGAAACATCAGGCTGGTTCCGCAAACCTATTGAAAAACCAGAGGATCTAAAAGGTCTCAATATGCGCTTCTACGGACTAGGGGCGTCTGTGATGGAAAAACTTGGTGTGGGTACAGTTCAGATCCCAGGTGGCGAGATCTTTGGTGCACTTGAGAAAGGTGCGATTGACGCCTCTGAGTTTTCACAACCTGCCGTTGATGACCGCTTAGGCTTCCACAAAGTAGCCAAGTACAACTACTTCCCAGGCTGGCACCAACAATCAACGGTATTTGAACTGTTGATCAACAAAGACACATGGAATGGCATGAGTGCAACTCAACAATCTGCAGTCGAAACCACTTGTATGGCGGCAATGACTTACTCGATCGCAGAAGGTGAAGCGATGCAATACGCAGCCATGGAAAAAGCGAAACAAAATGGTGTAGAGATTCGCTACTGGAACCAAGATATGTTGAATCTATTCAAGAATACTTGGATGGAAGTAGTGGAAGAGAAGAAAGCAGAAGACCCATTCTTCGACAAAGTTTGGACCGACCTAAGCAACTTCCGCAAAGGTTATGCGTTGTGGTCTGCGAACGGCTTCCTGCCTCGTGAAACACAAAACCAATAAACGTCGTTGTTAATAAAAGGCCAGCGTCTCTCGCTGGCCTTTAGGAGTAGCCAATGAGCAAAGTGCTATATTCTTCCCCAACCGTCCCACTCTATTTTCAAATCGAGAGGCTGGTTATTTCCGCGAGTAAAGCGTTGGCCTGGACAAACCTCGCGTTAATAGCGGTGATCATCATTCAGGTCGTAATGCGCAAAGTCTTTTCCAACGGGCAAATTGCGCTTGAAGAACTGCAATGGCACCTCTATGCCACAGCAGTCATGTTCGGAACCGCTTATGCACAGGTGACCAACTTACACGTTCGAGTCGACCTGTTTTATCACAAGTTCTCCGCTCGCAAAAAAGCCCTAGTCGACATACTCGGCATTCTGTTTCTCGCGGCACCATTTGTTGTTATCGTCATTCTCCATTCCTACGACTTCGCTTACGAAGCTTGGCGCGTCAACGAGAGTTCAGCCGCACCTTCCGGCTTACCTTATCGCTGGATGATAAAAGCCGTGATCCCTTTAAGCTTTAGCTTGCTGTTGCTCTCAATGGTGGCGAAATTATTACGCGATCTGGATACGTTAATCAAAGGAGACGACCATGGAAGCGAATGAATGGATTGTTATCGCCATGTTTGGCTCGTTCATCCTGTTGTTATTCACTGGTATTCCCGTAGCGTACGTGCTCGGTGGGATCGGCATCGTCTTCGCGGCAATCGGTTATTTTGCCGATCTCTATCTTGATACGTTTACCGGGCTCGATTACACCACCCTTGGTCTCGTTGTTAACCGTATTTATAAGGTGATGGATAACTGGATATTAGTTGCCCTGCCGATGTTTATCTTTATGGGCAACATGCTAGATAAGTCCGGCATTGCAGAAAAACTGATGACCTCGATGCAGGCGCTATTCGGCAAAGTACACGGTGGTTTAGCCATTACGGTGATGGCGATTGGTATCATACTCGCCGCCTCTACAGGCATCATCGGTGCATCGGTTGTGCTGTTAACGGTGATGTCTCTGCCGAGTATGATGCGTCAGGGCTATCATCTTCCTCTGGCACTCGGAACGGTCGCCTCAGCAGGTACATTAGGCATACTGCTTCCACCTTCCATCATGTTGGTGATTATGGCCGACCAACTTGGGTTGTCAGTTGGCGATCTGTTTATGGGCGCGATTATGCCGGGTCTGTTACTGGGCAGTTTATACATTATGTATATCCTTACCGTTGGTAAAATGACCCCGAGCAAAGCACCAATTCCAGAAAATGTAGAGCCTGTTGACTGGAAGCTTATCTTACAAGTGTTCAAAGATATCACACCGACCGTTATCCTGATTTTCTGTGTGCTAGGTTCAATATTTGCGGGTATTGCTACTCCAACAGAAGCTTCTGGCATCGGCGCTTTAGGGGCGACACTACTTGCGGCTTATAACAAAAAGCTCAACTTAAAAGTTCTGAAGGAGGTGATGCTTTCTTCATACGGAACGACTGCCTACATATTCATGATCTTCTTGGGTGCCTCCTGCTTTGCTTTGGTGCTAAGGGAGTTAGGCGGTGACGAACTGATCGAGTCGTTCCTGAGTGGCTTACCTTTCGGTCAATACGGCATTATCGCGTTTATTCTGTTAATCGTATTTTTGCTTGGATTCTTCCTAGATTGGATAGAAATCACCCTTATCGCACTGCCGCTGCTAGCACCTGTGGTAGCAAGTTTAGGCATTGAGCTTGATGGTCATGGCGTGGTGGATAACCCAAGTCTGGTATGGTTTGTTATGCTCGTCGCAATGGCGCTGCAAACCAGTTTCCTTACCCCACCGGTTGGCTTCGCTCTGTTCTATTTAAAAGGCGTTTGCCCTGAAGGTGTTTCCCTGAAGGATATCTATCGCGGTGTGATTCCGTTTATCGCTATACAGCTAATCGCGTTAATCTGTCTGGTTATATGGCCACAATTGGTGTTGTGGTTCCCTAGTGTTGCTTATGGTTAACCTCATTCGCTGACAAGCAAATAAGAAATCGCGTAAAAATAAAGCCGCTAAAACGTAATATTTTAGCGGCTTTTTATATTTGTTTGAGGATACTTTGTTACTGCTGAAGTTTTTCTTTTGCTTCAACCACTTTTGAAAAGTCCAAACCTAACTCTTCAACCGCTTCTTTAATTAACACAGGATTTTGCATCACTTGCGCCATCAACGCTTGAAGCTGCTCCTGAGGTAGACCCAACTGGCTGATAGTTGCCATTGCTGCAAGAGGGTTTTGCGTCAACGCCTGAAATAGCTCATTAATCTGAGCATCACTGATATTATTCTCTTTCAGCATTGCAAGAATCGGGTTCATCAAATTACCTTTAATCACTAAGTAAAACAGACGTGTAGTTTACCATCTGGTTTTGTCTGTTTATAGTAAGACTTATGCCAAATGCAGTCCGAACCTGTACGCGCCTGTCTCGTCAGATGACGCTCTGCTTGTTTTCTGCCTGCTCTGCCAACTCGATACTTAACGCTTCTTTTTGTTTCAATTTGACGTCTTCCCAACTGCTGCCTGATTCGATAGCGGACACGCGTTGTTCGTATTTCTTACAAGCCCTATCGAGAACTTTCTTCGGGTCAATGCCTTTCTCTCTTTCCAGCGCTTTCAGCACATTCAAATAATTCCACAGCACATCGCCAAGTTCATCTTCCAGATAACAAAGACGATCTTCAGCTATCTCTTCACGTACTTCTTCGACTTCTTTACCAATTGCAACCAGATAGGTTTCGACACCTTTAAACCAGGTATTGGTCAAATCAAACTCTGACTTCCTCGTCGCGATTGAGAGTAGTTCATCAAATTCTTTCATATTCCCTCCATGGAATAGTCATTAGCTACGAGTATACGGTTAGCTAACTTTTAGGGCGAATAAATTTTCCCATTGCACTGACTCTGACTTCTTTATTGACACTTAGCTGAGCGACTAACTGATAAACACCCCGCTTTTCCCTTTCGCAACGCGCGGTAATTTCAATATGTTCCTTTAAAGCAATAGGCGAGTGATAGCGGACATCGAGCTGAGCCGTCAATGCTTCAACACCCATCAACAACAAGCAATTGGTCATCGCGCCATCGAGCAATGAACTGGCGATACCACCATGCAACAACCCTGTGTAACCTTGATGACGGTTAAGCACATCGAATTCGCCAAAAATGGAATGATCCGATAGCTGATGGTAATGGACGGATAAAGAGTGGGGATTGTTTTCAATTGGTGCGCACACTGCGCAATGGTCATGTGACTGATGAGGTTTATGATGTTCAGTATCTGTTAGCATAGTGGCACTTTACACGGTCTAAAAATGTGTAATTAGCATATGCCAAATACTCTGGCGAAAGTCTCGAGTAATCTATGTTTGCAGTATGTAGACATTCAACAGCGTATAACAGACTTAGCGTCTTTGACACGACGTGCAGCCTCGACAGGCTGATCGGGTTGTTTTGTCCAGCAAGCTGCGTTGTACTTTGCAGTACGCGTTTTTGAGTGCGCGACGTGCTGAGAACCAATCATCGGGTTTGGTCAAAATTAAATAGCCGTTAAATCGCTTTACTAATTCGGTGCGATGACTCTCGATAAACCGGCTGTCGAACTCGATCTCGAAATAATTCAACGCGTCTTCTATGCGAGAGAAGCTGGCGATTTTTTCGTTAATAGCGTTTTGAGTCATGACTATGGCATTTTGGTTGGTCGTTCGACGAAGTTTAATCGCAATTGGTTCCGCTTTCTTTGATTTCCAGAGGGCTAATGTTCAGAACTGGTTTGATAATCCGATGGGATACCTACAGTACCGATAAAAAAACAGGCGAACATTTAGTCCGCCTGTATTTATCGTATGACAGTAAATTAAGAGAACTCGTATGTTTTCCTATAGATCAAAGCGATCGGCATCCATCACTTTTACCCACGCTTTGATGAAATCATGAACGAATTTTTCCTGATTATCATCTTGTGCATACACTTCTGAGTAGGAGCGTAAAATAGAGTTAGAACCGAACACAAGATCGACTCTGGTTGCCGTCCATTTCACTGCACCTGACTTGCGATCGACGATTTCGTATTGGTTTTCACCTTTCGGAACCCACTGGTATGCCATATCGGTTAAGTTAACGAAGAAGTCATTAGTCAAGCTGCCGACGCGGTCAGTAAATACGCCATCAGCACTACCGCCATAGTTCGTGCCCATCACACGCATACCACCTACGAGCACGGTCATTTCTGGTGCAGTCAGACCCATTAACTGAGTACGATCCAACATCAATTCTTCTGGTTTGACGACGTAATCTTTCATCAACCAGTTTCGGTATCCGTCTGCCAGAGGTTCGAGAACCTCAAATGAGTCGACGTCAGTCATTTCTTGACTCGCATCACCACGCCCAGGCGAGAATGGAACCGTGACATTGTAACCTGCTGCACGTGCGGCTAGCTCAACACCAACGTTACCAGCAAGAACGATAGCATCTGCTACGCTACATCCTGATTCAGCAGCGATTTTTTCAAGAACCGGTAACACTTTACTCAAACGTTGTGGCTCATTACCTTGCCAGTCTTTTTGTGGCGCGAGACGAATTCGAGCACCGTTGGCACCACCACGGCGATCCGAGCCACGGAATGTACGTGCGCTATCCCAAGCCGTGCTGACCAGTTCACCAATGCTTAAACCACTCGCTTCAATCTTGGTTTTGACTGAATCAACATCGTAACCTGTACTGCCCGCAGGCGTTGGATCTTGCCAAATCAGATCTTCAGCCGGAACATCTGGCCCTAGGTAGCAAGATTTCGGCCCCAGATCACGGTGTGTTAGCTTAAACCAGGCGCGAGCAAACGCATCTTCGAAAGCCGCTTGATCGTTTTTGAAACGCTCTGCAATTTTGCGATATTCAGGATCCATTTTCAGAGCCATATCGGCATCGGTCATAATTGGGTTATAGCGTTTCGAGCTGTCTTCAACATCAACGGGTTTATCTTGTTCGTCAATATTGACAGGCTCCCATTGATGAGCGCCAGCCGGGCTCATTTTCTGTTCCCAGTCATACTTAAACAACAAGTGGAAATAACCATTATCCCACTGGGTTGGATGCGTGGTCCATGCGCCTTCCAAACCACTAGTTACTGCGTCACGACCAATTCCACGCGTAGTGTGATTCATCCAGCCAAGGCCTTGCTCTTCAAGGTCCGCAGCCTCTGGATCGGGGCCAACATTTGCGGCATCACCATTACCGTGACATTTACCGACAGTATGGCCACCAGCGGTAAGCGCAACGGTTTCTTCATCGTTCATCGCCATACGTGCAAAGGTCACACGCATATCAGCGGCTGTTTTCAATGGGTCTGGATTGCCATCAACCCCTTCAGGGTTTACGTATATAAGTCCCATCATTACTGCTGCAAGTGGGTTTTCTAGGTCACGCTCGCCTGAGTAACGTGTCCCTTCACCACCACTCGGTGCCAACCACTCTTTTTCGGAACCCCAGTACGTGTCTTTCTCAGGGTGCCAGATATCTTCACGGCCAAATCCGAAACCGAAGGTTTTGAAGCCCATCGATTCATAAGCCATGTTCCCGGCCAGAAGGATCAAATCCGCCCAGCTTAATTTGTTACCGTATTTTCTTTTAATCGGCCAAAGGAGTCGTCTTGCTTTATCCAGGTTAGCGTTATCAGGCCATGAGTTTAGAGGAGCAAAGCGTTGGTTACCCGTTGAACCGCCACCACGACCGTCTGCAATACGGTAGCTACCTGCAGCATGCCAAGCCATTCGAATCATAAGACCACCATAGTGACCCCAGTCTGCTGGCCACCAGTCTTGGCTGTCTGTCATCAAATCTTTCAAATCTTTCTTAAGCGCATCGACGTCTAATTTTTTCAATTCTTCTTTGTAATCGAAGTCGTTTCCATAGGGATTAGTTTTGGAGTCATGCTGATGCAGGATGTCTAAATTTAACGCATTTGGCCACCAATCCATCACTGACTTGTCTGTAGATGTTTGCCCACCATGCATTACCGGACATTTACCTACTGAACCGCCGCTTGTGTCGCTCATAAAAACTCCTTTGTTAGGGGCACAGAAGCCGCTAATAAAAATCGTCACTCGATTAAATGAATAGAAATATTCATTTATAACAGCGTAGTCTATACACCAGATTGCTGATGATTTTTTGGTCAATATTTTGTTATGTCTGAAATACGTAAGTGTCACTAAATGTGTATCTATTTAGCGTTAACATCAATCAACGATAAATATCAGTGACGCCCGAATACTTCACGCCAGATAACTGCGCCATGTTTCTATCCCAGGTCGCTAAATCATTTATGTTGAACTGACTCAGCGCGTCGTGCCCGCACGCCCTCGCCATTACTTGCATCAGCTCGACAGACGCGTCGAAAAAGTTTTTCAATTGTTTCGATGATTTGTCGATATCAAGACGCTGCCTTAAATCGGCGTTTTGCGTGGCAATACCTGCGGGACAGTTGTTGGTGTTGCAAATTCGCGCAGCGACGCACCCGATAGATTGCATTGCGCTGTTTGCAATAGCGACGCCATCAGCCCCTAATGCCAAAGCTTTAACAAAGTCCATTGGCACTCTCAATCCGCCAGTCACAATTAACGTGACATTGTCACTAACGCCTTTTTGATCCAAATATTTACGAGCACGCGCTAAAGCTGGGATGGTTGGAACACTGATATGATCACGAAACATGGATGGTGCCGACCCCGTACCACCGCCACGACCATCAAGAATGATGTAATCCGCACTGGCATCCAGAGCGAACTGAATATCTTGCTCAATATGATTCGCGCTGAGTTTGAATCCGATGGGTATGCCTCCGGTGATGGCACGTACTCTGTCAGCAAATTTCCTGAAGTCACGTGCGGAATGGAGGTCTTTAAATGTCGGTGGTGATATCGCGGGCTCGCCCTCAGGAATGCCACGTATTTCCGATATTCTACCTACGTTTTTACTACCCGGCAGGTGTCCTCCGGTTCCCGTTTTCGCGCCCTGTCCGCCTTTAAAATGAAAAGCTTGTACGCCATGCAATTTAGACTCCTCATAGCCAAATTGTGCGCTGGCAAGCTCATAAAAATACCGAGAGTTTGCGGCTTGCTCTTCAGGCAACATGCCCCCTTCACCGGAACAAATTCCTGTACCTGCTAATTCTGCGCCTTTAGAGAGCGCAATTTTTGCCTCTTCCGATAACGCGCCAAAACTCATGTCCGAGACTAACAAAGGGATCGCCAACTTGAGAGGCTTACGTGCATTCGGCCCCACAATTAACTCGGTTGCGACTGGCACATCTTCCATCAATGGCTGAGTGGCCATCTGAGCGACCATAATTTGTATCGCGTCCCAATGCGGTAACAGGTGTCTTGGTACCCCCATAGCAGCCATGGGGCCATGATGCCCGAGTTTAGATAACCCTTCTCTCGCCAGTTGGTGAATAAACTCCAATGTGGGTTCTTCTTGTGTTGACGCCGCCACCGGTTTTCCGCTTTTTTCTTTCTTTGCTTCCGGCGCTTCATGCCCTACCTGCTCTGCCGTAAATTTTTTATGGGTACCATCACAAAATGGAGCGTTAGAAGTCTGTTTGCAGCGACATAAGTAAGCCTCTTCATTCTTTTCGGCGACAAAGCTCATCGGCTTCAGACCGGTCCCTGAATGCGAGCCATCACAATAAGGTTGGCTCTTGGAGCGCCCACAACGACAAAAATAGTATTCTTTCCCTTCCAGCAAATTGACTTTGATCGGCTTGTTGTCGGCGATAATTGGTTTACTCATGTTGCCTCCAGTTCTGTTATTGCCCGTCGTTCACGCAGGCTTTAACGTAAGCGTAGGACAGGTGCTTATAAGCGTCATTGAACCGAGAGAAAATAAGCGATGACTTCACTTATCTCCTATACTCTTAAGGGTGTAATACACGTGGAGGTTTTATGACGATTGCAACCCGATTGGATCAATACCTGACTGATCACAATATTCACTTTCAAACAGTGAATCACAGCCACAGTCATAGCTCTCTTCAAATTGGTGTATCTGCAGGTATACCTTTGATGAACTTGGCGAAAGCCGTGATCCTGGAAGATCACGAGGGTCATCATATTATGGCGGTATTACCAGCCAACAATAAAATCAGCTTGTCGAGATTAAACGACGAGTTCAACGCTTCTTTCCACTTGGTTAAAGAAAGCATGGTTTATCGTCTTTTTACCGACTGCGAACATGGGGCGGTACCGCCAATTGGTAGCCCATACCACATGGCAACGGTGTGCGATGAAAGATTAGCAAATCTGGATCATGTCTATCTAGAAGCGGGTGACCATGAAACATTGATCAAACTAGACAGAGAGTCGTTTAAAGAATTGATGAACGACTGCAAATACCTAAGGTTCAGTAGTGAGGTTCTACATTGATACTCCCCCAAACCTCAAAGAAAAAGGCTCTTATCAATTCTCTTTAAGAGCCTTTATTTTGCTTAACATTTGATTCAGTTAATTTTCTGAGATGTGTTTATTGCGATACACCCGTGTTGGGCGCCCTACCTTGCCATGTTCTAGAAAGGCGACTAAGTCACCTTGTTCGACCGCTTTATCCAAATAGCGACGAGCCGTACTTTTACTGATCGGCAACTGTCCGGATACGCTGGCAGCAGTATGTTCGATATTAATGTGAGTGAACAGGTCGATAACCTGTCGATACATAAAAGGGTCAAGCCCAGCAAGCTCGACCTGATTCAGTTCAACTGTGTTCGACTTGCCAGAATGAAACAGATCATCCAATTGAGACTGCCGAAAAGAACCTTGGCTGCTCATGTGATTTTTCACTTTTGCAAATCGCTGCAAGCTTTCAGTAAGGCGTGAATAGTCCATCGGCTTAATCAAATAATCAAACGCACCAAACCGATGAGCTTTTTGAACGGTATCAACATCATTTGCCGCCGTAACCAAAATGCACTCGGGCTTGTGTTCATTAGTGAGCCATTGATAGACCAGATCGACACCCAGACCATCGGGAAGATAATTGTCGACGATGACCAAGTCTGGTTGCACTCTCTCGACTAACTGGCGAGCAATATGGACGCTACCAGCGATACCAACCACCTGATACTGTTCGACTTGTTCTACAAAGTGGTGATGCAGCTCAGCTATGCTGGGATCATCTTCTACAATCACAACTTTTATCATGCCATCTCCTTAGAAAAATACACGGTGAATGCCGTTTCTAACTCGTCGCTATCAAGTTCCATATGGCCGCGACCTTGCTCAACTACAGAGCGAACGATATGCATACCTACGCCATGTTCGGAATTGCTTAGTTTGCTGGTAAACCCAAGCTCGCACAAGGTGTCCAGTTCACTTTCAACCATCGGTCCATTGTTGACTATTTGGATAGTGTACTCGCACTCAGATTCTGAGATATGAATATCAACGCGACCATCCTCTTTTCCTTTCACAGCATCTAATGAATTTTGTGCCAGATTACCTATCAAGGCGCACAACTGTTCTTCCGATAGACGCTTAGAGAGCCGACTCAAATCGCTTCGACAATCAATGCTGAAGGCAACATCGAGTTCATTTGCTTTACTGGCCTTCGCCAAAATCAACGCAGATAACGTAGGACGGTCCTTAAGCGCATTTAATGAATCCAGCTGTGACTGGCTGGCTTTGGCTTGCGACAAACAAACCGCTAATGCTTTTTCGTAGGCCCCCATCTGCAGTAAACCTGAAATCGTCGAGAGTTTATTTTGATATTCGTGCCGAGCCACTCTCATGTTCTCCATGTACTGATTTACCTGACTAATTTTCTCTGAGAGTACATGCAGCTCATTTTGGTCACGCAAACTAAACACGGCACCATAAGGTTCTCCGGTTGAGGTTCGCAAGGTTACTCGGTTCACCACCAAGTTTTTTCCATTCACGCGAATCAAACCATTGATGTAGTCTTCTCCGGAAAGAGAGAAACTGGTTGGGTTATCAATACCATCAATGAATGCTTCACCGTGTTCTAGATTATAATTCAACATCGAACGAGCCGAATCATTAATCAGGTATAACTGCCCTTGTGAGTTTATCGCGACTAACCCTTCATAAGTGGCTTCTAATACGCCTTGATAGGTTTTTAATGCCTGCTTAAGCTGCCAGGGTTCCATCTCTTGCATCTGTTTTCTGACATAGCGTGAGAACTTCCAGGACAACCAAATACAAATGCAAACTGCACCAAGCCCAAATACGAGCAAAGGTAACAGCTGTTCACTGGTCCATAAGTCGACCGTATCAATGAGGTATCCGACTTTGATCATTCCAATCACGTTGCCATCATCAGACAAGATTGGCGAGATGTAACGAATAGAAGGGCCTAAAGAGCCGATACCGTACGACAGATAAGACTCACCAGTGTTTAACGCTCTTTCGATATCGCCGCCAGTAACATGCAGGCCAATGCGTTCTTCAACCGGATGTGCCAGCCTTATACCGTTTTTATCGCTAACGGTAATAAAGTCCGCGTCACTCACCGCTTGAACTGCAGTAATAATCTCCGAAACAGACGACGCTTTACCAGATGCAACGGCAGCGACAAGACTGGGCAACTGGGATAGCTGTTGTGATTGAACTTGTGCTCGCAAGCTGATCTGCTGTGTAAGGACTTCATCCAATTGATACGCACTGTAACTCCACCAGCTCAGCATAACAAATAGCATCACGCCACTCAGTAATGCGGCCAATTGCTTGGTGAAGGTAAAAGAGGTGATAGCCACGTGAGAATTCCTAAAGGTTGCCTAGTCCAAGCTTACCGTAAGTCTGTACCAATTATTGAGGAATACGCGATAAAACTTGACCGATATCTCAAGGATGAATTTTATGATTTTTATTATTTTAATGAGTTTATTCTCAATGCGTTTGCAGCCCGAATCTACCTCAGCACCCAAGTTAAACAAGTGCAAAAACCACTTTCTCATGAAATTGATTTGCCTCAGTTTTCCTCACCATCCAGACCCTATTATGGAGAAAAATTAACTTGGAGATGGATGTATGAATGATTCCAAAATGAAGATGCTCCTGCTGGTGGCGATAGGCTGTATATTGTGGTTTATCCCAACCCCTGAAGGACTGTCTGATCAAGCCTGGCAAATGATGGCAATTTTTGTCACAACGGTGCTGAGTTTGATTCTCGCCCCGTTACCTCTTGGGGCAATGGCCTTAACGGGTTTAACCGTAGCGACTTTACTTGGTGTGTTACCGATTAAAACCGCTCTCACTGGCTTTGCTCACCCGACGATCTGGATGATCGCCGCTGCGTTTTTTATCTCGCGTGGCTTTATCACAACCGGATTTGGACGACGTGTTGGTTACTGGTTTATTTCAAAATTAGGCCATAACTCGCTCGGTCTTGCTTACGGTCTTGTTTTAACCGATTTACTGTTTGCACCTGCAACGCCAAGTACAACGGCACGCTGTGGCGGCATCATCTCTCCTCTATTCCGTTCTGTCGCCAGCGCATACGATTCTGATCCAGAAAAAGGTACAGAAAACCGCATCGGTGCTTTCTTGGTTCAGTGTATCTTCCAATGTAATGCGATCACTTGTGCGATGTTCCTGACTTCAATGGCAGGTAACCCTCTCGCTGCTAACTTTGCAAAAGAACAGGGCGTCGAGATCACTTGGGCGGGTTGGGCAACAGCGGCAATCGTACCTGGCTTGCTGTGTTTGTTCCTGATTCCACTTGTTATGTACTTTGTTTTCCCGCCTGAGTTAAAGAAAACGCCAGAGATGCGCGAAATCGCTCGTCAGAAATTGGCAGAAATGGGCAAGATGACTCGTGATGAAGTCATGGTTGGTATCACGTTCGTTGGTATGGTTTCACTTTGGGTTCTTGGCCCAACACTAGGCATTCATGCAACCGTTACTGCACTATTGGGTTTGGTGTTCTTGCTTATGACACGCACCATTACCTGGGATTCGGTGCTGGGTGAAAAAGAAGCCTGGCATACCATTACTTGGTTCGCCGTTCTGGTAATGATGGCAGCACAACTTAACAGCCTTGGCTTTATCGGCTGGTTCAGCCAGTCTATGAGCGATTCGTTGTCTGGATTTGGCTGGGTTACAACGGTCGTTGTACTGCTGCTGGTTTACTACTACAGCCATTACTTGATGGCGAGTGCAATGGCTCATATCAGCGCGATGTATTCTGCATTCCTTGCCATTGCTATCTCAGCGGGTGCGCCACCGATGCTGGCCGCTATCGTACTGGGTATTTTCAGCAACCTTTACATGTCAACGACCCACTACTCTTCTGGCCCAGCCCCAATCTTGTTTGGCGCAGGATTCCACAGCCTGCAAAGCTGGTGGAAAATTGGCTTTATATTCTCACTCATCGTTATCCCAGTATTTATCTTCGTGGGCGGCGCATGGTGGAAATTACTTGGTCTTTGGTAAGTCTGGCGAAGGCCTTTTCGAAAAACAAAAACCGCCTACTAAGGCGGTTTTTTAAATACTTTATCTCAGAGGCAACTCATAAACTCCCAACCGCTGAGAGCGATCCAACATATCGAAATCATGGTCCAGATAGTGTTTCAATTTCGCCCCGGTACGCTCGGCAATTTTGATACTCGCTATATTTTCTTCCAAGCAGTGGAATTGGACAGATTTAGCATTGCCTCTCTTTTTAAGATAAAGAATGAGAACAGAAAGAGCCTGATCAATCAATTTGTTACCTCTGCCATGATCCGCAAGCCAATAACCGATTTCGGTCACGTGCGTCTCTGGATCAACCCCTTTTGAGCCAATCACGCCGGAAAATCGGTCGTCAAAGTAAATGGCAAACCAATACGCATCGACTGCGTTGCTATCCACTCTTTGTGAAATGTAGTGGCGAGCTTCACGTCTGTTGGTCACAAACTCAGGCCAGGGTAAATAAACCGTTAACCTTTCACGATTGGCATTGACGGTTTCTAGCAACTCTAAGGTGTGTTTCGACGCTAACGGCTCCATCGATATTCTGTCAGATATCGCAAAGCGTTGTTCTAAATCATCGGCTTGCAGCATTATCTTCCTTTAGTCTTGTTCTATGAGTGTGAAAGGAGTCAGTTTGGACTTATCAACGTAATGCATCCACACGTGTTCATAAAGTTTGTGTTGATTTGCAAAAGGCGCCAATTGTTTCGCTTCTTCTAATGTACACCAGCGATATTCAGTATGCTCGTGGTTTAGCGTAACACCTTGATTGGGCTGGCAGAACATAACAAAACAAGGGATCACCATGACACGGTTCTTTTTCGCTTCATAAAACTGCTCCAGGAAGTCGGCGGTATGCAGCTCTACATCGGTTATCTGTGTTTCTTCTTCAAGTTCTCTTAAGATGGTTTGCCATCCTAACTCCCCCTCTTCCACGCCGCCCGCAACGTGGCACCAGTAGCCGCCTTTCACGCGTTTTAAGAGCAACATTTTGATCACGCCATCAATCTCAGAAATGACGACACCTGACACGTGGGTTGCTTGTACTGGAATCATGCTATTTCCTTGTGAGTTAGGCAAATTTATACCAACCATAAAACTCAATGTATCAATGAATTGCTATTGATTGGCGAAGCGGATAGATATCAAAGTGCAATCTCATTTTATCGGCAAATTTCATTTTATCTAGTGGCTTATTTTAACCACTTAGTATGTTAAAGTGAGATCTCACGCAACAATCGAGCATTCTCATGTCTAATTCTTTAAGCGCCATGGTTCCCATTGGTGTTCGCTTTATGGTTCTTTCTGCCTTTGGCTTCGCACTGATGTCCGCGACGGTTAAACACGTCAGTTTATACGGTATCCCCGTTTTTGAGATCGTCGCAGCAAGGGCTCTGGTTTCCCTAGTGATCAGTTACTTAGATGTGAAGCGTAAACGAATTTCTATCTGGGGAAACAACAAACCTTTATTGCTCGTGCGTGGCGCTGTCGGTACCGTTGCGTTGGTCTGTGTTTATTACTCTGTCACCACCTTACCTTTGGCAGAAGCGACCATATTCCAATATATTCATCCGGCATTTACCGCTTTGCTTGCGGTATTTTTCTTAAAAGAGCGGATTCAACCATCAACATTGGTTTGTATCGCGTTATGTTTGCTGGGTATCTATGTGATGGTCCGCCCCGAAACTGGTGCATCAGCCGAACATGCCCTGCCTCCATTTAGCGTCATGATGGCACTGTTAGGCGCGTTTGGTAGCTCTATCGCGTATGTAATCGTCAGAAAATTGAGCCGGACAGAAGACAGTTCAGTCATTATTTTCTATTTCCCACTTGTCGCCCTGCCAGCGTCGATAGTTTTGATGGGAGACAATTTTGTTGTGCCTGATCTTTATCTGACCATCATGTTGGTTTTAATTGGTGTTTTCACCCAAATTGGTCAACTTGGTATGACGAAAGCAATGCAGACTCAAGAAGCAGGTAAAGCCTCAGCCTACTCTTATATTCAGATAGTCTTCTCTGGCCTGATAGGTATTGTCGTCTTTGGTGAGCTACCGTCAGTATGGACGTACATTGGCGCAGGGTTAATCGTCACAGGTGCGATGATTAACGCGTTTGGTCGACATATTCGATTACCATTCGCGCGCAGAAGTGCTTAAAAGCGATTAATCAAAATAACAGGCCCGGCAGAAAACATTCATGCTGGGCTTGTTACCAAATCTTGTCGTAAGGCAGATAAATCAAATTCAAAACCACCAACGCAACCATGATTAGAAAAGTCAGCTGCATCCCTTTAACCCGCCCTTTAAATCTCTCTTGCAAAATACCTCGAGCGTGAATAATACGCCCTATAACGAAGATGATTCCGGTGAGGTGTATCCAAACTGGTTGCGCGCCGTTGTACTCCAATAGCGCCATTAATATCAATGTAATGGGAATGTATTCACTCGCATTGCTTTGCGCACTTCGCGCTATTTGAAGCGCTTCGACTCCACCATCTGCGTAAGCGACCTTATTCTTGCGTCTCAGTTTAATAACCTGAAGTGCCAGCCAAATCAGTAGTACAGTCAAAATACAAGCGTAGAGAGCGGTAATCATATCCATTCCTTTTGATTTATCGTTCTATCACTATAGTTAATCCACGACGCGGCATCAGACAACCTACAAGTTCACTCCCTGCACAATGGCCGTAAAGCCGCTAACAAAACAGAGTATCAGCGCACCAACTCGGATTTTTTCTTTTGGTAAAGACTGAGTCGTTTTAATCGCTAGCCAATAGCCAAGCGCCGCTGCAGGCAACAGAGGAATAGTGATAAGTAAATGATTCCATGTAAAAAATCCAGCGGGTATCTGAACGATCAATGAAATGATAGAGCTGACGACGAAGAAAGCCGATAGGTTACCGCGTAACTGATTAGCTTCTTGATGTTGCAGCAAGAGCGCCATTGGTGGCCCCCCTATCGCTGAACTCGTACCAAACAAGCCAGAAAAGAAACCCGCAAATGTCATACGAGTTGGCGTTGGTTCAATTCTAAACGGCAAAACACTTACAATCACGGCGAACAATACTAGAATACCAATCCACAGCGTAAGTGCTTCTGTTGATACAAAGAACAACATGACGCCACCAGCAATAGAGCCCGGAATACGTCCTATCAACGCCATTTTCAAGCCACCAATTTCTACGCTACTGCGGTGTTTAACTGCATTCATCAAAGAAATAAATAAAGCGACTAAACAGATAGGCGCAGGGACATATTCTGGGGACCAGATAATAAGTAAAGGAGCAGCAACAATTGCTAAGCCAAAGCCAATAGCCGTTTGAACGTAGGATCCAAGAAAGATCAAACCTAACGCAACCAAGTTTATCGAATCGAATTCCATCGAGACCATTCTTATTTTTAATGAGACATCGAAAGCGTCACCAAGTCTCTTACGTACGTGGTTCGCTTAACCTCGTGTAGCATTCATGAAAGTAAATGAAAATACAACGTATTTATCCCAATTTACATCGAGAAACCTTACTCAACGAAAATGTCTCAATAGCCACTTATGGGTAGCCTCAAAGATATATGTCCTACAAATATTCCGCTACGAAAATCATGCCCGTAGTCAATATTGTCCTAAACTGCTGTAGGATTACTCCTACATAAAATTTAAACAATATATATCAATAACTTATAAATTAAGACCAATACTGATAATCTTGACGTATCTGGTGAATTTGTACACGATCATAGGCGTTTTAAAACTACCGTTGACCACCAGTTACTATGAATTCTCGCGCTATGTTAAACACACAATGGTTACTCAATTTCCCTAAAGATATGAGAATTCATATGGCGGAAACCTACATCGAAACCATGAACCACGACGTCACTCAGTTGGAACAGTTATTAATGGGCGCAACAAGTACTCAGGATGCATTAGCCATCTTGCACAAGATAAAAGGCAGCACGGCGCAAATAGGTTTAAGAACCATAAACCAGTCGGCTATTTATACCGAAAAGCTCGGCAAGCTTGCCTCACCTGATTACCCGGTCGCCTTATCATCGCTAGTAAAAGAAGTGAAACAGAGCATCGTCGATGTAAAAAATTGGAAGGCTTACAACGCACGAAAAGCCAACTCACCTAAGGTGTACTGTTATTAAAATCTCAAGTAGGACCAAAATGTTCATCTCATTCACTAAGTTTGATGCCTGAGGATAGCGCCATGCTCCCTAACCTTAACAAGCGTAAAGTGCTAATCGCCGACGACTCAAAATTGGTCACCAGCACCATAACATCAATCCTCAAACAATCAGGAATGGATGACATTAGCTATGCGCACAAACCGGAAGAAATAATCCGGCTATGTGAGCAAACCCAGTTTGATTTGATCCTCTGCGACTATAATTTTCAGGCTTCTCTTAACGGGTTCCAGATTTTAGAGGAATTGCAATATTCTAAACTGCTTCCTGCGCATACAACGTTTGTTTTCCTCAGTGGAGAAGATAACCCAAAGATCATTAATTCCATCCAAGATAGCGACGCTGACGATTACTTTTTCAAACCTTTAAACTTTAAAATCTTTCGCAATCGAATTCTGTCGGCGATGGAAAGACGGGCTGCACTTTTACCTATTTACAAGCAGCTTCAATCGCTGAATTTTAGCGGCGCAACTGAAGCCTGTGACGCATTGCTTCCCCTCTACCCTGAGTATTCTATTGTCATCAAGCAATATCGTGCGCTGGCGTTGGTCAACAGCAAGCAATTTTTTGCCGCCCAAGAAGAGTATCAAGGACTACTGGACGATTACGGTTTTGACTGGGTTAAGATTGCACTGGCAAACACCTTAATCAAATCCAATCAGCTAGAAAAAGCCCAGCAGGTTCTCAACTCAGTTAACGATCAAGTAGAGAACCCTTATTATCACGACGAGATGTCTAAAATCGCGGTCGAAAAAGACGATTTCACAACAGCAATAAAACACCTTAAACAATCGATCGCACTTGTAGATTCAGGGGCAGAACGTGAACTGGTGATCACTAATCTCTCCTTAGCAAACGAGTCATACGATGATGCTGTGACCTATATTAGACGCTATGAAGAAAAAAACGCTCACACCTTCAGAGACGAGATATACACAAAACTTAATTTCACTCGATGTTATCTATATCGTGCGCTAAATAACCCTCTGAGTAACTGTTTTGAAAGTTTGTTGTCTGGTTTAAATCCGATAATCAGTGATATACACAGTCACCCTCAATTTAAAACGCATGCTCTTCTACTCTCAGCACATATTTCACTCATTCGCGGGGACTTAAAATCTGCAACGTCTGGTATAAAACAAGCTCTAAAAACGAATGAGTTAACGCACTTTTACGACTTGTATCACCTTTGTGTCTTACTTGAGCGTTGTTCACTTTTGGAGGAAATGGAATCTGTCCTACCGCTCGCGCATTCGGCCATTTCGGATTTACAGCATCCAAGTATTCGCCGAAGTCAGATGCATATGTTAAAGAAATTAAAGGAGCGACTGCTGGAGGCTCAGTTAAGAGTCGATTCAATAAGAAAACAGCTGTCTGAGAAAAAATCTAACGCAACACTTGGAATGACTTCTCACTTTGACCACTATTTCAAATTGCATGATCTTTTTCCTCACTCAGAAAAAATTTGCTTAGCCATCGTAAAACTGGCGTCACTTCGTCCTTTTGCCTATCACGGTGAATACCGAATTTTTACTAAGCTTAATGAGTGTGATCAAGTGGTCACGACTGCATATAGCCGAGAAGAACTGAGCACTATGAGTTACTCAGCGATGTATCAGTCTGCAAAAGATAACATTAGATTAAACAGTTAGGCTGGAATGGGCAAAAGCACTTCAGTAAATAGCCGCTAAGGTGCATATAAACACTTAAGGTTCTTGCTGTTCTGATTTTAACTCGTGTACCTGAGTAACGACTTTATCAAACTCAGAGCGATCGTTACTCAAGCACAGTCCCGACTCAACGACTCCGATCTCATCATTATTGTAAACCGAAACACGAAGCTCATATTTCTTAGTCAGGAGATAGCTCGAGCCAAACACAATCGTAAATACAACTACCGACAGTATTGGATGTGCTAAAGCAGCGACAAAACTAAATACAAACCCTATTAGCGCAGCGCGTTTTAACTTGCTCTTACTGTCGTGCTCTTTAACGTAAATACTTTTTACGTTGGAAATGGCTAATGGTTTTGGGCTGTTTTTACTAACAATAGCCCCACGTTCAATCCAAACTCGCTGTTTCGTCATTCTTACTCCCGCAGCACAATGTATGCTCTACAACTCAAAGACAATTACTCTGACATTTATTATGCAATCTCCCCCATAATTCATCTTCATTAAATGTGAGAGTTAACTCGCAGCTTCAAACAGTCAATTTTGTAATCTAATTACATCAATCATTTTAAAATAGCGTCTTATCGTAAAGCCCCCAATAAGAAAAACCTACCTAACCTTTGATAAATAAAATAATTTTTGTGAATTTCGTTTTTCGAAAATGTCATTTTCCTTCAAATAATCAGGAATTTTCCTACAATCATAATCAATCCGATAAGGTTGTATGCGGGCAAACAATTAACTTTAATAATTAAATGAGGTCCACTGTGAAAAACGTTCTTATTATTGATGCACAACCGCTTTACAGTGACGCACTTGCGACACTTGTAAACAATGTAATGAATACTGCAGACGTAAAACAGTCTACAAGCAGCGCAGAAGTGATGGACTTAGTTCGAAATCAACGGATTGATTTAATAATCTTAGACGTGGTCGTTGGCGATAGAGACGGTATGCGTTTAGCAAAAAATATTTTAGCGACCGGGTACCAGGGTAAGATTCTGTTTATCTCTTCTAAAGACTATTCAAGCTTGTCTAAAGCGGCTTACGAGCTTGGCGCAAACGGCTTTTTGAACAAGAACGAGAGTAAACAAACCATTATGGACGCTATTGTCAGTGTTTCTCGTGGTTACTCGATGTTTAAACTGAAACACACACAGTCTTCAAACAGTGTTGCCTTGTCGAAAAGAGAAGCAATGGTCTTCCACTACTTAGCTCAGGGCTACTCAAACAAGCGAATTT
Organism: Allocatenococcus thiocycli; assembly: GCF_921292965.1. Lineage (NCBI taxonomy): Bacteria > Pseudomonadati > Pseudomonadota > Gammaproteobacteria > Vibrionales > Vibrionaceae > Allocatenococcus > Allocatenococcus thiocycli. The sequence goes on from NZ_CAKLCK010000029.1 coordinate 26,708, forward strand.
CTGAGCAGTTATCACTGAGTGCAAAAACCATCAGTACTTATAAAACAAGAATTTTGAAAAAGTACCATGCGACTTCTCTAATAGAGTTACTGCATACGCTTCCGCAATCAGAAAACGCTCGGGTTTTCGGTTAAATCGCCATATGTTTTGCAATGGCACCAGTTAAAATCTGGTGCATTGCATCGTAGCGATGGCTTTGCTTCATCTGCAACACGACTTTCGGCCAACCATCCACGTAGTAAGATTCAGGAACACGTATAAAACGATAACCATCTATTGGTGATTGAAACTCGTGTAATACGGTTGCTGCGCCCATCTCTTTGACGAGCTTGAGGACCGCACTGACGTTATCCAATGTCGCAACCCTGTCGATGGTGAGACCTTTCTCTTCCATCACTCGTTTCGCTATTTGTTCACGCTCTTTCCAGCCGACTAGCCCAAGCATGACAAAAGGTAATTCGGCGGCACCCTCTAAAGTGGTAATACCGGATTCCTCTGACACAACAACAACCGCAGGTGCATAACCGACAAAGTGCTGGTAAATGGATTTTGGCAGTTCATCATTAAAATAATGCAGTTGAACATCCACTTTACCAAGCAATATGTCCTCAACTGTATGATCATTATTGGTTGTGATCGTGATATGAGCTTTCGGAAACACCGCCATCAATTTCATCGCGAGCAAGTGACCAAACGAGTATTGTGCCACTTGAGGCAAAGAGATGGTGATATCTTTCTCGTAGTTTTCTGGATCAAACTCAGAGCGAAGCAAGCATGTTTCTAATTGATCAAGCGCGTCAGCAATCTGAGGCAATTGGCGTATCAGGTAATCTGTGGGTTCAAAGCGATGGGGATGGCGAATAAATAATTCATCATTCAGCTGTTCACGTAAGCGGGCGAGATATTTACTGATTGATGCTTCACTCTTCCCGAGTGCTTTAGCAACGGGTTTGAGCTGACGATGCTTTTCTAGCAAAACCAGTATTTTTAATAGATTGAGATCGAGGTCTTTATTCAAAACGAGGCACCACTTACGTCGGATGTTCTTTATCAAAAAAAGTAAGGCAGCCGACTTTTAACAAGCGGCTGCCCTAATATAAAAGACTAAAGTTCTCGTTTGGTCAAATTTATCAAATGGTTATGTCATCACACTGTTTGTCGTTTCATATACGCTCAACATTAAACCAGCCCTGCGGTGCTAATCTCGTCGCTTTTTCATCTCATACAGCTCTTCGTCCGCACGAATAATCACATCTTCAAGGACTTCGTGCTCTTCGCTTGTGGCCAAGCCGGTACAAACACTAATTTCAATATCGAGTGCTTTTAGTCGATTGTCCTTTACAACACCCTGTAATTTTTTAGCAAGTACAGACGCCTGACTTTCGCTGCAACTAGGCAAGATAGCCAAAAACTCATCTCCCCCGGTTCGTACAAGGTAATCGCTGTTTCTGAATACTTTTTTCATCGACTCAGCAATGATAGCGATAGCGTCGTCACCTACATGATGCCCAAAACAATCGTTAATTTTCTTAATTCGGTTGCCGTCTATTGCCATCACCGAGTAAGGGGCTTCAGCTAATCGGTTTTTAAAGGTGTTATCTTTAAATAACCTCCGATTATATAAGCCTGTAAGTTCATCTTTTGTCACATCAGTTAATGCATTGGCAAGCTGCATTTTGTTCTGATTTGACTCATGAGCCTTGGAAAAGTAAGCGAACGCAACAATAAAAAAGATCACATACAGATAGCTATAATCCACCAGCAGTTTACTGAAAGGATATTGGTAAACGATCAGGTTATTGTTGTCTGCCATATACGATTGGGTATAGGAAAAATGCGTCCATGGATAACCCGGAAAGTAGATGATCAACTGTTTATTACCATTATTGATGATCGACTTTACCGCTTTTCCTTCTTGGTAAAGCGTAGTTAAATGCATCTGAGTCGAGAATTCACCCACCAGTTCACCATGATGATACACAGGGCTCATTACGCTTAATGCGTATTCACCTGTAGAGCTGCTCTTAAACGGCTTTGAGAACAACACACGATCTGTTAATTGACCTTTCCATGCTTCCTTTGCACAAGAAATGTTCTCTTTACACACTTCTAAATCGAATGCACTTTTGTTGTTTTCCAGCCCTTCAACCGGACGCTCAACGATCAGTTTATTTCCGGTGTAAGAACGAAAGTACAGTACCGATGCAGTGTCTTTATAAACATTCGATAAATACTGTTCCGCCTCATGGAACACTTTACGTGCGACTGCTTCAACGTAATTGAGCTTTTTACTGGAATCTAAAGAATATATCGCATCGCGAAAACTTAAGCTCGTTTGCGATTCTATACTTTCAGCGCTGCTATTCTGGTGCTGATCAAGCTGAGATTCTGTCAGCAAGCCTAACAGAATCACTTGCTGCTTTACCTTAGATAAACCCTCGACATAAGAGCGAAACTGCTTGTTCTCGTATGAGAACACTACCGCGCCAATAGTGACGACCGACGTAACAAACAGTAAAGTAGCGATGAAGAATGACAACGAGACATTTCTTAGATTCACGTTCATATCACGTCCTTTAAATCTCCCGCAACCCTTGTCAACTCAACAATATTGTCCACATTAAATTTGTCTAACACGCGACGCTTATACGTGCTGACGGTCTTATCGCTGATAGACAATACTTCTGCGATATCGCGGTTCGATTTACCTTGTAACAGGTACTTCATTACCGAGCTCTCTCGGCTTGAAAGCTGTGGTGCCGCTCTTACTTCGCTGGCCACCTGTTTAAACTTAAAGAATGAGTACCCTTTCGATACCGCTTCGATGGCATCTTTCAATATTTCGTGATTTTCTGATTTACATACATACCCATCTGCGCCCGAGCGAAATGCCATTTGGCTGTACATTTGGCTTGTTTCAGCAGAGAAGAAAATCACTTTCCCAGCATAACCGTGTGATTTGATGCGCTTGTAGAAATCAAAGCCGTCACAATCGGATAAATTCACATCTAGTATTAGTAATTCGATGTCGCACTCTTTAATCGCTGTCAGTGCTGCTCTCGAAGAAGTGGCTGTAATCACTTCATTGGCGACGCCTAACTCTTCAAGCAGGTATTTAATGGCAACACAAACAAGTGGATGATCGTCAAAGATTAAGCAGTTTAGTCTATTCATTTTTTAGCTCAGTATGGTTATGGCTTCTAAGGGCATAGGTTTATTGATGTAAAAACCTTGGCAAAGGTCGATTCCGTATTCACGCATCACTTTCATCGTCGCCTCGTTTTCAACACCTTCTGCGACAACGTGAATATTTAAGCTTTTTGCTAAAGAGCGAATGGCAACGACAATATTTCGTTTTTTGGGATCGCTTTCGACACCGTGTACAAAAGAACGATCGATTTTGAGTTCGTTAAAAGGCAGTTGCGCTAACTTTTCAAACGTAGACGAGCCAGTGCCGAAGTCATCAATAGACACCGTGACACCGTTCATTCGTAGCTTGAGTAAGTTTTTATAAATTGAGGTACTTGCCTGGAACGTATCACGTTCGGTAATTTCTATCGTGATTTGTTCTGGCTCTATATCATTGTCATGGCACAGGGAAAGAAAACGGCTCGCAAACTGCGGATCTTCTAAGTTGGCGTGATCAACATTGATGGATACTTTTTGCGTAAAGCCACGATGTTTGATGTCGTAAATGACATTATTAAATACCGCATCAAAAAGCGCTTTCGATAGACCACAGCGCTCAACAATTGGCAAAAAGTGGTAAGGTGATAACACGCCATAAATGGGATGATACCAGCGCGCAAGAGCCTCATAACCAAGCACCTCGCCACTTTTCGTATTAACCAATGGCTGATAGTAGTTTTTTACTCGCCCCTCATCCAACGCCCAGATAAACTCATGATCGTCGACTTCGATCGGTTGAATAAATGTCGCTTTCTTTTGTGTGTCTTGCTGCATTTTGTCAACAATGTCAGCGACTTCAAGTTGATCGTAAGGCTTTTGTAACTTACCAACCACCTCAAAGCTAAAGTCATTGCACATGGCTTTAACCGCTGAAATGATCGTCAGGTCCATCGCACTCACTATCACGACCTTGCCTTGATAGTTTATATCATCAAGCAACTCCATCATGTCGACCCCATCTCTTCCGGGCATCATGATATCGCAGAAGATGACATCAAATTGCGTGGTTTCCGCACACATAATTGCTTTATCTACGCAGTTAAATGGGGCAACAAAAGCACCATGCTTGCGTAAGGCATGGGTTAGCAAAGTGGTTTGAAGGGGATGATCGTCGATCACCATGGCACTAAATGTTCTGTTCATGTATTTCTGTCCAGTTCTGTACGTTCTCGATCTCCTGCTCGATATGTATAATGAGTTCCGCTGCAAATTTATCCAATTCTGTAGCACTGACCTTCTCTGCCTTAATGCAAAGATCGGTTAACACTGAAATGCCTATTGCGCCTACTGCTCCCTTAATCCCGTGAATCACTCGTTTTTTGTCTTTGTCTGTGGTCGCTTTCTTCAACTTAGCCACATCCGCCGCCATCGATTGGCGGAACACTTGAGCAATTTCTCTGGCTTCTTGTGAGGTAAACTTATCAATCCAGTTTATTGATGGGCTTTTTTCTTTCTGACCTAAAAAAGGAAGCAATATGGCCTTCAACTTATCCAAGTCATACGGCTTATAAAGCACATTATCCATACCTAGCTCGTTCGCTTTCTCACTTGCCAGACGGGAATCTTCAGCCGTTACGCCGATAACTGGCAGCGTTTCAAAAACCTGTGAAGCTCTCACTCTCTTAACCAACTCGAAGCCGTCCATTTCTGGCATATGAAAATCCGTCAGAAGTGCGGAGACTTGTTCGTTACGCTGCAGATATTCCCATGCTTCACGACCGTTATTGACGATCACGGGTTCAATACCAAGCTCACGCATCTGCATCAAAATAATGCTCTGGTTGATCGGGTTATCTTCCGCGATCAAAACGGTACCCTTAACCCAAGCGATAGATTCTTGGGGTAATTCCGTTGAAATCACATTCTGATGGCTTTGATCAAACAAGCTTAACAGGGTGTCTGGGTACTGAATCTCACGCAATGAAAGACAAATAGGTGCGATTTCATGCTGACTAAACAGAACGCCTTTACAGCGCCCTTGCTGATCTTTTTCAGGAATTAAATTCGCCGCTATGTCAGACGATTCATTCGGCGTTTTCATATTCCAGATTTCACACCACTGACGAACAGACAGTGGTAATGCTTCACTGTAAGTTAGCTCTGGATAGTACTCGTAGTTGAGTTCACACAAGGTTACCGGTAGCTTCACAACCATCGTCGTTCCCAGACCATATTGAGAGTCAATCGTGAGGTCTCCGCCCATACATTGGATCAATCGATCGACAATGCTGAGCCCTAGTCCAGTTCCACCATATTTACGCGTAATCGTGTCATCGGCCTGAACAAAAGGATCTAAAACGCCTTTTAACTGGTTTTCTGTCATTCCAATGCCAGTGTCCGCTACTTTTATGGTCAACTGCGACTCATGCAAAATGACGCTAATCGCAATTTCACCCTCAGAGGTAAATTTGACCGCATTAGACAACAGATTAGTGATGATCTGGATGAGTCTTAGTGTGTCAATTTCCACGAGACGGTGTCTGAAAGGCTTCACTGTTACCTTGTAATCCAGCCCTTTATCTAGCGCTTTTGGCTCAAAGCTACGTAAAACGTCGCAAAGTGTTGATAACAAATCCGTTTGTACTGGTACGACAGTTAACTGCCCCGCTTCCAATTTGGAATAATCCAGAACTTCATCAACCAGGGTATTTAAATGATTTAGGGCAAGCATCGCCTGAGATATAAGCTCACGGTTTGACGTATCCTCTACCTGACGCTGAAGCAAATCGAGAATGCCATGCGCCGCTGACAATGGCGTTCTCAACTCATGGCTCATGGTTGCTAAAAAGTTTTCACGAGCCCGCACAGCCGTCTGCGCCTTCTCTTGCGCATCGATAAGTGCCTGTTCACGTTCCTTCTGATGCGTAATGTCTTGTACGACAGTAAGGACGAATTTTTTCTTACCACTCGGAGAAGAGATTGATTTTCGCTCTCGGTAGACATGGTTAATGCCTAACTTACATCCTGCCGACGCAACCTCTTCGGTAATGCGTTCTCCTTCAATAACTCTGCTCAGCTCATCTTCGTTATCGACAAGGCGCAGACCAGTCGCACAACTTTGTAGGCTACAGCCTTGGCATTGACCATGTTTGTGGCGGGCGCAGTTACTCATCTCTAAGTGGTTATTCTCGTCATGGATAAATACCAGGCTGTTGATTTCCTGAATAATTTCCATAAGCCACTGCTTTTCTTTTTCTTCGTTATTGGCATTCAGCTCGGCCAAATTTACCTTTAACTTCAAATGCGCTAAGACAAAATACGCCACAACTAACAGTACAATAAACGCCACGACGCCTGACACAACGATTCTTGTCATGTGTTCATCGTCATAGCCATAGACTAAATTGAAGTTTCGGTGTGAACGAAGCAGCTTTTCTATTTCGTTTGAATCAATCGTGTCGATGACACTATCGAGCATGTTTTTCAGCTGCGTATTGTGGTTAGACACAGCAAAAGCGATAGAGAATGTCAGTGCGTCATGCTCGTTGATGACTAAACCATCGACCTGGTCCTGTGCAATCAAACTATGGACAATATCATCAGGGACATACGCAATATCTAACTTACCCGATTTCAGATCCATCAATAGCTGCTTGGGATCATCGTAGCGAGAAAAGCGATCATGCTGCCATGAGTCTAAGTGCACTAACCCTTGCTTTTTCAAACTGATTAAAATGCCAAGCTTCGAGCTTTCGGTCACATCGACATTGCGCTCTTCCGTTCGGATAGACACGAAATTGTTACGCATAAAGGGCTTTGTCACCAACCAGTCAGAAACCGGGGCATCATCAACATAAGCGACAGGTACAAGATCAGAGTTAAAAGCGGTCAAGCCACTGCTTAAACTCGTTTTTGGCTGAACAAATTCAAATGACAAGCCAGTTCGAGATTGAATTAACTCGATGAAGTCCGGAAGAAAACCATCCAAATGTTCAGAGTGCGCTTTCTTAAATAAAAACGGATACGCTTCTTCGCTGCTGCTGTAAGTAATCTTGTGCTCAACACCTAAATGCTTACGATACTCAACTAATAGCTTGTCGTTGATGTGGTAAGGGTTCTGGGAAGCAACAGAACGAATATTTTTCCCGCTCTTTTCCCAACTTAGGATCTTATTGATTCGATTAATAAGGTCCTGATTTTCCGGCGAAGTAATGAAACTCACGTCTTCATGATTCAGCCATTCTGGTATGTCTACCAAACCTTTAACGACATTGTGCTGATCAAGATATTGGTTGATCGCGACATAAGTAGAAATGAGTGCATTCGCTTGACCAGAACGGACCTTTTCAAAGGCTTCTAATCGCGTTCTGGCGTAACTGATGTTGTCGAACCCCTGAGATTTAAGGTTGTGACAATATGAGCTGCCTTCAACACAAACCCAGTAAATTTCCTGATTTGATCGTTGCTTAAGGCTGGCATCTTGATACCAAACTGCAATGGTGCTTGAAAAGAATGGCTGCGAAAACAGGAAGCGACCTTCCCTTTCACTTGTTTTGCTAAACCCAACTGCGCCATCGATGACACCGCTCTCTACGTCAGCTAACAACGGAGGAATATGTTTGTAAGGACGAAGCTCTAGCTTGAAGTTAAGCGCTTTTGAAATGTTGGTCAGGTAATCAAGGTTGATGTCATAGAAAGGACCAATACTATCAAGCATTGAGTCACCGGCATTGTGCTGAGTAATCACGCCAACAACCACCGTGTCTTTTCGCTCTTTAATCGTTGAGTCCGCAGGTGCATTAAAAGAAACCACAACGCTAAATAACGTAACGGATAGCAAGAATAGTTTTCTTAAAATGCTGATCATAACGACTTCCTCTGATTGGGAAGTCAGATTAATCTGAGAGGCTCAAAAGTCAAATATCAACACCACAACAAAACATACATATTCTATTGATATATAAAGATTATTTTAAAATTAGTAAGTACATTCCTACAGAATCTTCCACCTTTGACTACATTCTTTTTGCGCTCAATATCTCAGCAAATAATATTAACCAGATTGCATCTTACATTTGTAAAGATGAGGATGAATAACTGTAAGCTCAAATATTCGGCACTTAATACTGAGTAAACGGTTTTTCGCCATCATCTTGAGTGCTTAATGGGATTACGTGATAAACTACACGATTAACAGCAGAATGAAGCTCAACTCTGCGGTACATAGGAAAGATACTTACAACTTCCAGTATACTGGCCATATCAAAGCGTTCCGCCAAGTATTCAGGTTAGTAACCGTACCCCGTATGAGCACAGAATTTAAGGTAGTAACTCAAATGGTTAATAACTCAATCCAGTGGTTTCCTGGCCACATGCACAAAGCACGTAAAGAGATCGAAGAAGCGATCCCACAAGTGGATGTGATCATCGAAGTACTGGATGCCCGTATTCCTTTTAGTAGCGAAAACCCTTTGATTTCTCAGATTCGTGGTGACAAGCCGGTCGTTAAGGTATTGAACAAACGCGATTTGGCAGACCCAGAAATGACTCAGCTCTGGATTGATCACCTTGAGCAAGAACAGAATGTGAAAGCGATGGCTATCACAACGTCTGAGCCTCAGGAAGTTCATAAAATTATGGAACTTTGCCGTAAGCTTGCACCTCACCGCGAAGAAATCGGCAAAAACATTCGTACCATGATCATGGGCATTCCAAACGTTGGTAAATCAACCATCATCAATACGCTTGCAGGTCGTACGATCGCCGTAACGGGTAACCAACCTGCGGTAACGCGTCGTCAACAGCGTATCAACCTTCAAAATGGTATTGTTCTATCTGACACGCCAGGAATTTTATGGCCAAAAGTAGAAAACCCGCACAGTGGTTTTCGTCTTGCTGCAACAGGTGCCGTGAAAGATACCGCGATGGAATATGATGAAGTGGCATTTTACACCATCGAATACTTAGCCGCTCAATACCCTGAGAAGCTGAAACAACGTTATCAAATTGAAGAGCTTCCAGAATCTGATATCGAAATCATGGAAGAGATTGGTCGTCGTCGAGGCGCGTTACGTGCAGGTGGCCGTGTTGATCTACACAAAGTATCTGAAATTCTGCTTCATGAATTACGTCAGGGAACGTTAGGCCAGATCACTTTAGAGCGACCAGAAATGATTACGCAAGAGCTTATCGAAGTGGAAGTCGAAACTGCGCGTAAAGAAGAAGAAAAAGCCAAACGTAAAGAAGAACGACGTAAACGCTACTTGCGTAACAAGCGTTAATCCCACTCTTTAAACCCTATACCGAAAAGCTCAGCCTAATGCTGAGCTTTTTATACCAATCTGGATAAGTAGATGGTCTTTTAATTGCGCTGGAAAAATCACTTAGAGCAAGGCATAGATTGCAGTAACTAGTTATTCTAATTTCAAAATCTATAACGCAGCTATCAGCGATTTTACCTAGCAAGAATGATTAAATACTTATTTAGATTGGTATTATACCCAACTAGCTATTTTATCGAGTATGCGGCTTTTATCGGCTGGTTTCACAATGAAATCAGACATACCGGAAGAGTCAATTTTATCCAAAGTAATGCCTGTGCTATCTCCTGTATAAGCAATAATAGGGACCGACGCATAACGCTTGTTAGAGTTTCGGATCACTCTTGATGCTTCAATCCCATCCATCACTGGCATTTCAATGTCCATGAGAATCACATCGATACGCTCTGTTTCTAACGCTTCGACGGCTTGTTGTCCGTCTTCTTTCTGAATGACATCAAACCCCTGCTTTTCTAACAACATAGCGGTAAATTTTCGTAGTGACTCGTTGTCATCTACTACCATAATTGTGTGTCGGTCCGGGTGCACTGACGCCACTGTTTCACTGTTGCTTGATGAGACCGTGGTATCACGTGGCTCAAAAAGAATTTGATCAATAGTATTTGCTGTATTAAGCAACCAAGCTTGCGTTTCTACCCATATCGGTTCATTAACTGGCTGATATTCTTTGGGAACTGGATGACGCTCAAATAAGTAAACGATGCGTGCTTCGCTGTAGGCGAACAAGGATACTAATTGCTGGAGTTGTTCAACAGCGCTGTCTAAGCTATGTAAATCAATAAAAATCGCATCGTAATCACAATCATTTTGCTTGTGATCAAGTGCTTCATTTACTTGCATGCACTTCAGCGAAAAACCCATTTGGCTGCTCGTCTCATAACCTCTGGAGAGAAGTATGTCCTGATTCGACACAACAAGAACCTTCTTTAACATAATGAGTTCTTGTTTGATCTTTGTGACAACGTCAGAGTTTAAGCGCGGAAAGCTCAAAGTAAACTGAGACCACTCACCGAGAACGGACTTCGCCTCAATGCTACCGCCAAATGAGGACATCACCTTTTTACAGAATGGCAACCCGAGACCATAGCTTTTTGATTTGCCAGTGGTGTAAAAGTCCTGAAAAATATTGGGAATCACGTCAGACGCGATACCTGCACCATTGTCCGTCACAATGATTTTATTTACCGACTCTTCAGTTTTTAGCTCTACGAGAATATGAAAATCTTCGGAGCTACGGTGATGAAAAGAATTCTTCAAAAGGTTGTACATAATATATTGAAGCAGTGTATCACTACCTAAGAAGCAGAATTCGTCCCGCACATCCAGAGAAATAACGCGCTTGTCTGTCGAACGCTCATAGCTGAAACTGTCTATCGCCTGCTCTACAACATCACGAGAGGAATACTTTTTGAAAGTGGAACGCGAAATACGATTTTCATCAATAGAAGTAAGCAATAAATCAATCGTCTCATTCGCTGAATGAATAATACTCTTGGCGTCTTGACTGACTTCATTTAGCAGCGCGATATCTTTACCCGTCATAAGATATTGATCGCTATCGGCCATTTGCTTATCTGGCAATATAGAACGAATCAGATCGATAGACGTAGAAAGACCACTAAGAGGGTTGCGCATTTCATGAGCGATGCCTGCACCAAAATATTTGGCTAATGACACTTTTGATTCATGTTCAACTTGGTTTCGCACATAGAACATATTGCCAAAAACATAGATAAACAAAAAGATAGGAACATGTGCCCAATCCATTGCAATGTCAATTTGGAAACCTTTTGATACCCAGGCAAAAAACGTCGCTAGCGCAACTCCAGTACAGGTCTGTGCAAACATGACTCTGGTGACATGTACTAACAAAATGTGCAGGAAAATCGCACACATGAACGACATTACCCAAACTTCGGACCAGTCATTCATCAACAACATATAGAAGAAGAAAAATGGCAAGCAGATCGTAATGGTCACCTGATAATAAATGGGAATGTAACGATGCAAAGCCGACGGGACACGATTTTTGAAGATAATGCCTAGGAATAATAGTGAGCAGAACAAACGTAGCGGTAAGTTTTCATAAGTTTGTGGAAACATCATTTCCCAAACCACGTAATATAGAGGGAAACCAATAAAACCTAGCCAGCCAACAAGTGTGAGGTTGGGCTCTGCGTACTGATAAACTTTACGCATCGCATCCATATAACCCAACTTACCTGCTTTACTCTGATATTCCATATCTGTCACTGATTATCATTGTTATTATCTTTTTGGGCTGGTGATTATATAGGACTCAACCACGATATACAGTATGGAATGGTATAAATATTAAACAACCTTGCTCTTGCCCAACAAAAAGAGCAGCGACCTGCTGCTCTTTATGCATATAACATCATAAGATAATGCGATAACTACGAATAGACCACATGATCTTCAATGCCATTTACCAAAGCTTGCGCACTCGGCCAACTAAACACTTTTTCCATCACTTCCGTGCCTCCCGGTGCGCGCCAAATACGCTCCTGGCACTCTCGCCCACCGATATGGCGATAAAATTCAATTGCTGAAGTATTTTGTGAAACGACTTCCAGATATAAGCCACTGTCTTTGAAGAATTGTTGCTGCCATTCAGCGGCGGCAAGTAAGAGTTGTTTTCCGATACCACGGCTACGAAACGCCTCATCGACATGCAATGCATCAATAAAAGTTCCACGCTCAAAATCATGGTTACCAAAGATGCAAACAAAGCCAATTAAAAGACCACCCTCTTCTGCAAGTACAATGTGCTGATTAAACGGAGGGTTGGTAAGACGGGTCTGCCAAATCAGCATTTTATCATCCAAAGCATCTTTGTCTAAATAACTGCTACTGAGGATGCCTTGATAGTGACGTTTCCAACTCTCTGCATGCAGATGCGCGATGCGCTCGTAGTCCTTATATTCCGCTAGTCGTAAATCCATTACGTATTCCTATATTCTTATAAATCCTGCTCTTCTGCCATAATTTGGTCTTTTTCACTAATTTAGACCTTATTTACTGATAGATTTTCCATAGCTTAAGCCAAAGCTCATTTTTTAATACTACTCATTATTTAATTAAAAGCAAAATATGCCGACAAGTTTATGGAGAATACACTACAAGAATCATCACATTTGTATAACTTCAATTTGACTTACATGTGTACGCTGATATTCTAGCGCACAGTTGTTAGCTCAAAGTCAGGAAAACACTGTGACTCAAAACAGACCACCTATTATCTGGTTGAATATATTAATATTTTCGGCCAGCTTCGTTCTTACTTTCATTGTTGCACCTTGGTATGCCTACCGCTTTGGGTTGGGCTGGGAACATTTGATTTGGGGCATTATTGCGTTCAGTTTTACCAACTTGTCGATTACTGCGGGATATCATCGCCTTTGGAGCCACAAAACGTATGAGGCTCATCCAATTTTACGTTTCGTATTTGCTATTGGCGGTGCATTTTCTCTACAAAACAGTGCATTACATTGGTCGTCCGATCACCGTGTCCATCACAAACACGTGGATAACAACGACAAAGATCCCTATTCAGCTAAGCGTGGCTTCTGGTACTCACACATTGGCTGGATGCTACGTGATTACAATAAGTCCAAGCAAAATGAATACACTAACTGTCGTGATCTGAAACGCGACAAGATTGTGATGTGGCAACACGACTACTATGTCCCACTTGCGCTAGTGACAAATATCGGCTTTCCCGTTGCCTTGGGACTTATTTATGGTGATGTATGGGGAATGCTACTGGTTGTTGGCGCCGTTCGCCTATTTATGAGCCACCACACGACCTTTTTTATCAATTCATTGGCTCATGTTTGGGGTAAACAGACGTTTACTGACAAAAATACAGCGCGTGATAATGGAATCCTGGCCTTTTTTACCTTTGGCGAGGGCTACCATAATTTTCATCACATCTTTGAGAATGACTACCGTAACGGCGTATATTGGTGGCATTACGACCCAACCAAATGGCTGATTAAATCTTGCTCTTGGTTAGGGTTAACCTCGAAATTACGTACAACGCCGACTTTCAGAATAGAAAAAGCGCGGGCTACCCAATTGTTGAAGACAACTAAAGAAAAGCTAGAATCAAGGCCGAATACACAACCGATTCTCGACCAACTTCAGCAAGAGTTTGATTCTCTCGTTCATCATATGCAGGAGTACTATGAGGTTCGAAAAGAGCTGTTCAGTCAAAAGACCGCAGACGTCGTGAAAAAGTATGAATACTCACTCTGCAAATTGAAGTATCAGCAGATCAAAGCCGAGTTTGAAAGACAACAGCACAGCTGGAATCTAATGATTCGTCAATACGCGTAACTGTATCCCTACCTCCTGTTAAAAGCTCCGATTCATCGGGGCTTTTGCTTTTTATATCCCTCTTAAACCACTATCACCTTTTAACTATCTTTTTGAATACTTTCCATGCACATCTCCGTTTTATTGTCGAATTTATCCTAGTGTTTTGTTTCTTTATTAAGCATAAATTTCAGCACATATCACCTATCAACTCATAGTTAAACAAAATAATAAATCGCCATTACTTATTAAATTATAATTTGTTTTAGATCATGTAAGTTCCAGATTCAACTCGTGCCACAGCCAAGAATTTTGTACATTCTCTGTCATAAATTGAAACAGTTTAATCCTTTTTTTCATTACATCTGGAGACCTTTATGCTAGAGCTCTTAATTGGCTTAATAGTGACCATTGCCGTGGGCTATTTCATTGTCAAAGGCTATAAAGCGGCTGGAGTACTTTTAACCGCAGGTATTAGTTTGCTTCTCTTGACTGGCGTATTAGGCCACCAAGTTCTACCATCGAGCATCACTTCAACCGGAAACATGGTAACGGACTCATTAGAATACGTTAAATACATGCTTCAGTACCGTGGTGGTGGCTTAGGCATGCAGATTATGCTGCTTTGTGGCTTTGCGTCTTACATGACACACATCGGTGCCAACAACGTGGTAGTAAAACAGTTCTCGAAACCACTTTCTGTTATTAAGTCTCCTTATGTTCTTCTAGTTGCGGCGTACATCGTGGCTTGTTTGATGTCTCTTGCAGTAAGCTCAGCGACTGGTTTAGGTGTACTTTTGATGGCGACGCTATTCCCGATGATGGTAGCGATGGGTATCTCGCGCCCAGCTGCCGTTGCAGTCTGTGCGTCACCAGCCGCGATCATTCTTTCTCCGACCTCAGGCGACGTGGTTATCGCAGCAGAGAAATCAGGACTGGCTCTTGATGTCTTTGCTGTGCAAACCGTTCTACCAGTATCGATTTGCGCCATCATCGTCATGGCTGCGGCTGCTTTCTTCTGGAACAAGTATCTGGATAAGAAAGAAAATACGCCAATGGAAAAAATTGATGTATCAGAAATCAAAGCTGATGCACCTGCGTTTTATGCAGCACTGCCGTTTTTGCCAATCTTCGGTGTCTTTCTCTTCAATGGCCGTACCATCCCAGGCTTAAGTCTGGATATCTATACCATCGTGGTTGGCTCTATTTTCTTGGGTGCGATTATTCATTACGTTGTAAACAAGTTTGACGGCAAAAAGTCTCTGGAAGATCTGGACTCTTGTTACGAAGGTATGGCCGACGCGTTTAAAGGCGTAGTAATGCTGTTGGTTGCGGCTGGTGTATTTGCGCAAGGTCTGATGTCTATTGGCGCAATTGATAACCTACTTCACCTAGCGGATCAGGCTGGTGCTGGCGGCATTGCTCTGATGCTGATTTTGACAGCCCTAACTGTTGCAGCAGCCATTGCTACAGGATCTGGTAATGCACCATTCTATGCTTTCGTGGAGCTTGCTCCTTCACTGGCAGCGAAAATGGGCCTGAACCCTGCGTTCTTAATCATCCCAATGCTGCAAGCATCGAATCTAGGTCGCACGATTTCTCCGGTATCAGGCGTCATCGTAGCCACATCTGGCATGGCGAAAATAAGCCCATTCGAAGTGGTTAAACGTACCTCTGTACCTGTACTGGCAGGCTTGGTAACAGTAATCATAGGCACAATGGTACTGGTACCAATGAGTGCTTAGTACGTCTGCTGACAACATCTAGTTTCAAAAATCACAAAGGCCCGATGTAACGTCGGGCCTTTTCATTCATAGCGGTGTAACCCCAATCTTCTATTACCTCTTCCCTGTCTTTCCAATCACTCTCACAAGTTATTAACATTATTCAACACGTGACATATTTCGCGTATGTGTAACGGTATTCGCGTTAGAGTTTGCTTACTGTGTCAACAGCTTATATAAAAACCTAACTTACTCGAAACCTGGAACTGATTATGACTGCACTGATCGTCTTTATTGTTATTGTTCTCCTTATCGCGGCATACGCCATTAGCATCTACAACAAACTAGTGACTCTGCGAAACCGATTCAAAAACAGCTTTGCTCAAATCGAAGTTCAACTCAAACGCCGCTACGACCTAATTCCAAATTTAGTCAACACTGCGAAAGGCTATATGGAGCATGAGAAAGAGACATTCGAACGTGTAATTCAAGCACGAAACCAAGCATTATCTGGTCTTAAGGCAGCGAGTGAAGCGCCAGACAGCGATGCTGCGATAAGCCAACTTAGCCAAGCGGAAGGCATGTTACAAAGCGCTCTGGGTAAACTAAATGTTGTAGTTGAAGCTTACCCAGAGCTAAAAGCCAATGAGACGATGAGCCAACTGCAAGAAGAGTTGACCAGTACAGAAAATAAAGTCGCGTTTGCACGTCAGGCATTTAATGATTCGGTAACCAGCTATAACATCTACAAACAAACTTTCCCTCCCGTCATTTTTGCCAACATGTTTGGATTCCAGGACGGTAAATTGCTCGAGTTTGCTGATAGCGAAGCCATCCAAGAAGCGCCGAAGGTTGTATTTTAAATGGATTTTTTTCACCATCAAGATACTGCGCGTCAGCGAACCGGGCTTTTAGTCATACTGTTTGCGCTGGCAATATTAGCCATCACCAGTCTGGTTAGTATTGCATCGATTGGTATCTATTTTGGCACCACTGGTAAGCCATTTGATACCCAAAACTTCATAACTTATGGTTTGTTGAGCTTTGCCGGAGTAACGTTAGTTGTCTTCGTTAGTTCATTCATTCGGCTTAGCGAGCTAAGTTCAAATGGCGGACGCGGAGTGGCAGAAAGTATTGGTGGCAAACTGATTTCGCCAGATACGTTAGATTCGAAGCACAGGCAATTGCTTAATGTCGTTGAAGAGATGGCAATTGCCTCAGGCATTCCTGTTCCTTCTGTCTACTTGATGGCAGAAGAACAAGGCATTAACGCTTTTGCCGCAGGTATGAGTATCGACGACGCTGTCATTGGCGTAACCCAGGGAGCCCTTGATAGCTTTAATCGTGATGAACTTCAGGGCGTCATCGCTCACGAATTTAGCCATATCCTGAATGGCGACATGCGCCTCAACACTCGACTGATTGGTGTCTTATTCGGCATTACGTGTATCGCTCATTTTGGCCACTTAGTACTGGATAATTCTCACCGTACATCTCGGGGACTTTCTCGTAGCTCTTCAGATTCCAGCAAAGGTTATGCCGCCATTCTACTGATCGCTATCGTCTGTCTGATACTTGGTTGGTTGGGCACACTGTTTGGTTCTATGATAAAAGCCGCGATCTCTCGTCAGCGTGAGTTTTTAGCCGACGCGAGTGCCGTTCAGTTTACTCGCAACGATCAGGGGATAGCAGGCGCACTCAAAAAAATAGGCAGCAATTCTCATGGCTCGACACTTGATACCAAAGCAAGTGACGAAATGAGTCATATGATGTTTGGACAAAGTAAGCTCTCCGGATTTTCTGGTTTGTTTGCAACTCACCCACCGCTTGATGAAAGAATTCGCCGTATTGAGCCTAACTGGGATGGAAACTATTCGCACCTGACTGACAATAGCAGTGCCACTTTTACTGGTGATCAAATAAGCGGATTTGCGGAAAACGCACCATTAACTCCCAACAAGCCAGATACAGCGCCTGTTCAGTTCAATGACGCAGGCCAGCGGTTAATTGAACAACTACCTTCAGAACTTGTGGACCTTGCTCGTGAGCCCTACAGTGCACGCTTCATTACTTTCCTCATCATCTTCGATGGCAGTGATATTCAACGAGAGATGATAAAATGTCACGTACCACCTTCCTCTCAAACGAAGCTACTCCCTTGGTTCGATTACGATATACCGCTTCATCTCCGGTTTCCTTTGCTTGAATTAGCAATACCCGCCCTTAAATCCCTTAGCGAAGGTCAGCGAAATAGACTTTGTGAAGTGCTGCGTGATCTTTCTCAAACTGATAATGATTACTCGCTGGCAGAATGGTGCGTGATCAACTTGCTGGAAAAACAGTTACTTGTTTCTTTTGGGAATACGAAGCAGCAAAAAACATTAAAACAGCTAAAAGAAAGTGTGTTTTGGTTGCTCAGGGAACTGGCTTGGGTTAGCCACTCCCAACAGGATCATGCACAACGCGCGTACCACTCTGCGCTCGCTTGTTTGGGGTTTCCTAAACATGATTTAGAAAAAGCAAATAACAACTGGAGTTTGAGCCGTGCTGCGTTAGAACTGCTACTGCAGTTAAAACCGAAAGAACGAGAAAGGTTTGTTAAGGCATGCCGACTCGCAATCGAGTCTGATGGTGAAGTTACGGTCGCAGAAGGTGAGCTTTATCGAGTTGTGGCTTGCTTCCTTGAAGTACCAGAACCGCCACTAACGATATCTGGTTAGAAACGTACCTTAGTTTTTCGCCTTTAAAACAAAAAGCAAAACGCCAGCGAATTATCGCTGGCGTTTTTCTAACATTATCTTTTTTACGCGGCTTTAAAGCGCTCTGGAACTCGTGTAACGCTTTGGCGGTAACTAAACCACAGATACGTTACTGCCAGAGAGAAGAAGAAGTAAGACAACGCAAACACTATAGGCGAAGTAATCAGTTCCGCAGACATACCCCACATTACACCCGTAACGGTAATCGCCAATTTAGACAGCATGCCACAGATCAACAAGAACAGCGCAAGTTGCGGGAAGCGAGAGCTACGAAAAGCGAAAAAGTAGCAGCTACCAACAGCCAAGGAAGCGATAGAAAGACCTAACATAAATGAATGGAAATGCTCTGCCGATGCCACACCTGCAGAAACAGAAGCGAAAAGCACTAGGAACAGTTTCATAAGTTACCTCACAATAAATCGAAAAAAGCATCCCTTCATAAATGAAAACTCATTTTTCGCTATATTCTGCTCATTTTGCATGCTATTACAAGCACATTTTTTGCTCGCTTTATGTACAACCCACCCAGCCAAATGACCTTATTACAAAAGGTTAACAACTTAATCCTTATAAATCCTTTGTATCCAATACTTAGCTTTAGAAGCTCTCATTTTAGGCAATCTTGTCACAAAGTGTTAACACGGAAATATTTCGTAACTTTTCTCTAAAAATGTGAACTAAATATCTTTGTTCAACATGTTCACCTCATTTCTGTACAGAATCATACAAGACAACGACACCATCCAACCCCATTAACGAGTTATTTACATCTATCGCCGTAGAGGTGCACATGGTTTTATAGATTCAAATAAATTTTAAAACTAACCTCAAAAAGAGATTCCAATCACATATTTATTGGTTATAATCCGCGCCAATTGCGTCAAATGTTGAAAAACGCAAACTTATTTTTATAAAAAACACCTTTAAACCCACCACTCTTTAATGCTGGAGAGAAGGAATTCCAAATGCTGATTGTCAGTGATTGGTTCCATACTCCCGCCAAAGAGTTAACCGAGAGAAAAAATGAGTAAGATTGATAAAGCGATGCGCATCCTGCTAGCAGGTTTCTGCATCAACCTTTGTCTTGGCATCCTATATGCCTGGAGTGTATTCAATAAGGCACTGGTAACTGAGTCCGGTTGGACAGCTGCGGAAGCTTCTGCACCGTACGCAACTGCAACCATCACTTTCTCTATCTGTCTTCTTGTTGCAGGCATCCTACAAGACCGCATGGGTCCACGTTTGATCCTTATTCTTGGTACGGTTCTAACAGGTTTGGGCATGATCGCATCTGGCTTTGTTGACTCACCATTGATGCTGAACATCACTTTCGGTGTGATCACTGGTGCTGGTATCGGCTTTGGTTACGCTTGTTTGTCACCTTCTGCAATGAAATGGTTCCACGCCTCTAAGAAAGGTATGGTTAACGGAATCATCGCAGCAGGTTTTGGTCTGGCAGCTATTTACCTAGCGCCTGTAACATCTGCATTGATCGAAAGCCTGGGCATCCAAACCAGCTTTATGATTCTTGGTGTTGGTGTCCTGGCGATTGCCGTTCCACTTGCAGCAACCATTAACAACCCACCAGCCGATTACACGCCAGCAGAGCCTAAAGTAAAAGAAGGCCAAGCACCTAAAGCGCTTAAAAAGTCTGACGATTTAACCTGGAAAGCGATGCTGAAAACGCCACAGTTCTACTCACTATGGATCATGTATGCGTTTGCAGCTTCTGTTGGTCTTATGATCATCGGTAACATCACGACAATTGCAAGTGTTCAAGCTAACCTGCCTAACGCGGTTTACCTGGCGTCTATTCTTGCAGTATTCAACTCAGGTGGTCGTGTTGTTGCTGGTATGCTTGCAGACAAAATTGGTGGCGTTCGCACGCTTCTGCTTGCTTTCATCCTGCAAGGCGTCAACATGGCGTTGTTCGCAACGTTCGATTCAGAGTTTACCCTAATTATTGGTACCGCTATCGCAGCAGTTGGTTACGGCACACTTCTGGCTGTATTCCCTACTCTTACAGCAGAATTCTACGGTCTGAAAAACTACGGTACTAACTATGGTGTGCTATACACAGCATGGGGTATTGGTGGCGCTATTGGTGCAGCTGTAGTTGGTTACTCAATGACTAACGGCGAAGGTTACACTCTGGCTTACACCGTTTCTGCAGCAATGATGGCAGTATGTATCGTATTAGCGTTCATCACTAAGCCACTACCTGAAGCAAAAGTTGCGAAGCTTAAAATCGCATAATTGTGGATTGATTTGATGATGAAAAGGCTTAACCTATTGGTTAAGCCTTTTTTGTTATCGGTATAAAAATCCTGTCGAATTATGCAAAAACCTGTCGAACTTGCACCAGATTACTATTTAGATAATTTCCTCAAACTAACCCAACATGCTACGCATTGGTACAGTGACTTATTACTAGAGGAAGAGCACCATTGGCTCACAACATTCAAGCAACTGGGCAAACCATCACAATGCCTGTTAGTGCGACTGTATAGCCGTAAAGGGTGTTTGTTTCGCAGTGATAAACTCAATTATCAGGAAATTCCCTCTCTTCACCAAGCCCTGTCAGAGCTCGAACAATCGGGACTTATTGAGCTATCCCCTACGCTGTCCCACCAAGAGTTGGCGTCTAACTTACTGACCAAGTCAGAAATCTCTGCGCTTTACCCTGAGCTACCTAAATCACTGAAAAAGGACAATCTCGTTGAGTGTTTGAGCAATACTGAGTTCGACCAGTTTGATTTACTAATATTTTCTGTGATCCGGCTGAATGCCGCTCATATGATTGATGTCTTGCTCACGTTATTCTTCGCCAATACTCATCAGGATTTAAGCCAGTTCGTACTCGATGATCTTGGCTTGCATCAGTTCGAACACTATCAGTTAAGCAAAGAGCGCCGATTTTTTGATTCGCGAGAGCAAATTGATAGATTGATTGAACTCAGTCAACTCTCAAATCTGTACTGGCAATTTGATCGTAAAGATAAGACCAACCTTGACCTGCTCATTGAAGCGATGCCAAGCCCCGTCAAACATGACTACGTGGATAGAAAGCGTGAACACATGCTTAACGACATAGCCAGAGACTACGAGCGTATCAATGAACTTGAAATCGCACTGGCGCTTTTTGATAAAACCCACCTCCCACCGAGTAGAGAACGCCGCGCACGCATTTATGATAAATTGGAGCAAAACACGCGATTGAGTGACATTGTCACAAGTATGTTAGAAGCACCTATCAATGCCTCCGAGTTTGAAGTGGCACAAAAGCTAGAACAACGCGTAAAGCGAAAACTTGGACAAAAGGTACCAAGAACACCCAAGCCACAATGCAATGAACATCGTCTCGAACTGGATTTATCCCAACAACGTGTCGAACTTGTCACTAAGGAACACTTTGAAAAATTGGGCTGGCAAGTATTTTATGCAGAGAATACGTTGCTCAATGCATTGTTTGGTTTAACCTTCTGGGACGCCATTTTTGCTCCCGTAGAAGGCGCTTTTATAAACGCCTACCAACATCGCCCACTCGATTTGTATCACAGTGACTTTGCTTCTAAACGCGAACAGTTAATCACATCCGCGTTCAATAGCCTCGAAACTGGAAATACAAAACAGTTAATAGAAAGATACGATGCCAAGATTGGGATAAGCAATCCGTTCGTTCATTGGGGCGCGGTAAGTAAAGCGCTTATCGAACATGCACTCACAACCATTCCGACGTCAATGTTAGTCGATCTATTAAGCGTCCAACTCCGTGATCTCAAGCTCTACCGTAATGGTATGCCGGACCTAATTGCGTTTAAGGGAGATCAATTTGAATGGATAGAAGTGAAAGGCCCTGGTGATAAACTGCAAGACAATCAATGGCGCTGGATTAAAGAGTTTAACCGACTTAAGGTACCGTTTTCAGTCTGCTACGTGACTGCCAAAACAGCCACATAAATGGGATTAGCCAGACGTGCCAACACACGGACAGTCACTCGGTAGGACTAACTGAATGCTTTGAGGTAACACTTCGAAACGTACTTTACGCGAGCGATATGGCTCCCCATCTAAATTCAGAGGTAATGGATTTGGGAAGTCAATTTCCAACCAGCTTGTCCGTGTGTGCTTAACGAACTCGCCTGTAATCCTTGGGTTATTGATCTCTTCGATCACTTTAGGCAAGTCATGAGGTAAGAATGGACAAACCAGCGTTAAATCCATTAAACCATCATCGATCATCGCGTTTGGGGCCAACGACTGGCCACCGCCCGCCAAACGGCCATTGCAGAATGCACCGAGTAATATCCCACCTTCGTAGCTTCCGTCATCGACCGTGATAGTTCCATCGTAAGGTTTAAAGCCCAGAGCTTTCACCACACCAGTCAGGGTATAAGCGCCACCACCTAAAAAATTCTTCAATTCGACTGGTGTTTCAGTGGTAATTTCGGCACCAAACCCTGCCGTAGCGACATTGATAAAGTAACGATCATTGGCTTTTACACAATCAACAGAAACGGATTGTCCTTTCACAGCCAAATGCAAGGCGTCAGAAATAGAAACAGGAATACGATTGGCAGTAGCAAAGTCATTGGCGGTGCCAAGTGGAATTATCGCCAGTTCAGGCCGCTGGTCGTCTTCAATTTGGGCAATCGCCGAAACTGCTTCATTGATCGTCCCATCGCCGCCAGCAACAACAATACGCGTAATCCCTTCATTTACGGCTTCCTTAACTAAACGCGACATGTCTTGAGATTCCCAAGTCACACGAACTTGCACGTCGACGCCTTGCTCGCGCGTCTCCATAATTGCGTTTCTTAGCTCGGGTATGCCAGCCTTTTTGCCGTTTAGTATCGCTCGTATTGTTTTCATTGAAATCCGTCTCTGTGGCTTAGTAGCGTTTCTTACTGCTCGGTACTTTCGAGAGTGTAGACAAAAACTCCCTACTTAAAACGGTTAAAGTGGTCTGTTTGATAAATAACTAAGATTTACCCAAATACGGCGTCAAAAACGCACTCACTTCCTCACCGCAAACTCCGACTTCTACTTCAACACCAGCTTGCTCTAAGATAGCGATACCACGGCCGCTGTTGCGAGGATCGGGATCGAGCATGGCAACGACAACCTTTTTGATGCCAGTATTTACCAATGTCACCGCACAGGCAGGCGTTCTTCCAACAAACGAACAAGGCTCAAGTGTCACATAAGCGGTGACCTGCTCTAACGTTCCCTTGTATCCATTCAACGCTTCCACTTCGGCATGATTTCCACCGATAGCCTGAGTGTAGCCCTCGGAGACGATCTGACCGTCTTTAACTAAAACACAGCCTACTGGTGGATTAGGTTGACACGCTGGTAGTGCATTTCTAGAAATCTCCAACGCACGGCGCATAAATTCTTGGCTCATGTAACATCTATTCTTTAATGAAAAACAAAGGACTATAGTAGCGCTCAGCTTTATTCAATACCATCTCTTTGCTTTAACTTATCCAATTGAGGTAAAGCTTTTGGTATGCGAAGTTTAAGATGCTTTTGTTTCATCTGAATTTTGCGCCACATCGACTTGATCAGGCTAGAACTGCATTCTCCACTTTGCATTCGAGATGAACTTTTCTGCCATGAGTCACTGGAATCTGCATGGCGCATCTCCAATTCAGAAGTGTTCACTCGCAACTGCCTGTAAAGGGCGGCTCTCGCCTCTCCCCAGCGACTTTCTTTGAGTAATCGATGCAAGTTCAGCCATGGTGGAATTGGCCTTGAACGGTAATAACGCTTGATGGCTAGAAGGAAAACAAACCCCAAAACCAAAGTGCTCACCAGACCGATAATCCAGACGAAATAGGCTTTAACAAACGACTTTAACGTATGTTTTGCTTGAAATGATTGTCCTTCAATCACGATGCTTTCTAGCTGCTGCGTTTCGCTGTTCCACCATTGGAACTCATAAGCAGGTAACGAGAACTCTCCGCCCTGCTGAATCACATACACACTTTCTTCAGTTCGGGTAGATTGATAGTCTCCACGCGTTTGTGTATCGGTAAGCTGATGAGGCTGCAAGTAAGTTTGATAACTATCGTTAGACTCACCTTTTAGCAGGTCAGGTAGTAACACCGACAAGCTGTCCTGTGCGGTTATCGTTACTTTTCGCGTGATCGCATCGCCAACTTTTAGCGGTTCAGAAGACGTTTCCCAATCTTGATTTACGTCGACATGTGTCGCAGTAAACCACTGGGTATTGTCGCTCAATAAGCCAGACGGTAATGATGCTGAAAACTGAATTGGCTGCGTGTAAAGGGTTCCTGAGACGTTTTTTCCATCAGGTGCTGAAACCTGAACCCTCACAGCAATGGGAGGAACGACAAAATCACCCGATACTTGAGGATACAACGTCACTTCCCAACGTTGGCGCGACCAAGTTTGCCCACCCTTTCTCTCAGTGAAATTGGTTGCCAGTTGGTTACGTTGTTTGGCAATCACATCCGGAATTTCCACAGAGCCAATCCGCGTTCCGCCAGTAAACCAGCGCGGCGTCACCACCTCTATAGTCAGAATGACTTGCTCGTTGACACTGAAGTTGGGTGAGTTACGATTTTCCTCGTTACTTGTCGCTTTACCAACCCACGCTTTTATCTCCACATCATGATTGCGCTGTAACTGATTGATATCTTGTGCACTCACCAAACCGCTTGTACAGAAACTGGTCAATACTATGAAGAAGCAAGGCAGGTAACGGCTCATAACGCGTCGAAATAGCTCCATCATTGCGTTATCTCCTCGTTATCATTACCACGTTCATCAGTAGTACCTCTCGCTGCCGGCGAGTTGAGTTGAATTTGAAATTTTGCACGTAGAAAATCCCTTGGATCAGACTCGACACGTTTTAGCCACTTATCCGCCACCTCTTGATTGCCTAATATGTCTGCGGCACTCAGTGTCTCTTTGATCATCATTTCTTGCGACGTTTGCTCTTCCGCTCCTTCTGCTGTTTGCGGATTATCACCAAGTTCAGTCGACATCTCTTGTTCCGTTCCGGCCTGACTTTCACTCATCTGATTGATGTCCTCAACAATGCCGCCGATGACTTTCAAATTATGCTCAACATCAGGGCGTAGCGCTTGGCTTAGTGTTGGTTTGTTCGCCAATGATTGAAGCAAGTCTCTCGCTGCCAAGTATTCACGTTGACGTGCCAATGCGCTGGCCGCGTTGTATAAACCAAAGTCTCTGACTTCTTCCGAAGGATCATTCTGCATTTCTAAAAACGCGCTATGGGCTAGCTCAAATTCACTGGCATAGTAATAAGCAGTGCCTTTTCGCAAGGGGTCAGAAAACTGTTTTGCCGCTGCTAAGTATTCTTGTTTATTGAACAACCTCTGACCTTGCTGGTCGGGTGTGAGCCACAAGTCCCACCACCACTGGGCGGCTTTGTCGAACGTCGTCACTTTTTGTACAACTTGAGGTTCTTCGGCTTTTAGCGATACATTTTCAGCCATTACCTCGCCGGGCATCATCACGCTTCCAGATACCATTGCGATCAAGCACCATTGAACTAACCAACCTTTTCGGAACCAGATCAGCATAATCAGTGCAATAGGAAACAAAAGCACATACCCCATGTCTTTCCATGGCATAGAAGACTCACCATTAAGCTGCATATTACGCTCTACATACCGGCTCAATTGCTGAATGTCTGTGTTATCAACACTTACTTCAACAAGTCTTCCATCAGTTTTACTTGCAAGTGTTTGCAACGAATCGAGATCGATCGGATTATTACTGACAATATCAGGGTTGCCAGCGGCCAATATCAACAGCTGATAGGGTTTATCGGCAAAATAATCTTCATACTTACTGATGGTGGCGGGGTTAACACCATCCGTCACTAAGAGTACCGTTGAGCCGGCTAATCCTTGTAATTGCTGGCCAATAAGAGGTAATGCCTGCTCCGCGAGTTTACCTTTAACTGGCATAATTTCGGGATCAATTGCCGCGAGGAATGGGTCAAAAACAGCGCTGTCTTGTGTTATCGGCATAGCGACGTGTGCCGTTCCCGCAAACACCACCAACCCCGTTTTACCACCTTTTCTTTCAGCGAGTAGATCACGGATTTTTTGTTTAGAACGTTCTAAGCGACTTGGCGGCAGATCTTTTTGCAACATAGAGTCGCTATTATCCAAAACCACCAGCATTGACGCTTTGTCCTCACCAAATGGTGACGCCTCTCGCTGCCAACTTGGGCCCGCACAAATCAAAATGGCGATGAATACATTGACCATCAGGAGTTTTAGTGGCGATTGTTTCCGCCAGCCATGCTCACCTATTGTCAGTACCTCACGTAAATGATCGGGCAGGATGTCTTTCCAGCTTGGTTTGCTCTCCTCATGCCAGCGTAGCCAAATCAGGAAAACCATCGGGATCAGCGCCAATAGCCACAAAGGACGAATGAAATGAAACTGAGTAAAAAATTGCGTTAAGCTGAGAGAATCAAACATCGTGCTCTCCTACCGATACTTTCCCCGTCGAAAAGCGCGCTTTGGTTCTTCGTCTGAGTGTCGCCACACTGAACGCGAGCAAATGCATCAATACCACCAAGACCATCAGGTAATGGTGCAAACTTTGTTTAGGCCGATAGGTCGTACTTTCATACAACTCTGGCTCAAGCAGGCTGATTTCTTCATAGGCCTTTGCCAACTCGTCCCGGTTGAGCGCTTCAAATGCCTCGCCTCCTGATTCAGCCGCGATTCGTGTAATCGTGTCCATATCAAGCGCCGTTTCACCAATGGTTTGGGGATCGCCCATCGCGATAACGTGCACGCGAACCCCCTTCGCTTTTGCCACTTTTGCCGCGTCTATTGGTTCAACAAAACTGCCAGTGTCGTTGCCATCAGTTAATACAATCGCAACTTTTTCACGCTCTGTCGCTTGCGTTAACTCACTACGAGTCTTATCGCTCTGCTCAAACACTTTTATCGCTAACCCAATCGCGTCTCCAAGGTGCGTACTCTGCCCAGCCATAGCAACGTCAGTTTGATCAAGCAGTTCTAACCACACGCTTTGATCAGCAGTAAACGGGGTTTGCACAAATGCAGCGTCACCGAATAGCACCAAACCAAGTCGATCGCCTTTACGTGACTGCACGAAATCTGCCAACACTTCTTTGGCGGCTTCTAAGCGTGAGATTTTTTCCCCCGTACTTGAGGTAAAATCAACCTCAGCCATTGAGCCAGAAAGATCAACCACAACCATGACATCTCTACCAAGGCTTTCACGAACTTGCGGCTCACCCAGAATCGTGGGCTTAGCCATTGCACAGACAACCAATATCCAAGAGAGAATTAACGTTGCGCGCTGCCACCAACTTGGCGTTAGCTGGCTTGCACCTTCTGACGGAGTTTCACCAATGGCTTCAACCAGTTGGGTAAAAAACGGGACTTTAATCGCTGTCTGTTTAGTACGGTAAGCAGGAACCAGATAATAAACCACGAGTGGCAGGGGTAAAATAATCAGCCATAAAGGGTGCGCAAACGCAAAGCCAGACAGCCCCATAAAAGAGTGGAGATCATTCATTCTGACCACCTTGCTTTGGCTCTGTTCCTGGCGTTGATATATTTGAGCCAGACGTATGCGAATGCTCTTTGACCCAAAAGTTTGCTTTCTCGATCAAAAGCACTCGCTGTTGATACGTAAGCTCGATTTTGGGGTTAACGATACTCTTGAGCCACAATGTGGAAACTTCATCATTGAAAGCCTGTTTTTTCGGTTCCAGCTCGTCAAGTTTAGAAAGAAAAGCACCATCAAACAGTCTCGCATTGCGACTGTCTATATGAATCAAAACAATTTTTAGAATCGAGAATAGCGTTTTCGGCATCTCCCTGTCGCTTGGATTAATCTGACTGATCATATCCAATGCTTCCTTGCGATAGCGGTTTATCCACCATTTACTCAGAATGCGATAAGCCATGTACACTAAAGCCAGCACGAATATCACAGCTAGAATTTTCCAACCAATAGTTTGAGGATACCAGCTGACACTGGGCGGTACGGTTACGTCATGAAGCTCACTCAGAATGTAAGAGCCAGGGGGTTGCGGAAGATCACTCATCTAGCGCCCTCCTACCAATTTTTGAAACTCTTTGACATGCTGGCCAGTGGTATCAAGCTCAATGTAAGGCAGATGCTTAATTGCCATCAGTTGCGCTAAAGATTGACGCTGCACGTCTGTTTTCGCTTCCAGTTTTGCACTTGCAGCTTGCACTTTTGCTTTACTATCCAAATTGAGCTGATATTGACCATCACCAACCACCCATTTTGATGTTGCTAAGTCATCAGGCAGTGTTTGTTCAAGTGGATCACTGACCATCACGGCAAGAATGTCGTTGTGCTGTTGAAGCTGTTTCAGGTGGTCGAGGTGCGGCTCTTCACAGTCACTCCAGTCGCTAATAAAAATCAGCGTGGATTGTTTGAGCTTCATTCGCTTTATCAACTCAATCCAGCGACTAAACGTTACTTTTTCAGAATCAACCGAATCAACGCTAAGGGATTGGTTCGCCCGTGATAAGTGTTTTAGCTGTGTTAAAAGATCGTTTTGCGAACGCTGTGGCTTTGAATGAAACAGGGCTTGATGGGAAGCAATAACAAATCCTACTCGGTCACCATCTTTTAATACTCGCCATCCACACATTGCTGCAACTTCTGCAGCAACTACTGACTTCATCACCTCTGTGGAAGCAAAAAACATCGCACTGCGTTGATCAACACAGACAATGACATTACGATCTTTTTCTTCGGTATAACTGCGCACATGAGGCTTTCCCGTGCGCATCGTCACTTTCCAATCGAGATTACGAATATCATCCCCTAATTGGTAATGACGCAACTCTTCAAAATTCAGTCCGCGACCGCGAAAAAGAGAGTTGTGTCGGCCAGATAACACACTGCCAGCTTTCAGGTGAGGGAGTAAACTAAACGACTCAGCTTGCGCTTGTAATCGCACCAGCCTTGCGTAATCACAATATAAACGGTGATCTATCTCTTCAGGTTTAGGAGCAAGTGTCGGCTTTGCCATATTGCCACCACTTATCCGATTTCAACGTAATCGAGTAATTCCTCAACGACTCGTTGATGATCCACACCGTCAGCTAGCGCGTCATAGGTGAGTGAGAATCGGTGTCCTAATACTGATGGGACCATAGCACGGACATCATCAGGTGTGACATGGTCACGTCCTTGAAGCCAAGCATAGGCGCGAGCACACTTATCCAACGAAATTGAAGCGCGGGGACTGGAGCCAATTTCAATCCATTTAGATAATTGCGAGTCTGCATAACGCTCTGGCTTACGAGTCGCCATCACCAACGCGACAATATAGTCTTCAACTAATTCAGAAACCGCGACATCGGGCAATTGACGGCGTGCTTCTAAAACCAAATCGGGTTCAATATGCTGCGGCGTAACCAACTCGGAACTGGTTTCCGCCCCGAGCTCTTCGCTACGAACCAAACGAATAATCTCGCGCTCAGCAGCATCTTCCGGGTAGTCCACCGTAACCTTCATAATAAAGCGGTCCATTTGCGCTTCAGGCAGAGGGTACGTCCCTTCTTGCTCGATCGGGTTTTGCGTCGCTAGAACCATAAATAGATCGGGTAACACATGCGTTTTATCGCCAACAGTTATTGTGCCTTCAGCCATGGCTTCTAGCAGCGCGGCCTGCACTTTGGCAGGAGCACGGTTAACCTCATCGGCAAGGACAATGCTGTTAAAAATGGGACCCGGCTGAAAATGTAGCTGCGGTTTGCCATCTAACTCCTGATAAACCTCGGTTCCCGTAACGTCCGAAGGCAGAAGATCAGGCGTGAACTGAATGCGACCGAAACTAGTGTTCAGAAGATTGGCTAATGATTTTACTGAACGCGTTTTTGCGGTACCCGGTAAACCTTCCAACAGAATATGTCCATTGGTCAATAAGCCAATCACCAACGCTTGCACCACGTGGCTTTGACCAATGACGCTTTTCTCTGTTTCTTCAATCAGTCTATTGATTGCTTGCTGCGCGTTGTTCATTCGTCTTCCTTACTTAGAATTCTGTTGTTGTAAAATCTGAGATAGACCCACCAGCATAGGTAAGGTGTCATCGAAGAAACGGCGAATACCAGAACAAAGGTAATTCAGCCCTTCTTCACCATCCGGCGTCTTAATAAGGCGATTTTTAGGACATTCGCCCCAACAGTATTTAAGGTAAGGACATTTCTTACAGTAGTCCGGCAATGAATCTCGCTTTGCCATACCAAAGCTAAACTGACGCGTAGAGAATGCCATCTCGTTCAACGAATGTTCGTGAATATTGGAAAGTTTGTATTCTGGATAAACGTAATGGTCACAACTGTACACATCGCCATTGTGCTCTATCGCCAATCCTTTACCGCAAAACTCTGAGGTAATGCAGAGTTGCGCTGGTTTACCCATCACCTGAGCAACCGCCGTTTCAAACAGGTTGACCAACACACGGCCGAGATCATTGTTCACCCACTCAACAAACATTTCACTAAGGAACTTGCCCCAATCATCAGGGTCCACCGACCAATCCGTCACCACTGACATTGGATGTCCAGGCTTGGCTAACTCGCTCCCTATGACAGGGATCATCTGTTCGTTCCAGAACTGAGGCGCGGTAGTGTGAAAGTCATTCGCTTCAACCACGGGCGCAAGCTGAATATAAGTCACGCCCAACTCGCGAGTGAGGAATCGATAAATTTCCACAGGGTACTTAACGTTGTGGCGGTTAACCGTCACCAGCGCATTAAACAGCACCCCATGACGCTGAAGCTTCTCAACCGCTTTCATCACCAGATGAAAAGTCGGTTTACCACTTCGCGTTTTACGGTATTTGTCGTGCAGCTCTTCTGGACCATCGATAGATAAGCCGACCAGGAAGTTATTCGCTAATAAAAATTCACACCACTCATCATTGAGTAAGATACCATTCGTTTGTAAATCGTTTTCAATACGAATTCCGCTAGGTTTGTATTTCTTTTGCAGTTCAACCACTTTACGAAAGTAATCTAACCCAAGCAGTGTCGGTTCACCGCCCTGCCACGAAAATACGATTTGTTCGCCATCTTGACTCTCAATATAACTCTTAACAAACGCCTCTAAGGTTTCATCATCCATCTTGGGTTGTTTTGGTTGATGAAGCAGGTTTTCTTTGTGTAAGTAAAAGCAATATTGGCAGTCAATGTTGCACTTTGCGCCGCCGGGTTTCGCCATCACATGAAAGCGGCGTTCATTTCCCTGCTCGGATTTGAAAGCAGTTTTCATCGGAACAATTGGCATAGCCGTAGAATGACGTGGTGAAGTTTTGCTCATGCAGCCTCTCTTTTGAATGTTGGCTTTTCTACTTTCTTTTTTAAGTATGGCGCTCCTGAGAGCGCCATTCATTTTTATTCTAGTCTTAGCTTAAGTGCAAGGTTACTTAGGAACAAATGAACCTGCTTCCATACGTGGTGGGAACTCTTTAAAGGTATCCATCACTTGTTTTACTTCTTCCATCGCTGGTGCCATTAAGTATGAACGCTCATACATCCAAGTGTTGTAGCCCATGCCCGTATCACCACGTTCAAATGGGTCAATGCTCAAGTCAAAGATCTTCGGTACACGAAGTTTAGTAAATGGTTTCTGCCAAATTTCTAGTCCCGTTTCATTTTCTTGGATCATAAAGTGGAACTTAAACTTACCTTGACGCAGTGCCAGCAGGTCACCATCATCACTCCAGTAAACAAACTCATTTCGAGCTGATTCCTCTGATTTGCCAGTAATGTATGGTAATTGGTTGTAGCCATCTAAATGAACTTTGTAGTTCATATCGCCAACTTTCTTACCTTTGAGCAATTCGTCCGTTACTTTATCGTTACCTGCCGCGGCAACCAATGTCGGGAAGAAGTCTTCCAGTGACATCATACCGTTAAACGTCTTACCGGCTTCGATTTGCCCTGGCCATTTAATCAGCATAGGAACGCGGAATGCACCTTCCCAGCCAGTATTTTTCTCAGAACGGAATGGAGTCATACCAGCGTCTGGCCACAAGTTGATCATTGGTCCGTTATCTGTTGTGTAGACGATGATAGTGTTGTCATCAATGCCTAGCTCTTTAATCTTATTAAGCAGGTGACCGATTTGATCGTCATGCTGTTTCACACCATCAGCGTAGAATCCAGCGCCTGTTTTGCCCTGATATTCTTCTGGAACGTGAGTGAAGTTGTGCATACGAGTAGTGTTGAACCAAGTAAAGAATGGTTTATCCGCTTTTACTTGTTTCTCGATGAAACTTTCTGCCGCATCAAGGAATTCACCATCGACGGTTTCCATGCGTTTACGGGTCAGAGGACCGGTATCTTCAATTTTGCCGTCTGCATACGAGTGAATCACGCCACGAGGGCCGAACTTTTTCTTGAATTCTGGATCTTTAGGGTAATCAACATTCTCTGGCTCTTCTTCCGCATTTAAGTGGTAAAGGTTACCGAAGAACTCATCAAAGCCGTGGTTTGTTGGCAAGTGCTCGTCTCGGTCACCCAAATGGTTTTTACCAAACTGACCCGTTGCGTAACCAAGCTCTTTAAGCATGGTTGCAATCGTTGGGTCCTCTTTGGAAATACCTTCAGGTGCGCCAGGCAAGCCTACTTTAGACAAACCTGTACGTTTAGGCATCTGACCGGTAATAAATGCTGAACGGCCTGCTGTGGAACTTTGCTGGGCGTAAAAGTTAGTAAACTTCGCACCTTCTTGAGCAATCGTGTCAATATTCGGTGTGTTGTAAGCCATCATCCCTTGGTTATAGGTACTGAGGTTCCAGTAACCAACATCATCACCAAAGATAACAAGGATGTTCGGTTTGTCAGCTGCGTATGCGGTTGCAGAAGCAGCACCTAGCGCTAAAGTACATGCGTTAAGTACGAGTTTTTTACTGCTCGTTTTGGTCGCATTTTTCATATTTTCTCCAAAAGTTCGCTGATGCATTAAAATGGCATTCGCATTCCAATACCATTACTGTTATAAGATAAAGCACTAATTTCAGACGATAAATACCGTCAGGATTAGTTGATCTATAAATCTAATTTATGAGTAGCGTTATGGACTTAAACCTTATCCAAACTTTTCTGGTCGTCGCCGAGTTCCAATCCTACACAAAGGCAGCGGAGCAACTTGGGTTGACGCAACCTGCAGTAAGCGCAGCGATAAAGCGTTTAGAACAAGTCGTAGATAAACAGTTATTCGTTAAAAAAGGCCGCGGAATAGCTCTTACTTCCACCGCACATCAATTGCTTCCTCAATTTCAGCAAGCGGTAAGTATCATTGATAGTGCAATATCTGATAAAAACCATTTTGAAGTATGCTGCTCAGAGATTTTGCTACATAGCATGCCTCCTATTGAAAACGTGGTGTTTTATGAATCTCCACCGGAAAAATACATTCTCTTTGAGCTTATAAGGCAACAAAAAGTCGACTTAGCTATAGATACAGTCATAACAAAAGACTCTGCATTTGTTATTGAAGATGCATACTCAGAAGAAGCGGTAGTCATTTGCCGAGAAGACCATCCTAGAATCCAAGGAACACTTACAAAACAACAGTTTTATGAAGAAAGCCACTGTTTGTTTTCGGGAAAATGGGAAAACATGACTGGGTTCGAACAACTTGCCAAAGAAAATATACAGGAACGAAAAGTCGATTTAGTGACATCCTCCCTGGCAGGCATGGCTTTATATGTTGCCGACCGAGATTGCTTGGGCGTCGTTTCTAAATCGTTTGCAAAGAAATGGAGTAAGGCGCTAAACCTGCAAGTGCTCCCTTGCCCTATTTCGATTCATTCCATCCCTTACAAATTTGTCTATCACAAGCGTGAAATTGACAATCCTGCTCATCTTGCCCTGCGCCAAAAAATTAAAGAGCTACTTGTCGCCGCCCATGGCAAGCCATTCAAGCAATAAAGCCATCATTCAACTAAACGCCGATCTTTGACTTTTGTCCGTTAATACAACTTTTCAAAATACATGCATCGGCTCTACTACTGTATTGACTATGTAGTAACAAATTCTGAACAAACCAAACGCAATGCAACAAAGTTTATAGTATATAAATTAACTATTTGCAACAAATTGTATATGGAGTACCAACCTGTTTATGGAACTAGGATCGGTTTATCTTTTGGGTTGATTTAGGCTCCTTACTCTAAACACCTTGCTGTAATCTTTGGTATTTAATCTGTTATTTTGCTTTAATGAGTTTAAACTTCATTTACCCAAGTAACTCCATGAATTTGCGCCTCATTCTTTTACTCTGCATTGTTAGTCTCTTTGCTGGCTGTGCCACTTATGCTGGTCTGAATTACGACGTGCTTTTTGGCCCTCAACTGGTACGAGAGCGTACCGCGAGTGCTGAAACACAGCATGCAAACTTTTTCCAAAACAAAGTAAAGCCGATCGTGGATAATCGTTGCGTGGTTTGTCACGCGTGCTACGACGCACCTTGTCAGTTGAAACTCTCATCGGTTGAGGGCATTGATAGAGGTGCGACGAAAAAGCTGGTTTACGAAGGCACACGTCTTACTGCGGTCGCACCCACCCGTCTTTTTGAAGACGCAGAAACCACTCAAGAATGGCGTGATGCCGGCTTTCACCCGGTCTTAAATGAACGTGAGCAAAGCATGGCTGCGAACTTGGATGCAGGCTTAATCGCAAGACTGTTAGTGCAAAAAGAACGTCATCCTCTGCCCGATCAAGTTCAGTTGGAAGGGTTTGATTTTTCGATAGACAGAGAACAAACCTGCCCGACCATCGAAGAATATGAGCAGTATGAGAAAGACAACCCGACTTGGGGAATGCCTTTTGGCATGCCAAACCTGACAGACTCTGAGTATCTTACATTGATGACCTGGCTGGAAAATGGCGCAGTCATGAATAGCCACACGCCGATTAGCAGGCATGAACAAGCCGAGATTACTAAGTACGAATCGTTACTGAATCAGGATGACTTCAAGAACCAACTCATGGCGCGCTACATCTATGAGCATCTGTTCTTATCTCATTTGTATTTCTCTGAGCTAAGCGATAAGCCGACCCGTCGCTTTTTCTCTCTGGTTCGCTCCCAGACCCCTCCGGGTCAGCCTGTAAAACGTATTTCAACTCGTCGGCCATATGATGATCCAAACACGGAACGTGTTTACTACCGAATCATTCCAGAGCAAGGCACTATTTTAGACAAAACACATATGCCATATGCGTTAAATCAACAGCGTATCGACAATTGGAAGAAGTGGTTTATTCAACCTGACTATACGGTCAATGAGCTACCTAGCTATGAACCAGAAGTTGCCGCGAACCCAATGACTTCATTTACTGACATTCCAGTGAAGTCGCGTTTTAAGTTCATGCTCGACAATGCGCAAAATACCATTATGGCGTTTATTAAAGGTCCGGTTTGCCGTGGTCAGTTGGCACTCAACGTCATTAACGATCGTTTCTGGGTATTCTTCCTCGACCCTGATAAAAGCGATATTCCTGAAGTGAACGAGTTTTATCGCTCACAAGCAGAAAACTTAAAGCTGCCAAGCGAGTTAGAAAGCAACACGCTGCCTGTGGCGAACTGGGTTAAATACTCTCGCCAACAAGCTCGCTACCTTGAAGCGAAGTCGGACTTTGCAAACCATTGGTTCAAACATGGCGAGCACCTGTCTACTGACGTTATCTGGGATGGTGATGGAACCAACGCTAATGCTGCTCTGACCGTTTTCCGCCATTTTGACAGTGCTTCGGTTGTGCAAGGTTTAGTGGGCGACCAGCCTAAAACGGTCTGGGTCATGGATTACGTGTTGCTCGAAAGAGTCCATTACCTGCTCGTAGCCGGGTTTGATGTCTACGGCAACTTTGGCCACCAACTGATTACGCGTATGTTTATGGACTTTCTGCGTATGGAAGGCGAAAGTAACTTTATCTCATTATTACCGGCAGACATGCGTCACCAGTTGCAATCCAGCTGGTATCAAGACCAAAGCCCTCAATTATCGGATTTCTTATTGAGAAATGTTAAGCCGTTTAATCAGCCGACAAGCATTGTTTACCAAACGGATGATCCGAAGTCTGAATTGCTTAACAAGCTGAAAGAAGATCTGTCTCCGATTCTGCGCCCTCGTTATGAGATCACCAATACAGCGCTCTCCGATGAGAATGAAAAGCAGATAAAACGTATCGGACAGGTACGTGGTGAAGGGTTAAAACCAGTGCCTCAGATAACTATGTTGATGGTGCGCAGCAAGTCTGGAAAAGATGAACTCTTTACCCTGCTCCACAATAATGCGCATACAAATATCTCCAGCTTGTTCGATGAAGAAAGTAACCGCAACTTCTCAGAAGATGATATGACTATCGTCCGTGGTGTGGTTGGAAGTTATCCCGCTGCGTTTTTTTCGATAGAAGAAGCGCAAGTAAAAGATTTTGTCGATCAATTCAGCAATATTCAAAATGAAGAGGATTACGTTAAGTTATTGGATCGTTTTGCGATTCGTCGTAGCTCACAAAAGTTCTGGCCGTTCAGCGATCGACTTCATCATTGGTACCGTACAAATCAACCGATCGAATTTGGATTACTTGACTATAATCGTTTTGAGAACAGATAAGAAACCACAAACCTCGCTACTTTCATATAATTACATCTTATATCAGCAAGTTGCGGGGTTTTGTTTTTCTCTATTCGTGCTTATTTAGCAAAATAACTTGTCCCATTTGCGTCCCATTTTGTTATTTTTGCCCCAAAATCGCCCCAGATTTTTAAGTTGGGGCGCAAGGTCAAAGTGCCTCCTAGCTACTGGCCAGCAATTGTTTTATTTGCTGCTGTTGCGCCCAAATCATTGCGTAACGTAATTCACCATGGCGCAAGTTCCAGCGCTCATATGGGACATCGTTTTCATCTAAAACTGGCACTTCTTCATAGATTGGCTTTTCGTATGTCTCTTCACCGTCCTCCACCCACTCTGTACCAACCTGCACCAGCTCCACTAACGCATCTTTACCAACAAAGCCGTAATTAAATGCATCAAATCCGGCATCTTTAAATGCATCGTAAACATCCTGAGCAATAGGTCCTACGTGATATCTTGCTTCATCGCCCTTTTCTTCTACCGCACTGATCCATCTCCATAGCTGGATATTGTCAATAAGAGCAATAAGCACATCAACAAACTCAGACGGCATTGCTGTGAAGTCTGTTTTCTCGCGTCTGTCTGATGTAGTGATAGAGCCATTTACAGCACAAACCTCAGTCCATCTTAAAGAAGGCGTACCACTAGAGCCTGTATTGTCCGCGCCGTGGGATGTTGCGCTCATCGATGTTCTTAGCGATACGTTAGATACACTGGCTCTAGGCAAGAACTCAATTGCTTTTGACGAATCAAAAGAAGATGAGGTGTCATAGCGAATTGTGCCGAACTCAACCCCAGTGCCGTCTCTTGCATCCCTTAGTGTAACTGCCGTATCTGCCAGACCTTGATCTTGGAATACTGCCGTGTGCGGGTTAGACATGCTAGAGCCGCCAACTTCTGAGTTGTTCCCGAACTGCTGGTGCGACGGGGATGGAATACTAATGTTCGGACAGTTTTTGAACTCAATTAGCTTGTTGTTGTTTGATGATTTCGGGGTGCCTGTAATTTTTACTCGACCGCGCGAACTGCCCATACTGGCGTTAAACCACAATCCAGTTACGGTTTCACAGCGTACACCTGAATCATCACTGTCATGCCACACTTCCCAAAAGTCAGTAGCAACCCCATCAAGTATTGCCTGGTTACAGTTACGCTCAACATAACCGCCAGTTATTGTTGTGCCACGTGCATCTGAGCCGCCAGCATTCGTACGATAGTAACCAGGGCCGTAGTTATACTCCAATACCGGATTAGATATAGTCACGCCGTGAACCTGACCGAGCGCCATACCCCAGTTAGCAATTCTGTTTTCGCTTTCATTAAAGCGTCTTGCTTCCCAATCTTCCGTGGTTTCATCTGGCAGCTGGCGACCGTTTGAGTGCGCGCGAGGGTTGACGATGTTTAACCCGTTACAGTCTCGGCTTTCTGTTGACTCTGGTATTAAATCCGTCAACTGCGTAGCAATAGCAATACCAGCCCCATAGTTGTTATACGCCACAATGTTACGCATGTTGTTGTACCAAGACTTAACAACATGGAACGCTCGGTAACGTGTATTTATAACTACAATGTTTTCCGCTAACGAATCGTTGTTAGCGTAGTTCTCATACAAACCAAATCCAGCCAGCGCATTACCATCAAGCTTAAAGTTTCTTGCTATGTAGTTTCTCGACGCGCCACTATCAGAACCGATATCAATTCTTGACAGTTTAAGGACAGCAAAAATGTCATTAACAGGGCCAATGTATTTGAGAATTGTATGACCAGTCTCGCCCGTCCAGCTAAAACCTACGCCTTCATGTGTTGTTCTATCACGGCTTGGTGAGAAGCCTTCAGGGTGATCTGGATGAGCACCAATAGCATAGACGCCGGATGTGTATTTGATATAGCGACTGGGACAGGTTGCATCACACTTAGATATCGAATAAATATCATCGGTGCTTTCATCTCTCTGTGCGCCATACATCTCTGGGGTTTCGTAACCCAGTTCATTAATTCGGACAAGACAACCCTCGCCCTCTGAAGTTTCTCCGATACCGTCCAGAAATGCCGGGATCGAAGATACGGCACCACTAAAAGGCACTGTGGTAGAAATGACAGTACCACCGTTGTGTGAGGTTTTTGGGTAAGTTGGGATATAAACAAAATCACCACCACCCTTTGGTGGGGACTCGATAGGTGCAAGGCCGTTTGCATATCGAGTGATGGTTATCGCTTGATACGGAACCAGATTGGCATTTAATGCATCTGCCAGCGTAGCAAAGCTTGTGATTTGAGCAACAAAGTCTACATCAATCCCGCCAATTGTGGCGTTGAAGTCATAAAGATTGCTAACAGTGCCTGATGCGACAGGCGACAACGCCACATTTTCAATCTTACCGTTAGTCAGAACACTCACATGTGTCGTTCCGGCTGGCACAACATCGCCGTCTTGGATGAAACTGCCATTCGAGCCGCGGTATAGGCTTGCACCTGGTTGTAGCAGTCTTTCTTCGACTTCGAGTGCTGCGGCAATGCCTTGATCGTATATTTTGTGAAAATAGAACTCTTGAACATCGCTCGCATTCAGAACGGTCATTGAGTACTCAGAATTTATGAGAACGAACTTCTGCACTTGGCCGTTACCATCAACAAGCATGCCGGCAGAATTAATTTTTATTGGCTGATCGACAAGAACTAACGTGCCGTTCTCTTGCTCAATGTATGCCTGAATTTGGTTTGCTTCTACTGTAGGGTCAGTATCTACCTGACCAACATACACGCTGCCATTCGTACACGCTTTAAACTTGTCGTTAAGCGTGAACAGGTTGGAAGGCATACTGATAACAGTATTTGGATAAGTCATTCTTACTTTCTCCGGTAAGTGTTCAGCCTTTCAGGCAATAAAAAACCCGCCGAAGCGGGCTTGGTTAAATTGACTTGCGTTTATTTCAGGGTTAATCTTTAAGGGCACTGGCAAAATCCAGTGCCGGGATTCGCAGCCCGAATTGTTCCAGAGGCGCATGTCGCCAGCTTATCGCTGGTTTTTTTATGCGATAAATCCGCACATCTGAATTATGGTGGGCTGGATGAGGCGACTTCGGTCGGCCGCGTTTCCTTTGGAGCGGTACTGCGAACCTTGTTCAGTTCACCACCCAATTTCGCAGTTTGGAGGTGAGCTTCTTTAAATCCAAAGGAGTATTCACATGTCTAATCTTTCTATCCTTTCTAAAGAAATCCGCACTCATAACAATCTGTACTCTTTGAATGATCTTCATAAGGCGTCAGGCAATAATAAAAACCACCAGCCAGCTTTCTTTATGAGAGTCGATCAAACAAAAGAATTGATTGACGAGATTAACCGATCTGCAAATATGCAGATCGCCGTAGAAACCAAGCGAGGCGGAGCAAACCAAGGCACTTGGGTCTGCAAAGAACTGGTTTACGCTTACGCCATGTGGATTAGCGCTAAATTCCATCTTCAAGTGATCCGCGCTTTTGATGCCATGACGCAAGGCCAACAATACGACCTCGATTTATCTCGCTACCATTTCCCACTAGAAACCGCTTCCCCTTCCGACCGCCAATTTCAAAACGCCATCATGACACCACAAAGACTGCTTTCTAATCGCGCCCCTGAGATGGAGCTGCTTACCATGTTAGAAAATGATGGTTACAACGTGGACGGCGTAAAGGTTCGGTTGGAGTCGCTTTATCACTTAGCTGAGTATCAGGCTTTCTATAACGAGATGTTCACCGAACTGCACGAAAGCTTAGATAGAGTCACCCAAATGGCGAACCGTCACCGTCAATCGGTTTGGGGCAATAACGTGAACTTCACGAAGCCGCTACAGAGAAAATGGTTTGATATTTAGGCATAAAAAAGCCCCGACATTTATCGGGGCTTACTTTTGTTTGATGGCTTTTATCAAGTGCGCTATCGAGAACAACCACAGCGGCGTCCAGATAAACAAGAATCGCCATGTTTCTAAATCATTCATGTCATTATCCTTTCAGTAGTAATGGCACAACAATTTGCAGCAAAGAAAATAGTTTCCACACTGCAATGATGCAGCTTATTCCGGCAACTGCTGACCAGAGATTTTTCCTGAATTCGCTTGGAGAGTTGTTCATGCTACCACCCAATAACCGCTAACAACTTAGCGGCACCGAACATCATTCCAGTTAGCCCGAACATCAAAAACACTATCCAAATGAGGATGAACCGCCAGTTTGTTAATCTTTCACCCATGAGTCGCAACTCCTGTAATATTTTGCTAAGATTATTCATAAGTCCTCGTTACTCTCTTAACGCTGGAAATAAAGAACCCCGAGATGCCGCTAACACCTCGGGGTTTTTGTTTTGAATACAAAAAGCCCAGACGCACATTCATGCATCTGGGCTTTGTTTTGTTGGTTACTTTATGGTTTGTAACGCGAGCGCTTGGTGGTTATATGGAATAAACCAAGCTAGTCATTTTGATTGTTTTCTAATCTGGCTACTTTCAACTCAAGCGTACTTTTTTCACCTTTTAGGTAATTAATCTCATCGACCAATTTATCTATTCTTTCTTCATGTTTCTGCAATCTCTTGTCATTTTTACCAGCAAAAACCCATCGAATCCAAAAATCAACTATCAAATAGAGTGAAATAAAATAAATGATATCTGTCATAGAGAATGCATTAAAAAACCAATCCTTCATGTTCGCAACCATCTAGATAAGTGATATTTAATATTATCAAAATTTACTCAATTATTCCTGTTCACCCTCATCTGGGATTTGCGCTGATAACGCACCAGCCAGTTGAGCCTGCCTTAGCTTCCTAGTCATAAATGCAGCATCATCGATTAGCTTCTTGCTTGATCTGTACCTTTTACCGATTTCAGATATATCCGTCGCATCAATAGATGGATCTGATAGCAAAGCCGAAAGTTCTTCTGGTCTTTGCGCTACCTTGGGCACGTTTTTGATATAAGCCTTTACTAATTCCTCTCCGTTTTTACCAGCCTTGGTAATGTCATTTAAAAATCTGACATTCCTTTCTCCAAGTTTCTTGGCGATTTTAGCTGATACATAGCCTACGGTTGGAACGGCAGCAGCGACTAATGGACCACCAGCAAGCATTCCGCCAGCAAAACCAAGAGAACCTAGTAGCATGTTTGTTTGCTGGTCGGCTCCAAACCCTAACTTACCAAGCTTCTTAAACATGTTCTCCATGCTCCCGCCCTGAGTTATCTGCTGCATGGCTTTTACTTCATCAGGTGTAAATCCCCTTCTTTTCTTTTTGTTTTTCAATATTGATCTGATTTCATTTCTCAGCCCATTCTCAAATCCGCTAGCAGCCTCTGAAGCTTTAAATACCGCCTCATCAATTACCTCTGCCTTTTTAACTCTAGATATTAAATTTCGCGCGTCTCTGTATTTCCCGCCAAGATTTTGACCGCCAGATGAAGCAAGTTTCTCTCCTTGAGAATCAAGGAAATCATCAATGGTTGATATAATCTTGGATCCGATAGCTGACTCAGTAGCATTATCTATTGCGTTTGCTGGTATTTGTGCGACTTTTCTTAGCTGATCAATATCACTAAGTTTAATTTGACCCTTTTTGTAATCACTCTCAAGCCTGTCCAAAAAACCCTTAACCTTAGGTGTTAGATTGGGATCAAAGCCACTCTGTCTTGCTACGTTGTTTATCTTTATGCCAAGATTTAGATAGTCTGACTTAGGAACTCTAACCCCAGCATCGTCAATTTCTTTATACAGTTTTGATGCAGCTTGTCTTAACTGTTTTATCTCAGGAGCAGATTGAGATAGCGCGGCTTTTGGTTTTGGTTCTAATATGTTTTTTGGTTTAACTATCCTCCCAGCGCCTTTAACACCGACAAGTTCTAAAACCGCCTCAGGTATTGATTGAGCTAAACCACCAAGAACCCAACTTCCAGTGGCATCTCTAGTCGCATCCCCCAGCCACTCTCCAGTTGACTCGATAACCTCACCAACTGGTTGAATTGCTTCACCAAGCGCTTGCTGATACTCAATCCCAGACTCTGTTTTTGGTTGGTAAGTCAAAGCTTCTTGAGTTGACTCTATAGTGTCAGTTGCACTTTTCAAATCCCCACCAGAAGCTAACTCGCCAAGGCCAGCAATTCCAGCGATAGGGGTTGAAATAGCTCCAGATAATAAGTTCGCAGCAACCTCTGCGCCACCTGTTATTGCTCCACCTAATGAGCTTTTATCCTGTGTGAATTTATCATTGGGCTTTGTTTGGTAAGAGTATTGCTCCGCTTTATTTTTTGCTATATCGCTATAAGGCGTGGCCACTTGTTTAGCTTGTTGTGGATCTTCATCTTGTGGCATGGGTGTTGCAGGATCACGTTCAGCCTCAATTTGACTCGAACCATCAGAATCAATAACAAATCCAGATGGTAATTCAGAGCTATTATTATCAACCACAAACCCTTCCGGTAAAGTTACATTGGTTGCCATTGTCCACCTCTAAATATTAATCTCTCACCAGTTTGTGGGTTGGTTGCCGTCTGCCCTTCAGAGTATGCTGTTTTTTGCTCTTCCTGAGGCTCAGCCTGCTGCGGTTTGTAATATGTATCATCACCAGTTACTTTAAGTGCTTCATACACACCACCAGACTGTCCAGCGATTGACTTGAGCTGACGCTCAAGAGAGTTTCTTTTCTGATCCAAGCGTTTTTTACTATCACCTGGTCGCGGCATATATCGGTTAAAGAAATCTTTTCGCTCGAACTCGGTAATAGCGGCACCCGTTTCACGACGAGCAATGGCGTTTATCATTTCATCTACTGCCCCCATGAAAATCTGATCTTCTGGGGTTTTAAGTAAGTTTGATACAGAGCCGCCGCCGAAAGCAGCATCAACCCAAGCGGCCTTTGATGGGTCATAGCCTTCACTGTACATTCTATCGATGGTGTTTAAACCAGAATCGAGCGTTACCGCGAAACCGCCGTTTTTAAGCTGGAATTCTTTTGCTTCTGCCAGTACAGATTGAGCCTGAGCAGGCGTAAAGCGCTTGCCAGTTACTGGGTTAGCAACGGACTCGCCATTGCCGATTGGAGCTTCAGAGCCATCTGAAAAGTATTTAACCCCGCCCGAAACCTCTTTAAGGGTTGGCTTTTTATTTCCAGCCGTCTGCCTTTTTAAAGCAAGCTCTTCCCTTCTCAAATCAATCTGAGCTTGTTGATAAGGCGTCATCTTCTCAGGCTTAGTTGAGTTATATGCATCCCATCGTTTGGGGGCCTTGAATGCAGTTATCTCTTCCGTTGTTTTCAAGAAGCCTTCAGGGTTATTTTTGTACATTTCGAGACGACCGAGTGTTTCAGTTGGATCGCCACCAACACTATTCAGGTAAGACACGCGCTCATTGAGATACTTCTCAGTATTATCCGGGTCAGACAGGATTTTGAAGTTGGTATCGAGAAAGTTCTTCTCTGTAGCTGCATCTTTGAATTTAAACGCACCTGTGATGGCCTCCGACATTTGAGGGTATTTGAGAGATACCTCTGCAATCTGGCTCGGGTCACCAGACTTCATGGCTGCGCTGATTTCTTCTTGCGCCAGCTGTTGTTTTTGCTGCAACTGCTCTCTTTCGCGCTTTTGAGCAAAGGCCTGACCAACTGACTGGCCAATTTGACCTAATGCCTGACTTTGATGTTGGCTAGCGGATAGAACTCCGCTCCAATCTGGATTATACCCTTGCATAGTCAACCACCTTGTAACCTGATTTGTCTTTAGATACTGCTTCTGGTGTCACGCTTTCGGCATGGTCAGCAATAACGCCACGGCCTGAGCCAACAAGCCCAAGTTTCTCTGCTTTATCGTTCCAATCCCATGTGTAAATCTCGTTTCCACGTCTGGTAAATTCACCCGTCGCTTTGATATTTTTCTTGAGTCGGATGTCAGAAAACGCAGCAAAAAGACCAGATCCAGAAGTGCCTCCACTAGCTCCGGCAGCTAATATGCC
Source organism: Allocatenococcus thiocycli (assembly GCF_921292965.1). NCBI lineage: Bacteria > Pseudomonadati > Pseudomonadota > Gammaproteobacteria > Vibrionales > Vibrionaceae > Allocatenococcus > Allocatenococcus thiocycli. Next base: position 71,658 of record NZ_CAKLCK010000029.1, read on the forward strand.
AGCCCCTGCAGACAATAGAGCGGTATTGCTTTCTTGATTGGCAGCTGCTGCATTTAGCGTATTAGAGCCAATACCAGATAGAGTGCCTGACATGCCGCTTAAGACGTTTCCGCCAAACGAGCCCAGACTTTGAGAGCCTTGCATTCCCTGCCCAGATATCGCACCAAGCGCATTGTAGTAGTTGTATAAATTGCCGTAGTTTTCGTTAGCGACGCTGCTCAGTACATTTGCAGAACTTGCACCAAGCGCATTGCCTGTTGCTGTAGAACCCAAACCGCCCGTGGCTTCAGCAGAATTCAACAGGGAATATTGAGCCTGTCGGTTTGCTTCCTGAAACGCTTCTGAGTTGGCGGCTGCTTCATAATCTGGACCAGCAGACAGTTCAGATAACAACCCTTCCTGTTTCTTCAGTGCTCGCTGACCGGCTTTTGAATAGGGTTCGTATTGTCCCTTAATGTAATCAAGCCAATCCTGCTGCATCGCCAGCGTTTTATAGCCAAGCTTGTTGGATTGTTTTGCGGCATCTTCAGTTGCGCTTGCGCCAGTGATACCACCAAAAACATCCCCTATCGCGTCTCCTACAAAGCTCATATGTACCTCACCATTTTAATTACTTTCGTTACAGAGCCATCCTTTCTCAGACCTTCGAATTCTGAGTGGTGGGTAAACCCCATATTTTTCGCTAGATTTCTAACGTGCTTGTATTGGCTCTCTATCAGCGCGTGAACTTCTCTTTTTCCGATAATGGACAGAGCATCAGAAACCGCTTCTCTGCACTTGTGTCGTTCGCCTTTCTTCATCGCCATATGAATCTCAACGTACTCACCTCGATCGCGGAGAGCGAACACGGCCGCGCCGTCCCACAGAAAGTAATCTCCGTCTACATTCGGCCACGACGAGACGCCCCACAACCGCATAAGCTGTGAGCCAGTTAATCTGTCTATTCGGTGCATGATTTACCTATTGAGTTGCAATAATTTTGATTTGAGTTGCAGTGAAGCCGCTGCCGTTGGCCTTGATGAGAATATCAATGCCCGGGTCGGTTATGTCGTCGTCTGTTTCGACTGAGAAGAACGTAGCAATGAATATGTTATCCGTGCTAACTGAGGCATCTCGTGACCTAACGATAATGTCAGGAACAATAGTGCCGAAATCAAACTGCATGGAACGGTTGCCTGATGAGTTGTCGTAAGTACCGATGATCGCCAATTTGAAGTAAAGGTTTTTATCTTTGTTTAACCCGGTCATTAATCCGGTCGTGGTATCAAAAAACGGGGATAAAGAGCCGCTGGTTGGCGTTAGCGTACCGAGTAACTGAAGTAAATTGACCTGAGTGGTTGTGATTGCCAGAGATATTCCGGAATAAACCACTTCCGATTTCTGCCGATAAACGTAGTCTTCTAATTCGGAGATTCTGGTTTCATGGTCAGCCAGCGTTGTCTCGTTATCTGATATTCGAGTTTCATGATTAGCAAGTTGAGACTCATTAGCTGAAATCCTAGATTCATGGTCAGCCAATTCCGTTTCGTTTGCAGAGATTCTTGATTCGTGGTCGGCAAGTTTAGATTCATTTGCTTCGATTCTAGATTCATGGTCTGCAAGTATTAAATCTTGCTCATCGTTTTTTTCTTGGGCATCAAATGCACCCTCGGCCGCTTCGTTGGCCTTGTTCGCAACGTTACCAACATCTGTACTTTGTTGAATGACGTACAGTAGATATGGCTGAGAAAAGACAGAAGGCAGTATGGAAGCATCAATTCGACTTGCCTGAATGACAATAGGATCCATTAAATCTTGGTTTGCCATTACTGAACCCTCACACTGCAATCCGAAAGCGTCACTGGTGATTTGGTGATGATGCGAATTTTGAAACCAATGTTGCGACGAACGCGACCAATTCGACGCATGAGAACACGCTTGTTGTAATCAAATGGCTTGTTCTGAGCAATGGTCCTTTCCTGACCAAATGTAATGCCGTCAGCCGTTGCCGATAGAAATAACTTATCCGCAATCTGAGCAACGCCTGTGCTGGCTTCGAGCGAGAAGTCAAACAAACGAGCGTTATCGCCCTTGATTAGTGGCGTATAAAGAAGGTGCTCTTGCTGGACGCTATATTGTGCTGATGATGCGAAATTAAGTTTTCCCGTTCTCGCTTGGTACTTGTCACCACAACTGATACCGCTACCTTCATAGCAATAGTCTATCGCCTGATGGACATCATCATATAGCCCTGTTTTGATAATGGACCACTGAGCACCACCAGCACTAGCCGCACCGTCAAATACAAGAACATGACGAGGCAAGTGAATGATCAACAGCTCATGAGCATCAAACCGAAGCGTTTCCATAACACCTAGTGACAGCTCTTCTTGTGTGTATTCGCGCAGTATCTTGTCGATGGTCGCTGTTGATATGGAATTGGCCTGACCGGAGCTGATGACGTAAACCGAAGGCGCACCATTGGCTGGATGACTAATGAAAGCGTGAGAATCTAAGAATTCTGCTTTGCAATGTGTGCCAGCAATGCCTTTTTGTACCATCAATGAAGGTTGAGCGGTATAAATCGCAGCCCCGACCGTTGTTGCGCCAGTCAGAGAAAAATACTCAATCGTCGATGAACCAAACATTACCGCAAAATCGCGCCACTTACCGCAACCAATAATCCCATCAGGCTGGCTTTCTGCGCTATAAAACGGAGAATACTGGTCAGGGTGCGATTCATCGGTTAAATCAGTAATACCGAAAGTCTGCGTCCCATCTTTCACCCAAATATAACGGCCTCGAATGCGAACAATGTCACGAACACTGCCGATTTCATATTGGCTGTATTCGACACCATCAACTTCTTTTGGCCAGTTCTCAAGCTGCTTTTCTGTCCCGTCATATCGATACAGCGTCATATTGCCTTGATGAGCGACAGCCTGACTGACTGCAGAGTGAGCCATGCTTACCCGACTGTTTCCTGACACATCGCCCACCTCATCTTCACTTGCGTAAATCTTGCCACCGCAGACTCGGTAAACTTTGTTCTGATGCGTGTTGAATTCAACACCACGAGAAATACCGTCAACGTCTGCTTTTTTATCGACACCAGGAAAAGATCGCAGGTAACTATCGGCGTCTATCACTTCTTTTGGCGTAGCGAGCATGTTAACAGGGAGCGCATCGATGTAATCAGCGTCCTTGTAATTCTTGCCAGTACCTTTAATAAGCGGAAGTTTTGGCATTACTCTTCACCCGGGAAATAGTTCCAGTTATTAACTCGTGCGTTAGTGTTTCCACTGCCGATTGGCATGCGTGACGGATAAGCGGCTTTTTTGGTTTTGCTCAAGACGGACTTGCCAATAAGCTTGTCCTTGCCTTTACGAGCGGTCGCGACAACCTTTGCTGATGCAGTCATTTCATAGTCAGGAGCGATGCGGACAGCAAGATTGTGATAAACCGCGCTCACTGCTGATTGCGGCATGCCGTGATCGTCACCGTCATACGGCTCGTCTGTTGTTTCGTCAGCGAGGATGTACCCAACATCAATGCCGTTACCGTCGTCGTACCATTCAGCCATCATTGACTCAAGGTCTTGGATGGCGTCTTGCATCGATTCTGGTTCGATGTCAGTTAGGGTGGCACTTGATGCCACACCCAACTTACGCAGCGCCGCAAGAACCAATTCACCTTTGGTTGTTATCAGCATGAATACCGCCTTAATTACTCAAGTGCACCGTCATAAACTTCTAACGCTGACGTGCGGTTTTTACCGTCAACTTCGATAGCGCGAGCAGCGGCAATAACATCAGCCGTATAAGGCAATGCAGATAACTCATCGTCCAAATCCGACACTTTTAGCGCGGCCAGTTCTTCGGCCGTTTTTAGTACCGGCGCTACTGGTTCAGGTTTTTTTGTCTCTTCAAAAAGCTTAGACGGGTGGTCAAGCCAGCCTTCTTCCAGATACGAATCAACATCAGCTTTATCAACCACAAGAGTATGAGCAGTCGTATTCCATACTCGAGTGGTACCGCCAGGCTTATATAGCATTACTCTTTTGTTTTGAGATTTCATAATCATCATCCAAATAAAAAGGGAGCCGAAGCTCCCAATTACAAGGCCATTAAGACTGACCAGATAGACCTACACCAATCGCTTCTGGGCGCGTTGCATTAACTGAGTACCACAACGCAATACGAGCTTTGCCAGACAAGGTAGAGATATCACCCTGAGTAGCAAAGATACCGTTTAGACCAACATCAGGAATGCTGAATGAAGTGGTCTTCATGCCCGCAAACAGATCGTGACTTGCCGGAATTGGCTGAGAAACGATACGGATTGCATCGTCTGCCCAGAACACGTTTGACTGTTTGGTGGCAATGTTCAGGATATTCACAGCAGCAGTATCAGCAAGCGAAGTATTCACGTTCGCGTATGCTTTTTCTGCAGTAGTCAGTGTGCCGTCATCAAGTGCGACAGGTTTTGGTGAGATAACGATATCTGTACCATCAACCACATTTACAACCGTGAAGGTTGCGTCTTGAGTCAGCACGTTCTTAGCCATTTGGCTTAGGAACTTAACGCCAGCAAAGCTGATCTTGTCACCACGTTTCAAGCCTGTAGTCGCAGACAGAGTAACTGTCGCAAAGCGGTTATCCACGTTAACTTTGTTGCCATCGTTGTCAGTGGTATACGCTTCAGGTTTGAATGTCTGAGCGCCGTCCACAGTCAGTCCTGAAGCTGTTGATGCGGTAAGCGTTGGCATTTTTGGAGAGCGCAATACATCATCGAAACCAGCAACCTGACGGCCGATAGAGCCTTTTTTGTAGGCGTCTTCAGAAATGCGACCGTAAATATCACGGCCTACCAAATCGTAACCGGCTTTTTTGTAGTCAGCCGGGTTAAAGAAGTAAGATAGGCCCATGCTGCGATCAAATTCACGTGAGAACATGAATTCTTCAGCGTCAGCGACAAAACCCCACCCGTCACCCTTTGCATTGCCAATTTCACTTGCAGATGTCACAACCAAAGAACCCATTTCCGTTGCCGTATTAGCAATTTTTGATTCAACGTTGTTTGCAAGCTTCTTGGCCGCTGCATTAATGCGACGACGATATGACGTTTCATCACGTAGATCGTCTGCACGAAGTTGGAAAAAATCATTGTCAGGGTCGCCCATGTTTACAGCGACGTTAAGCTCAAGAATATCTGACTCATTACCAGTTAAGTCCCAACCTTCCTGAGTTGGCGCTTCTTGCTCTACCGGCATCCAGATAGTGTTGCTTGAGCGTTGCATGTCAGCAGATGGTGGCGTGTACTTATTCACCTTCTGCGCCATTGGCGTCATGTTAGTTACCGTTTCGATAACTTCATCAATCGCCAGAGTAACAATTTGACCTTCGTTCAAAGCCATGATTAATGTCCTTTCAGTTTAGCCTTCAGCTTACGGTATGTGTCTACGTCACCACGGCTTGCCGCTGCGTCCATTTGTTTTTGGACGGCATCACGATTTGCCGCTGTCACATCGCCAGTAATTGGTTCATCAGCAGGTGGCGCAGAAGATATTTGCTTGCTGCGTGGCTTGAGAGTTAAACGTTCAGATAGTCGAGTGAGTTCAATCAGCGCTTGAGCCTCATTCATTGACTTGAGCTGGTTAACTTTCTCTGGGTTTGCGCCCAGGTGATAAATAAGTGCTGCAGATTTATCTGGAAATAGCTGCATGATATTTGCGCCCCAGTTAGCCGGGGCTGCAGTCATGAATGCATCTTCTTTATCCTGATAGTCTGCAATGTTTAGTTTTTCAGCTGCGTCATAATGCTTTTTTGCTGCCTCGACGTATTGCGCTGATTGCTGGGTATATTCCTGAGTTTTTCGTCCCTGCTCAGCTGTAGCATTGCTACGAGCATCTTGCGCTTTGATTAGCCAGTCCGTGTTTGCTGCATTGAATGCGGCAATGGCACGGTTCTGGTCGTAATCGTATTTTTCCAGAGCTTCATCACTTAAAAAGTCATTAATGTCTGGTTGGTTTGGCAACTCAGGATTTACCCGCAAGTTCTCCGGAACTTCACCACGCTGAACCGCTGCCATTTGCTCTTCAAGCTCTCTTTGGCGCTTGCGCTCAATACGGCGTTTTGCAAATTCAGCGTTGGTTGCCGGGTCTTGTTTTGGTTTCGTCTCGTATTCATTCAGAACAACGTCAAAGCCTTCTTCTGCATCTACGTCTGTTGCTGCATTATCAACATCCTGACCATCTTGAGTTGCCACTACTTGATCGTCAGATACGGTTGGGCCTTCAGTTTCCTGAATTTCGTCGGTTTGTTTACTCATGTTTACTCTCACATGGAAGGTTAATTGTTCTCAGCGATTTGCTGGTAATTTATCTCTGCGTTCGCAGGAGGTTGGCTACATCAAGTTGCTGTTGGTGTTGCTGCCCAGCATCTTTCAGTATCAATTCGGCATCAGCGCGAGCTTCATCACTGCGCTGTTGTTGGAAGCTGCCGAGAAGTTTTAGTAATTCTCGCGCTTCTTTTTGTTTGTCTAAGTCAAGGCCGGCGATAATTTCAGCGACCTTAGCGGAAGAGAGTTCGATATCAGCCTGAGCTTTAACAGCATCAACCTGAATGCGTTGCTGGTCGTTCTGCGCTTTCTGCAGATCGGCCTGACCTTGTAGAAGAATGCCTTGAGCCTGAACCATTTCAGGATTTGGCTGCTGTTGCTGCTGTTGAGCTTCAGCCATCCATTGCATTTCTTCGGGTGTTTCTGGTTTCTTGAGCCCTTGAAGAATAAGCTGCTTATTCGCGTACTCACGGGTAATGTCGATTCCTTTGCCATCAAGCAATGACAAGAACTGAAGCAATAGAACATTCCAAACGGGGTTCTGAGCGGGAACTTTAGTAAGAAGCTCACCAATCTCTGTCCGGTTTTGCTCTTTCATTGAGTCGAACGATGGACCAACATCGGTGTAAGTTTCATAGCGACCGCGAATGTCATTCATCACGACCCGCTCACCCGTTTGATAGTCCACAACTTCAGTCATTAGCTGAACGTCGTGTTCGCTACCATCCTCCGAGGTGATCATGACTTTTCTTGGGATGTCATAGGTATCATTGACGATCGACTGATACACCTCGCCATCTCGTCGCATTGCAGTAGCTAAGTTGTCCATGAAGACATACTTGTCTAAGTCAGAGCGCATATTGAGCTGGTTGACGGTATCAAACGAAACCTGACTGCCAGCCGCTTCTGCATCGACACCAAGATCGGCCACTTCCTTAACTGCGCCAGTGGCTGCTTCAAGCATGTAAGCATTAGCTTGCGGAACCTCTGGGTTGTCCATGTAAGAAATAGGCGCTGGCGGTAAATCAACGCTATTTTCATCGGTACGGTTCAGAAGATAATACGGGAAATCATAGGTCCCCTCGTACATGGACTCGTAACCGGCAATCTGCTCTGGATAAAAGAACGGCTTCTTCTTCGGCGTTCTGGCTACTGTGTCAGCATTGAAAGACATGATCATGTTTCGTAGGCGCTGACCGTCTTTAGTAAGACGAACGACACCTTCGTAGACTTCTTTGTCTTCTACAAATCCCCACTCACCAAATACGGGAATAATCGGAATGTATTCGCCGGCAATGAGTTTTTTGTCTTCCAGAATACTGGTCATCGAGATGATGGACTTATAAGTTCGGCAACGCTTTACTTTGCGCTCAGAAATCTTTTGCATTCCTGAATCGGCAAGCTCATCGATTACCTTAGCAATATCCGATTTGAAGTAGCTAACAGGCTCACCCGTTAATGGGTGTTGGTAGATAAATACCGTTTCCTGTTTTTCCTCGACCTCGTAGAATTCAGCAACGTGGATCGTGTCTTGAGTTAACCAAGGGAAAACCCAATCGTTCGGACTCTGGAATGATGGAATGTCACTCTCATCTAGTCCGTGCTTTTCTGCAAAGTCCTCCCAACCACTACGACTTAAAGAGTGAATGATGGTGCAGTGCTTCGCGTCACTTTTGTCTAACTGCTTGCTGTTGCTGTCCCAAATAACATGAGAACAGGCGCTATGAATTGGCTCTCTGCGTATTACCTGGTTATTACTGGTCGGGTTCTGATCTTCGTACTTAGTGCACAAGCGCCAGGCACCAGCGCCACCTTCTATCTGCTCACGAACCGCGACGTTTACTGCCGTTTTCGCCGTGTTGTTTCTCATGTCTGTGCGATACATACCCATGAGAATATCTGCTGAGTTTGGGTCCGACCCATCGACAGGTCTGAACCGAACATCAACCGGATTCTTGCGCATTTCAGCAACTAAGCGACGAACGACCGGACGAACAACATCAAACTGACCACGATACTGCAGTGTTGTGTACTGATTTAGCCAATCGTCCCACTGAGATACTCGACTAAAGAACAAGTCGTTTTTAGCCTCAGTTCTGGCTTCTTCGCTGGCTGTCCAGTCTGCATCGAACTTACGCAGAATTTTTTCTAGCCTTTCTTTATTTTCAGCCATTATCTACCTCTGGGAATTGGCCTTATCGGGGCCGGTGCTTTCTTCTCTTTAGGTTTGGTAATATCGCGCATCATCTTAGCGAAGCGGCGCATCATGTAGGCGTAACGAACCGCATCGAGAACGTCATCGTTTGTTTTGACGATCTTTCCGTTTTCATCTCGGTGATAGAGTCGGAATTCCTCAAAGAACGGTTCGCAGGTATTGAATACTCTGAAGCGACCCTCAAGCATGAGATCGCGTAATTCAGTTAAACCAACCTCAACCGAGTTACCGCCTTCCGGCCAAGTAGCGTGTGATGGAAGCATATTGAAGCCAGCGTCTTTATACTTGCCTCTTAGCTCTTCACCGCCGCCTTTCTCGTGTTGATATCCATCGTGAGGCCAAGCAACAGGAATCTTGTTAGCCCATGACTTAACCGCGCCCCAAGCCTGAACGGCTGTGTTCTCTGATTTCTTCCAGACTCTCGCCAGGTAGAAAACATCTTCGTCTTTATCCCACCACAGCTGAACGTGTGACTGTGGATGGTCCCACCCGAAGTCCTGCCCATTAATGACATAGAAATGTTCAGGACAAGCAAAAGGCTGACACTTAATACTTTCTTCAGGGATTTGGTAAATACGACCGCTACCCATGGTTGGAATACCACGAGCGCGAGCCTCACGTTGATGCTCCGGATATGAAGCAACAATGCGTTCTATTTCTTCTTCGGTGTAATGCTCAGCGTCATAAATGGTCATGTTGACCACTTTCTGAGATTTGCTTGGGTTCTTGACGAACTTGGTTACAACGTCTGACATACCCATTAGTGGAGTAAATGTCAGTATGGAGAACTGACCGTATTTGTTGGTACGAGTAAGACCTTCTGAATAAATTGCTAGTGGTGGTTCTTCGTCGAACCAAACACCATGAACCGTATCACCCTGCCATCGAGCGCGGCCTTGTGAATACGGCTTGAAATAGCAGATTGCGATCCCATCTTCTTTTCCGTCAGCTTTGTGATGACGAATAAGAATGTGATCGACAAGGTTTGGGTAGAAAGGCGATTTCTTCCAGCTGATGATGTCTTCTTTCGGGATTGAGCCGTAACCGGGTTCGCCGTTCTCTTCGATACGACCGCACAAAATACGCTGTGTGGTTTTGGTTACTGTTTCGTTAGTTTCGCCACCGACCCAAAAAACGGGCGGCTCATCGAATACTTTGCCTTTCCAGTCACCTTCCCAGCATCCGTCAGATGGATAACCTGCAGTGCCAGGGTAACGACCAGTAAGATGAAATGCGACTTCAGCGCCACCAGTAAATGATTTCCCCAGCTGGTTGCCCGCCATAAAGCAGCGCTCAGTAAATTCAGCACCGGCTTCGATGAATTCTTTTTGTTTTTCATATGGTAAATACTGGAAAAGCTGGTGCATCTTTTCGTATTCGTTTTCTTCTTCAAGAAGGCGTAGCAGTTCGACCTGTTCTTCGTCGGTTAATGAATCAAGAACCTCTGGACTTAGCATTTAACAACTCCTGAATTCTTGCTTTGCGCTTATCTCTGCCTTCAGCAGTTGGTGACATGGTGCCGTCAGATGATGAGTGGTCGTATTTCTCTTTGAATGCCTGAACTTCGATATGTTTACCAAGAAGCTCAAGGTTCTTGACCTTATCAGGCCATTTAACTTTCTTGAGGAATCCGATTTGTTCCCGTTCTTCACCACGACCTTCAAATAACTCTGAAATATCCATACCAGATAAGTAAGTTCGCCAAACCTTTGGCCATTCGCTTACTGGTTTGATTGAGCCGTCTTCTGAGAGAATGTCGAGAACATCCATCTGGTCTATTTCAACCAGTCGGTTCAATACGTAATTAGCGTCAATCTTGGTTTCTTCAATGCGAGTGCTTTTAAGTTCGGAGATTCGTTTTTGGACTTCAACATTCTTCAACAGCCTCTGACCTGCGCTGTATGCTGTTTTCTTGCTATACCCCGCCCTAATTGCCGCCTGAGTTGCGTTTAGGTCGATGAGATACTCACGACAGAACATCTCTTGCTTGTCAGTGAGTTTTGCCATTGGTTACCTCTACTTCTTATTCTCTGGGGCTTTTCCCATTCCCATTCCGCCCGCATAGACATCACTAAGGCTGTTAATTAGATTTTGATTGGTGTATCCACTTATCCCGCCAACTCTCCCGTCAATCCAATTTACTGGATTATTCAAGTCTTCATGTCTTGCGACAATATATGGTTCCGCTTCTTGCTTTGGCAGTAGCTCCACAGTATGAATATCGCCACCCGTATAACAGTCTCGGGTTTTAGCGTACTCAACCGCTTCTTTTGCTGACTTTCCGAAATCCATTGCAGCTAATGCCCAATATCGGCCACTGCCAATTGCTTCGTTTGTTTCCAGCTCTTCACGCCAGAAAATCTTATCGTCGTTTACTGCGCATCCATAAACCTTCTCGCCATCGAGAGCTAGCGCTTGAGCTTCTGGGATTACGTTAAGCTCAGTTCCAAACCAAGCATCAATAAGCATTTCGTAATCAGTTCGGCATCCGGTCAGCCAAAACCTCACGCCGTTTCGCTCTCGTACCTTCACTGCCGAATCATTTTTAATAATCCCGCCTTCTGTGGCACGAGAGTCCCAAGCAATGGTTTTTGATTTGTGGTGATAAGCGATAGTGGTCATTTGGAATAATTCTCTGGTTTAATTTATATAGCCCCCGAGAATTCAGAGACTAGCCATCAAGGAAGCAGATATAACTCTCTAAAAATCACACTAATCTAATGTGATTTGTAGAATTTTATAAACAAATATTAATCCGTAGGCTCTTCTTGCTTAGGCCAATTGGCTTCAATATGCGCCAATGCTTCTTCTTTGGTATGCGTGCCTGAGTCGTCATTGCAGCTAATCACCACCTCATTAACACTAACTCGCGCATTAGGGTACTTAGCTACATCTTCACAAGTACGAACAGGAGTTATATTTCCTTCACTATCTGTTACTTCTTCTGTAGCTTCCCACACATCCAGCGGAATAAACCTATACATTGCTTGTTTAGACATATTCCCAGCCCTCTTCATTAAAGTTCACATACTCCCCATGATTCACATAAGGCGTCAGCACCTGTTGGTCAGTTACTTTGCGCACTGAGATGTTAGTTACTACTCCTGAAAACGGTGCCCCTGATGTTGCGTAAAAATAAATTGGGTCAGCACCTGCGATTGACGTAAATTTTACACTGTAGTTTCCATCAACCAAACCAGAGCCAATAAAATTACCAGAACCGACTTCCACCCTTAGAGAACCAAGTGTAGTATCTTTTATTTCAAAGTCTAAGATATATTCTTGTGAGTCATCCAAGACAAGCAACTGTGTACAGTTTACCGTAGAATTTACAGATGTTGCTCCTTCCGTTGAAAATGTCCACCCTGAACCTACAGCCGTAGACCAACTCCCATTATCCCCAAACCTGAAATCCCCATTCTTAACCAACCCCTCACGACAGCTAGCTTTAGCTTCTTCATTCTCAGATAAACCAGACAACACAGCACGTTCAGCAAGTGTTTCATAGCCAGTCACTCTCACGTATTGCGGAGCTGCTTCAGTCTCATAATCCAACCAGACAGCCCCGTCCATATCATAAGACTCTGTACCATCCGTTTTATGATGATGTGGAATTGTCTGCCTCATCATAGGGTTGTTAGCCCATCCATCATCCATCGGAAAAAATAAATCTGGATATTGGTCTAAGTTGTCACGAACAGCGCGAGTGATACCTAAATTCTTAATGACTGCTGAGATAAAGCCGGATACGGAGTATCTAACTCCGATAAACCACAAGTAAGTCAAATCAGCCGCTGTTACCTCAATGTGATGCGTGACGCCGGTTGCTGGGGTAAACATCCCCGTAGTATATGGCACACCATCAACTTTTAGCGCAGTAAACCCACTGAACGATAGTGCTGACGATGCGTTAAACTGCAAGACCCCCTCGGAGTTTAATCCGGACACCCGACCGTCTAGGATGTATGTATTTGGAGCGATGCCTGTAAACTCAATGTCAAATTCAATTAGGTCATTCTCAAATGCTGGGATAGGCGCTAAGAATCTGGAGTAGTCATCAATACCGTCACGGTTGTATTGCCAAAACTTATTCCCAGTAGCTAATAAAGTCTTTCTAACTAAACTAGATACCAAGCTTCTTTTGATGATGCTTTTTCTTACCAGCGCTTTCATCACGACACCACTGATACGTTTATTTCTAAATTAGGCTCTAAAGCATTTTCAAGCTTGACGTAAATTGGCATTGTTTTTCCGTGCTCAACAAGTACTTGACCGCCAATAGTTAATGTTACCTCTGCGTCATTCTCATCAAGTAGAGGGACGAAGTTTCCGTAACTGTCGCGATACCCCAGCGTTGCCGTTCCGCCACCCAAATCACCCGAGGCTAAAACAGCACTCGAACGTGCATATAGGTTCGTTATAAGCTTTTCGGAATTAGATGTTATTTTCATAATTTTACCCTGAATTAATGTTCCGCATACCAAGTGACGCTTCACAGAGTGATTGGCACACTTCTCGTCTATTTCCGAGCCGCCAAGATGGACCACCTCCTTATTGTGGAGATGACAAAAACCCTTCGGTAGCGAAAGGAAGGATTCTCAACGTCTCCATGGGAGATTTTTGAATGAGTTACCGCGCTTGCGGAGGTTTATGTCTCTGATGTGCTTTTTGTTCTTTTTCTTCATGATTAACCAAGCTTCGCGCGAACCAGACAGTCTTTCGCTTCCAATAATTTTCGAAGGCCTGCTGACTTCTCTGGACCATCAGGAAGCGCTTCATCCATCTGTTTCGCCAAATCGCCAATCGGCTTACTGACTTCTTGAAGATGATCAGGCAGGTGCGAATATTCGAAATATTTCATGATTGGATTTGTCATTAGTAATGCTCCTGTAAGCATTGGGTTCTGATGTAGTCCTGCAGATATTAGGACTGATTATTCATGCGGATTTTTCGCCGTAAGCCTCTTTGACCTTTTCAAGAAACTCGTCGTCGTGTTTGGTCTTAGTGCCTTTCACTATCTGCTCTGCAAGATAAAAGAAAGCCCATTCAATCAACTTTTCGCTGCCGAATGACATAAGCAGCTTAGAGCCGAATGCGAGTAGCGCTTTTGTGATAATTCCGATCATAATTCCAACCTAACTCTGATTGTCTTGTGCTGCGTATAGCAGGTTATCTGCAACTCGGTTTGACCATCCTCGACCAAACGTAGCGAATGTACTTAATGATGTGTAAAACAAGATGCGTTTAGCCAGGAACCGAAGGAGAACATCATCTTCACTTAGCGCTTCACGGCACTTCATTGTTTTTGGCCCAATGCGTCCATCGTCTTTGGCGCCTACCGCTCTTTGATAAATCTTGGATGCGTTACGCATTCCATGGTTAAACGCCGCATCAAACATTTGGTATTGCATTGCAGTTGAGAATGAATTAATGCCATTCGCGATATAAAAATCTTCGTAATAAATGGCTTTTGCTTGCTCTATTGTCAGGTTCTTTATGTCTAGGTCTGGATAGGTGTTTGCAGCTATGCCGAATTTGGTGCCTTTCAATTCGCCAGACCCAACTCTACCGCCAGTCCAGTTGCCAGGGTCTTTTCTGTTGTCGGTAAACCCGCCCTCAGCCCCCATCACTCGATCGAATATAGTGTCGAAATCCATCAGCCTTCGCCCTCCCCAAACTCCGCTCTAAATCGCTTCTTCTGGAAGTGCCAGTTAATAGTTGCCGTGATGACCATACCTATTGCAGCAATAATTACTGTCCACCAATCTGGAGAGATTCCAGGTGCCCAAGCAAACAGGCCGCAAAACCACGCCCACGCATACGACAAGGAACTGGAAATTTTTTCATTCATACGCATATCCACCCCCTGCCGGAGTGTCCCTTTAAACTTAAATTTAACTGACGATAGAAACGAAAAAAGCCCAGCGAATGCCGAGCTTTGAAATGGTTATTTGCAGCGGAACAGTGCGACCGCCGAAGATTTTATACTGTCAGACTAGGGCAAAAAATTCGTAACGAATAGGGTTATTTTGAAAAAATCACTCACAAACTTCAAATTTCAGTGTTAGCCCAACATCTTCCTGCGCAGTGAGCGCGCCTTGCACGAACGTCTCCATCAGCATTAGAACGCTTCTGACCTTGCCCTCTGAGCACTTTTTTTTATCAGACGCAGAGGCTCGTCTCGCTATCTCGCAGTTATTCAGGCCGTAAACATAACTCAAGATGAAAAACGTCATCGGCCTTGGGTTTTCTGGATCATGCATCATCAACACGATTTTTTCGATAGCGGCTGCATCTTCATCTGAGAGAGTTTCGAAGTATGGCTTAGCCTCCTTGGGAAGAACATTAGACATGCCAGGCGCTTCTCGGTACCAATCGCAGTTAACGTTGTTGTCACTCCAGCTTCCCCACGCTCTAAGTATCTTTTTAGTTGTGCTCAAATCTCTCATTCAATCACCAATAGCTCTTTCTCAATGAGCTTTTCCTGAGTTTCTTCAAGAGCTCTCATTTTATCTGCGGCGTACTGCTCACGGCCTGCTGAATCGATAACGGCATGACAATTAGAACAAGCGTAAACAATGAAATTATCGCCACACTTGATCCCCATACCACGACGAACGCCAACATGAGCAGCCACGGTTGTTTCAGGATTAAAGTTGCAGATGCCAACCAGGCGAAGCGTGCAATCTTCGCCTTTGGCAGACTTGAGTATTTTCTTACTTCTGGCCAGAGTCATTGTGCTACTCCTTACTATACCCACAAGATTTCAATAAGAACCGGCCAAACTTAGTCTTGTTTGTCCAGCCAATGTCGCCGTAGAGGACGTATCGAAATGGCGCAAGAGCGAACGTAAGCGGGTAAGCCCATAGATGATTTAAGCGATGAAAAGCTGTCTTTTTTGGTTTTTCTAGAAGGTATAAATCAAGTCTCGTTCTTGAAAATTCAGAGTGATTGCCAAATAGGAAATCTAGCGTTTCTTCTTTACTCAACGCTACACCACGCCGATCTTCAAACCATTTAATATCCTCATCAACCTTACTTCTGAAGTTCCAATTTGAGTGATTACTTCTCATCGATTTTTTTAAAACGCTCATTGGTTTTGCTCCTCCATCAAATCTCGATACTCGCAGTTAGCTGGTATCTTGATTTCGCATCCTATTGATTCGGCCCACTGAATGATTTGCGTGGTGTAGTGATAGGCCTCGCCTTTATCTAATCCTGCTGTGCTGCGCAATTCTCGACGCTCATACACTTGACCCGTCACGACATCGGTTATCTGTTCAATGTACTCACCGAGGAATTTATATTTCAGCGCTTTCTTAACTCGCTCTGGCGACCAGTCGCGGCCATGATCAACCAGATAAACGCTAATATCTTTGTAGATAACGTGTTGCAGTGCGTTCTGGCTAAGCGATCTCTTTTCCGTCCACTGCTTAACGGAGATGCGCAAAGCGAAACCATCAGAGACAAGTTTTGTGATTTGAGCAATGACGGAGCCAACGGTGCGCATGTCCGCTTTGAGTTCGATAGCTTTCATAACTACCTCGCCACCGAATTAATCAATTGCTTGTCGTCACTTTTTTGATCCAACAAGAACCTTTCGATTGCCAGCGCAGCCTCGCCACTCTTAACCATGCCAGTGGTGAACCTGAATATCCGCCAGCCCATAGCCGTAGCAGTGTTGTACTTCTCACAATCCGCTTCGTAGCCCTTGCCGCGAGTGTGACGACCTTTTGTGTAAACTCCGCCTTCGATTTCAATTGCAACTTTCAAATCTGGATAGGCGAAATCAAACCGCCATCGACGCTTACCGCAAAATCCTTTAAAGCGATATTCAGACTCAGGAACAGGAAGCCCAAGACTCTTGATGTTGCTCTTGAATAACAGCTCTCCAGCGCTAGCCATCAGAAACTTCCTCCATTCGTAGATAACCCAAAAATGGATTCGTATGATTTTTGCAGTTGCTCCCATTCGTCTGAAACGGGATTGAGCGTTGCTTGAAGTCGGGCGGATTGCCCTTTTCCGATCGGATTTAGCTCCTCAACAAGGTATGACTTGCCGTCATGCACATAGACTTTCTTGTATGAGTAGCAGGTAACCAGCGCATCAACGGCTTTGCTATCTGGCAGAACGCAGATCGTTAATTTACTCATGCGCACCCCCAAAGTTGAAAGCTTCCTGAGGTTTCTTGGTGCGCGGTTTTGACTTGGCCTTTGGCGACTTGTATTTGATTTTTGGTTCTATTAGTACCGCTTGCCCCCCCGCAAAATCACAAGCGTCTTTGAATGGGTCACGAGAATTACAGATTTGCTTCTGAAAGAACTGCCACGCTTTACCTGCTTGTGTCAGGGAGTTCTGAACGCTAAAGCCACACGAAACCAAATGCTCGTGGACATTCTTTATGACGATATCTTTCACTCTTCGTCCTCCCATGCGTCCAGATCTTCGCGTTTTGCTTCACCAGAAATGACGTACAGAACGTAAGCCACGACACAGGCGCAAACGTACAAGATGATCCCTTTCCATTCGTCATCAATTTCCATCGTGTAAATCTGTATGCCAACCACCATGGTGATGACGGCAGCAATGAAAAATAGTGAGAGAATTTTTATCTTTTCCATGATCAAGCCTCTTCCGTCACGTTAATGGCATTTACTTTGGTCAATAGAGTGGTCATTGGTCGTTACCCCTTTTTTCAAATACGCTACTGATGCATTCCCTAGCTCGCTCAATCATTGATTTGCGAACTGTTGATGTTTCAGTTAATCGAGAGGCTATCAGCCAGAAGAGCGCAGCGCGCAATAACTGACCTTCTCGTTCGTGGTGTGATGCTGATTGAAGAACTTTGCTTGTGATACGCATCAGTAATCACTCCCTTTGTTCTTAGCTCCGGATGCGTGAGCCAGATGAACCAGATGAGCGTCAGCTTGAGCGAAGTAGCCATTCACGAGATTTAGGTAAGCTGTCCCAGTCCCGCCGTGGCGATTCAATCTTGCGATCACTTCGGTAACTCCACGGGCTTCTGGTGCAACGTTGTCCCGGTAAACCGATTCACGATAAACCCCAAGCCACAAATCACAGTCTTGCTCAATTTGCCCTGTATCTCGGCTGTCGCTCGGCATTGGTCGTTTGTCTGCGCGACTTTCAAGGTTACGGTTAAGTTGGGTAAGCAACAGAACAACACAGTCCAGTTCTTTAGCCAGGTTCTTTAGCCCCTTGGTGATTTCGCCATAAGCCAGATCGTTACGGTCTGCTTTTTCGGCTCTCATCAGCGTTAGGTAGTCAACAGCGATTAATCCAAGTGGTGACTTTTTAGCTAACTTGCGTGCTTCACGCTGAATGTGTTTTAGATCTATGCCTGGTGTGTCATCGAGATAGATGTTTGTTTTATTTAGCTCACCAACAGCCATGCTCATTTTTGCGAAATCCGCATCATCACTTGATCCGCAGTAAAACACCTCTGAGTTAATTTGTGCCCGTGAGCTAACCATGCGCTCAAATACCTGACCGTTCGGCATCTCAAGCGAGAACACCGCGCAGGATTTTTTATGCTTAAACGCAAACTGAGAAACGAAATTGTTAAGCAGATTAGTCTTACCCATCTTTGGACGAGCGCCGATAACAACAAGCGAACCGCGACGTATGAACTTCGGATATAAAATTTTGTCCAGTGATTCAATGCCGGTTGTGTAACCCGCTGCCAGTTCTGGATTAGAAAATCGTTGGTCTAGCTCGTTAACCCATTGCTCAGATACCTCGCTGATGTGAACCAAACCCGATTCCTTACCGCGAGAAGATCTGGCACTGATGGATTCCAGTTCAGAAATCATATCTCCGAGCTTGTCACTGGCCTTGCGCCCGTCCTTTTCGCTCAGCAGTGCCAAAGCGTTCTGGTACTTGCTGGCGATGACGCGCTCTATCGCATTCTCGCGAACCATGTCCGCATACGCCATTGCGTTAGCCGCGCTTGGCGTGTTCTTGCACAGGTCAACCAAATACCCCAACCCTCCGCAGTCTTCCAAGTGGCCATTGCGATTCAGGCTGGCTTCAAGCGAAATCATGTCCACGTATTCGCCGCGATTGGCCATATCTCGGATCGTTTTAAAAATAACCTGATGAGCGCGATGCAGGAATGAAGATTCTTTCAGGTACCCAAGGAGCTTTGTTGCTGATTCTTGAGTCATGTCGCCAATCAGAACCAGAGAGCCAATCACAGACTGCTCCGCTGAATGCGCATTGTCAGACGCTGGATAATTCATCATTGATTTGTCCCCCAGTTAAGCACCTTCTCGTAGGTTGCTGGTCGGCATGCGTACTCAAGACTGATCTTCCAGTTGAATGTCCCGTCAGTTGAACCCATGCTTGCACGGAACTTAAGGGCGGCTTGGAAGTAATTCCCTATCCAGTCACCGATAGGAAGCGCTTCCTGATTATCTGAGGATTTAATCTCTTGGTAGAGCTTGTAGGTCTTTGCAATGTCTTTCAGCGATTTCTCAGGCACCACCCGAACGAGCTGAGCTTGCTCAGGATTATTAGAGCCAGAAACTGATTCATTCCAAATGGACTTGATTTGTTCTTTAGAAATCAATTCTTGCTTCTTGGATTTTTCCTTTTTGGTAGTTTTTAGATCTGTAGTATTTATATGGTTATGATCTGTTATAGATTCGGGATTTTCACCGAATCCATGGACTTGGGGATTTGACCGAATGGATTCGGGATTTTCACCGAATGGATTCGGGGATTTCACCGAATCCAGTTGTGATAAGGCCTCACAAGGAAAAATAAGGTTAATCAGTGCTTCTTGGTTGAATCTAAAGTAAGGCGTCGGAATGCCGTTTGCTTTCTTGATTTTTACTTCCAAAGCATCGCCCAATTTATCTTTTAATTTCGCCAACGCACCACGAACCTGATCGACCGTTAAATAGGTTTCGGCACCCAATTCAGCGTGTGATTTATAGAACCATTCGCCATTGGGCTTTGTTCCTGACCAGAACACCAACTGAGATAAAACCGCCGCTTGGTTGTAGTTGCGACAAAACTCCATAAATGGCTTATGAATCACAATTGCATCGTTACCGCCCATAGCCTGAATTACCTTGAATGCTTTGCTCATCATTCCACCCCATACACTCGTATCGCTGCCAACTTACTGGCAATAACTCGCGCAGCTGCTTCAATCGCCGCAGACTTAATTGCCTTAGCTTCTTTGCTGTCGATCATCTGGTCATTGGCGAGTGCTTTTGAAATTTCCACGTTCACTTCACCCAATGCCGCCATTTCACGAATTTGGATTTCGCTGAGTTCTTCAGAATCAATCTCTGCTTGAGTAAGCGGAATGAACAAGCCTCCACGCTGATTTGCTCGGAACTGAGCTAAGAAGTACGTATCTGCGTGAATTTCCATGGCTTCCAAATCCTCATCGTCGAAGAAACGGCAACCATTGCGCTCGTAAAGCTTGTTGTTGAATGTGGTTTCAGACATGCCAATAGCGCCAGCCAAAGCACCGCGACCACCTTTGGTGTGCTTGATGATCTGCTTAACCACTTCTTTCTTTGAGTCAAATGTCACTAACATAATCAATCACTCCTTGTAGTTACGCGGTTTTTAACTTTTTGCGATAATGGTCGGCGTTGAGGGTGCCATTGGTGATGTGCTCAATTTGATAAGCACGTGACTCTGGGATGATTTCACCCCACTGAGTGATGGATGCAGGTGAAATACCCAAAGCTTTGGCGGTTTTTACCTTGCTTCCAAAGTAGTTAATAACGTCAGATTTACGCATTTACATGACCTTCATGTTTAAGTTTTCTTTAACTCTACAACTAAAGAAAACCTAAATCAATATGTGCGACAATTTAAGCAAGCTTAAATTAACAAGAGATTAACTATGGCGTCGTTGGGAACAAAGATTTTAACCAGAAGAAAAGAGCTAAAAATCACTCAAAAAGGTTTAGCTGACAAAGTGGGCGTATCCCACGTAACAATATCTCAGTGGGAAAAGGAAGATACAGCGCCCAAAGGTGCAAATCTTTTGAAGCTTGCCGAAGCTCTTAAAGTCTCAGCTTCAGACTTACTTGATGAAGGGTTAAATAACGTAACTAGATTAGATATCCAACCATCATACAAAGACAAATACCCAATTCTAGGGAAGGTATCAGCAGGTAGGTTTAAGGACGCAGTGCAAACGTTTGACTTAGAATATGAAAATAGCACGGTTAAATGTAGTGATAATTCATTCTGGCTTGTTGTAGACGGGCATTCAATGACAGCACCCCAAGGATCTGGAATTTCATTCTTAGAGGGCATGTTGATACTAGTTGATCCAGAGCGAGAATACTGCCATGGAAATTTTGTCGTTGCTTACTGTGAAGATAAACATATGGCGACATTTAAAAAAATCAGTATCGAACCTGAAGGAATGTTCCTAGTGCCACTCAACCCAGATCCAACTTATAGACGAATCAATATGGCAGATGAGTACTGCGAGGTCGCTGGAGTAGTTGTTGATGCCAGATGGAAGATGTTTTAGAAAGCCTCCCAAAGGAGGCTTATTGTCTTTATTCAATTCCCGGGACGGAAAGTTGTAACTTGTCTACCATTCTATCTCTGGCTGAGTTAAGTATTTTCTTTCGCCCGCCAGATCCCCACTTCGCCATCTTACTGGCGCACTGGCTGACTTCTTTTGATTCTGATGCGATAAGTAGATCAAGCCTGTTTAGCTGATTTAGGTTTGCCAGCTCTCCAAGAACAGCATCTTTGAATGTGGTGTAAACGTGGATTTCGAACTCTGGGTTTATCCAGGCCGCATAGCGGATAGCAATAAGCTCGTGAGCCCATATACCTTGATTATTACCGCCATGATTTACACTAAGTGGTTGATTTTGTTCCAAAGTGCATTTTTGCACTTTGCTCAATGTTTGAACAAATCTCTTTATTTGTCGGCTTCTAAGAAACTGACTAGGCCTTTGTTCTTCTGTTGCCTCTCCATTAATAACAGCCGCCGCATGCAGATCGTTGAGGTTGTATCTTCCCTCATCATCTACTCTGACTGAAACGCCATTAACAGGTACAGTTTGGGTGTGATTTTTCATTTGATGTTTGTTGGTCATGTAATTACCTATTTATATTGTCAAAGAACGGTGTCCTTAACGCACTGGTCGGTATTACGCTTTTTAAAGCTACGGCAAGGACAAGATCCATCTTAATTTCATAACGCTGGCTATTCAACCAGTTTAGCGATCGTTCTTTAACCGCCAGAAACCAAAAAGCCCGGCATAAAGCCGGGCTAATCGGGTGGCGAACCGACCAAGGCAACGCCACAATAGGTAACAACCAATGAATATAATTCATTAGCTTGCGGGCCACGACCAAGCAACCCACGCAGGTATAGTAACTCAATGGTTACGCTCATTCCACAAGCCTAATAATTTTTATGACATCTACCGCCCTAGTGGCGGTTTTTTTTACACCTGTAATTCACTGAAATTTAATAAGTCATAAAAATTAATTTAAGTTTTCCTAAAAATACACTTGACTTAAAACTTAAGTTTTCTTAAATTAAATCCATCAACACAGAACACCGCTCTTTAACAACTTGGACCATGAACGATTACCAGCAGTTCTGAATTACCGAACAACTGGAGGTCACACCGAGCATCATCCACGGTGGAAATGAATTGGATGCGAGAGTCACGTTTGGCAGTCACGAGAAATACATTGCCATTGAGCACAACGTGCGTTCGAGACTCGGGAAATTGGCATTCTATGAGTGCCGATTTGAAATCCTTTTAATGGTCGGACAGCGGAGTAAGGCAAAGCCGACAAGGCCTAATGAAACTGCATTAGAGGGATTTCAAATTACAACCAATGAGGAATAACACATGTTCGGAATTTTTAAAAAGAAAGCGGCAGCAGCCAAAGCAAACCTTCACAAAGTAGAAAACCGCGACCTGATGGAAGCTATTGTTGCAGGTTCAGTTCTTGTTGCGTTTGCTGACGGCGATTGTTCAGCAGACGAGCTTGAGAAGCTGCAAGGGATCATCGAGTCAAACGATAACCTTAAACACTTCGGCTCTGAAATCGGCGCAACCATCGATAAGTACTCATCAATGTACGAATCAGGCGCTCGCCTAGCAAAAGTTAAGCTAATGAAAGAGCTTAAAGACGTTAACAGCGACGAGCAGCAAAAAGAAGAAGCTTTCATCATTGCGATTGAGATTGCAGACGCTGATGGCGAGATCGACGACGCGGAAATGGCTGTACTGAAAGACATCGGTAAAGCATTTGGCCTTAACGCTGACAACTACATCTAACAGGCTCCAGTTATGAATAAGCAACAAATACTAGGCATTGTCGCTGCATTCTTATGTGTGTTTGTTGCTCTTTTCGACTCGGTAAGCAGAATTGTTAGCTTTGTCGTTGAGGGCTCAATCATGGTTATCGTCTTATACATACTGTGGACGATGGTTAAAGCGAAAAAAGAGGATGAGGCTTAGTGCCTCACCTTAAGGTTCTTCGGTGAATGACACTAAACACTCAACCGAAGCATCTTGTACATGCTAAAGACGGTATCTGTGTAGACATGGTAATCCGCGCCAGTTACACCGCACTGGAAGCTGAAGCCTAAGTAAATTCCATTGCGCTTAGGACGTAGAATGGACAGCAAAAATGCTACGGAATGAGCGGGTTCCTCCTTAACCTGTGATCATTATGACGGCGGGAAAGACCGCGATAGCCTCGAACAAGCCAACGGCTGCAAAGTAATAGGCAAGTGGAACGAGAACGCACTAAAGCGGTTCAGCGGAGTAAACCGAAAATCTTGTTAAAGGCTAACGATAATGAGCCCTTCCGAAATGAAGTAAAACTACAGTCATTTCGAAAGCGGCTTGAGTCACCTATACGGTCAAACAAAAATAGCAGTACTGACAACCTGTGCAGGCCGCTTTCAAAATATGCCCCGTTAGTTCAACTGGACAGAACATCGGATTTCTAATCCGAAAGTTACAGATTCGAATTCTGTACGGGGTGCCACATTCAATGCCCCTTGGTTTTAAAAGAACGCTGGTTTTTACCATATTTCGCCTCTGGAGGAGGTCGAGGGGCTTCACTTCTTAAGCTCCAGAAACCAAAAACCCCGCATAAGCGGGGCTATCGGGTGACGTAACCGACCAAAGTCCCGTCACAAAGGTAACGACCAATGAACACTCAGTTCATCAGCCAGCAAGCCGCGACCAAACGGCTTACTCACGAAAAGGATACTTCAATGGATATCTTAAAGCTAGTGCCCGAGGAGCAGGAATCCTCATTCGACGCCTACATCGATAATGGAATTGAACGCATCACTCACAATAAAGAGTTCTGCGGGTTAACCATAAGCAAGTTCGTTGACTGGCTGTATGACCAAGACATGTCGCATCGAATGATTTGCGGAATTATTCGCAACATCATGGTGATTGATTTCGCGCCACAGATGAGCGGTCACAAGCTTATCGAACTTGAAACCTACCAAATGCATTTCAAAGAATTGCTCGAGCGATTTATCAAGGCCAATTGGAAAGTCGTGCTTAAGGGATTCAACGAGGATCGAAAGCAGCAATTCGAAACCAACCTAATTACTCAATTCGAGCAAATTCAAATTTCAAAACATTACTGAGGTAACGACCAATGGCAAATATCGCTACAACAAGCGGCTTTTCACTCACCCCACAGTCACTGGATGAAGCTATGAAAATGGCAGAACTCATGGCTCAGTCAGAAATGGTGCCAAAAGATTATCAAGGCAAGCCGGCTAACGTGCTTGTCGCTGTCCAAATGGGTGCTGAACTCGGATTAAAACCAGTACAAGCCTTGCAAAATATCGCGGTCGTGAATGGTCGCCCTTCTGTTTGGGGTGACGGTCTTCGTGCTTTGATAATGTCTGCACCTGACTTGGTCAGTATCGACGATGGCTTTGACAACCACTCAATGACGGCAAAGTGCATCATTCAAAGAAACATCAACGGTAACGTTGTGACGTTCACTGGTGAGTTCAGCCAGGCAGATGCGGAACATGCTGGACTATGGGGCCGCAACACCTGGAAATCCTATCCGAAGAAAATGCTTGAATGGCGCGCATTTGGTTTTGCAGCAAGAAAAGCCTATGCAGACCGACTTCGCGGCATACAGCTGGCTGAAGAATCTCAAGACATTCAGCCAGTCAAAGCAGAAGAGAAGGAAATTAATCCAGTTAAAGAGCCTGCCTACTACTCACAGGATGATTTCGACAAGAACTTTCCTAAGTGGGAATCGGTCATTGAATCAGGAAGAAACACGCCAGAGCGCATCATTTCAATGGCTGAGTCCAAAGGCCAGATGACCGACGAAATGAAAAGCAAAATCCGCGCAATTACTCAGGAGCAAACATCATGAAAGTAACGAACATTCAATTCCATAACGTTCAACAAGGTTCTGCAGAGTGGCATGCATTACGTGACTCTGTTGATTTTACCGCTTCTGAAGTTTCTGCAGCACTGGGGTGCTCTCCTTACAAATCTCGCGATCAACTGATGCATGAGAAAGCGACAGGTATCAAACCGGAAGTTTCAGCCCATCAGGAAAAGATTTTCGCGGATGGTCACCGTTTTGAAGATATGGCGAGAGCGCTACTTGAAGACCGTTATGAAGAAGAGCTCTATCCAACGACCATTACCGGAGAATGCGAAGGCCTTACCCTACTCGCTTCACTAGATGGTTTAACCATGGACGCCAGCATGGCTTTTGAGCATAAGTCGCCAAACAAGAAAGTCATTGCTGCTATCCATAATGAAAAGCTCGATGACCACTACAACTACCAAATGGAGCAGCAGCTGCTTTTATCCGGCGCTCCGTTCTGTAAGTTCGTAGCCAGTGACGGAACCGAAGATAACTGGAACGAGCTGAACTATGAATCAAGCAAGCCACTGGTTAAGAAGATGCTTGCGGGACTGAAACAGTTCAAAGTGGATTTGGAAGAGTACAAGGCTAAGCTGGCGAACGGTGAAGTGACTCAGGAATCAAAACCTGAAGTCGTTGCAGAAGTCATTCAAGATCTTCCTGCTATTAGCTACAAGATGAACGGCCTGGCGATTGCCAGCAACCTAGAAGAGTACAAAGCGAAAGCGCTGGATTTGGTTGAGCAGTCTAAGAAGAAACTGGAAACTGACCAGGACTTCGCCAGCGCCGAAAGCATGGTCAAGGTGTTCAAGTCTGCAGAAGACAAACTCGGCCTGATGTCTCACCAAGTACTTGGAGAGGTGGAAAGTATCGACCAATTCGTTAAAGACCTTGGCTTTATCGGTGAGAATATTCGTCAGGCTCGTTTGGCTCTCGACAAGCAGGTTAAGTCTCGCAAAGAAGAGATTAAGACTGAGCTTGTCATGAAGGCTAAAGGTGAAATTCAAGGCCTGATTGCTGATGCATGTCAGAAGTACAACGTTGCCTTCAACATCTCAGCTGACTTTGCCGGAGCAATTAAAGGCAAACGCAACATCGAAAGCATGCGCAGCGCAATCAGTGAAGAACTGGCGAACGCTAAGGTTGCTCTCTCCGAACAGAAAGACATTGTTCAAACCAACCTTGATTACGTTAAGCAGCATCAGGAATACAAGTTCCTGTTCAACGACTGGTCATCCATTGCTTTCAAACCTGCCGACGACTTCGAGACGCTGGTTAAGCTTCGCATTGCTGAGCACAAAGATGCTGAGCAGAAGAAACTTGAACTAGAACGTGAACGCATTCGCCAAGAAGAAGAACGTAAAGCTGATGAAAAGGCTAAGCGCGAAGCTTTAGAAGCGCAGCGTAAGCTAGATGAAACTGCCAAGGCCGAATCAAAGCCGCATCAAGAAGCGGCTCCACAAACCACCAATAAGCAACCAAGCCGTTTTGAAACAGCGCGTCAGGCAATTCAACAAGCTGAATCAACTCCGGTTAAACAGCCAGAAGTCCAATCAGAAACAACCATCACGATCACCACATCAGAATACGACGAGCTAATGCGCAAAGCAGACCTGCTTGATGCTCTGTACGCAGCTGGTGTTGATAACTGGGACGGATACGGTGAAGCCATGGATATGGTTTCTGCGGCATAAATACTAACAAGGAGCTTCGGCTCCTTTCTTTGAGGTAACGACCATGATCCAAGGCGAATATTATTTACACGAAAACGGAAGCTTGATTTACAAACCGCATGGTGGAGTTCAAGCAAATAGCACATTCGTTAAGCGTGTATGGGATGCAAGTTTAATCGGAAGAACTCCTCAAGAGTTTGTTGGCTGGCTAAAAGAAGCATTTAACGCTGGTGCTAAACGTTCTGAAGTTGAGCGATGCGCCAATGCTAATAACCTTTCTCAATACGTTATTGATTGGGAAGAACAAGTTTTTGATAAAGGTAACGACCAATGAGTGACGAAGACATCATCACCAACCTGACCAAAAAGCTTAGCCAGTCTGAAGAAGATAAAGCCGAACTTGTTTCAACACTTAAATCACTTCTGAATGGCGACTTGTCTCGCAATGCCGTATCCGACGCAAGAAAGGTTATGGAGAAATACAGCCATGCTTAAGAAAAACATCAAATTCTCATCCAACAAAGTCACCATTCAAGGCGATGAGGTTTCTGCCGAAGGTGTTCCAGTTCGTGACATTGTTGAATCAATTGGAGAGGCAGACGCAGTTGAACACCTCAACAAAGAGCTTCTGCTTAGTGAGATCGGCAAAGATGCAGCGATAGCCTGGCTTGAATGCCAAGGTTATCAAGTCATTTAATGAGAAGTTATGGCAGCGCCCAAACATGTATGGAATGGCATTGTCGGCCTAGTGGCGATAGCCGAATCTATCGGCGCGGCGGTGCCAACAATTAGGCGTCGATTGCACAAAGGTTTAACGCTCGATGAAGCCATTGACGACATTCACAAATCTCGTGCGAAGGTCAACAAGGTTAGAGAGCTTAATCCATACAAGCCGAAGCCAAAGCCTAAATCCAATCGCACTCCCTGCAAGTTTCCAGACCAATTAAGCGAGCTTTGGTGCTTAGCGCTTGGGATAACCTCACGAAATCAACATAGGCAAATAAGGTGACGACCAAATGAACCAATACGCTCAATCGCTGTTAGACATTCAGCAACGGCCATCTCATAAACTCCGAGAGATTGGAGATCAATGGCAAACACCAAAGGCTCTCGCGTGGGGCCTTTTTAGTACCTTCAACTCACGCCTTGGCTCTATCGTCCTTGATATTTTCGCAGATGATTGCAATGCCCTGCTTCCGAATTACTACACAGCCAAAGATAACGCACTGGCACAGAACCTCGCTGATGACCTGAAGGAGATTGGTGGAAGTGCTGCGTTTGGCAATCCTCCCTATTCTCGCCCATTCATGGACGACGACCAATACATCACAGGTATGACTCACATTATCGACTGGTGCCTAAAACAACGCGACCAGGGTGCAAAAATCATCCTTCTCATTAAAGCCGCTACGTCTGAGAAATGGTTTACAGATAAAGCCGACTTTATCCAGTACATAGAAGGTCGAATCGGCTTTGAAGCTCCTGATTGGTATAAGCCAGCTACGGATAAAGATAAGCCGAGTTCATCCGGATTTTCATCAGCAGTAATGATATTTGACCGCGAATGGAGATGGGAACGACGCCCAGTAGAGCGATTAAGCCGTGATGATTTGCTGGCTCAAGGCAATGTTATATTGGAAATGATGAATAAGCAGGTGGCGGTATGAAAGCAGTACCTATGATCTTCAACACAGAAATGGTTAAAGCGCTTTTGGATGAGCGAAAGAGTGTTACGCGTCGTCCAATGAAACCACAGCCAGAAGCTAGTGGCCTTGGCTATGACTGGTGGCCTAGCAAGGTTCATCAAACGATGATCAACCTTGATGAAGTTAAAGGTGATTTATTCTGGGACGGAGTGGCTAGTGATGCTTGTCCGATAGCGTCAATTGGCGATCTGATATATGTGCGCGAGACATTTGCCACACTAGGTCATAACGATTACCAAGAAGTATCTCCTCGAAATCGTAGTGAAGTTCACGAGGTAAGATTCAAAGCCAGTGAGCGCGATACAATCGCTAATTGTCCTGATTGGGAAGTCAGAGGTTATCACTGGCGACCATCTATTCATATGCCTCGCTGGGCTAGCCGGTTAACGCTAAAAGTTACCGACGTTCGAATTGAAACACTAAACGATCTGCGTAAAAACAAGGAGCAGATAAAGAAAGAAGGCTTTGAGAACTGGCCTCAATTCAAACATGAATGTCCTTCCTCATCACAATTCAAAACCATGCCTAAAATCGGAGAAGATAGCGATGGAATGATCGTCGTTCTCTGTGCCGGATTTGAGCGTGTTTAATTAACAGGTAACGACCAATGTTTCCAAAAAATATGATCATATATCGCGTTAACCGCGATTTAGTATTCAATGCAGAAAAACTCGAACAGCAACTAGAAGAGTTCAAACTCACTCCATGTGGTAGCCAGGATAAACAGAAATTCGGCTGGGTGTCCGCATTACCAAAAGGCCAGATGTTTACTCACTTGTCTGGCGGTAACATCCTTCTACGTTCCTGTAAGCAAGAAAAGCTATTGCCGGCTTCGTGTATCAACAAACTCGTCAAAGAGAAAGTTGATTTCATGGAGGCAGAAGTAGGAGGGCCACTCAAGAAGACAGAGAGAGATAATATCCGTGATGATGTGATCATGGATAAATTGCCAACCGCTTTTATCAAAGAAACGTTTACCAATGTTTTTATCTTCCCGTCAGATGGCCTGATTGTTATAGACGCTTCCACTCACAAGAAAGCAGAAGATGTTCTCGCCCTACTCCGCAAATCTATGGGCAGTCTTCCGGTCGTTCCACTCATCCCACAAATCGCCATTGAAACCACGCTAACCGAATGGGTTAAGTCTGGTGATGTTCCTGCAGGTTACACGATAGGAAATGCCGCTGACATGAAATCGATTCTTGATGATGGCGGCACCGTAAAACTCAAAAACAACGAGCTCACCTCTGAAGCAGTCCACCAGCACATAGCAGAGGACAAGATGGTAGTCGCTCTTGAGCTTAATTGGCAGGACAGTATTAACTTCGTGCTCAAAGAGAGTATGGCGATCAGCCGAGTTTCTTTCGGTAGTGAACTGCTAGACCAAAACGCAGATATCCCACGCGAGGATGTTCACGCTCGAATGGATGCTGACTTTGCTCTCGCAGCTGGCGAAATGCAGGTTCTTATCAAATCGCTCATCGATGTGCTTGGCGGTCTGGATGAGGTTGAAAAGCAATTGGAGAAAATTGAACTTAAAAACGTTGAACTACTTAACGAAGCTATCGAGTTCGTAAAAGAAACTCGTAGAGCTTCAGTATCTGCCCTGCAACGCAAGTTCAAGATCGGCTACAACCATGCAGCCAGAATAATGGATTCTATGGAGCTACAGAATATCGTATCCCAACCAGGACATAACGGATTACGAGAAGTTTTGGTTTAACGAATTGGCGCTTAGTGCGCCTTTTCTTTTAATGTCTCCAGTACATACCAGACTTTCCCATTTGTCACCTACCAAATTTCAAAAACATTGGTAGTTTTAATTTCAACAAAGAGAGGTCAACATGATCATCCAAGTCTACCAGTTGCCCGAATGGCTCTATGAGTCGAAGTATATCGAAATAACCGGATTATCTAAGAGTCAGTTAACATCACTTCAGCAAACCAAGCTGGTTGAAGGCAAGCACTACAAAATGATTTCAACAACGGGTCGCAAGAACGGAAGAACAGCAATGTATAACCACGTTGAAATGAACCACTTTTTTGAACAGGAGTCCGTTACGTGAATAATCTCCCCGAGGGTGTAGAGATTAGGGGGAAATCAATTCGCATCAGTTTCACTTACAAAAGGAAGCGATGCAAAGAAACATTAAAGGGATGGCCGGCTACAAAACAAAATATCAAAAAAGCAGGACAGTTGCGTAGCCGCATTGTCTCTCAAATATCAGATGGCTCCTTTTGCTATGCTTCGCAATTCCCCAACTCAAAAAGCCCACTTGTTCTCAGCTCTCCAAAACAGCAGCAGCTCACACTGACTGTCAGAGAATTATTTGATTTATGGTTGTCAACCAAAGAGGCGGAGGTGACAAAAAACACGCTTCGAAAAATAACATCAGAGCTAAAGACGTGCGCAGAGCTCCTTGGTGAAGAGCGGCTGGCTAATAACATCACACTTGCTGATGCTCTCACAATGCGATCTAAAATGCTTGCCTCCTCCACTCGATATACAGACAGGGCGAATCGCACCGGCATGACTGCAACATCAGTTAATAACTATCTATCGACATGCAAAAATGTGTTTGAGTTTTCCCGCGAAGCTCGAATTACAGAAGCGAACCCTTTTGATAGCGTGAAGCGGTTAAAGCGAGAGCAGCACGAACCCGACCCGCTTGAAGTTGACGAATACAACCGGATCATGACTAACGCTACCCTGTCACAGCAAGATAAGAACATCATCACTCTGGCTGTGTTTACCGGAATGCGACACGGTGAGCTGTGCGCTTTAGCGTGGGAAGATATTGATCTCGTAAAGCGGCAAATAAAAGTCAGTCGGAACCTGTCAAGGCTCGATCACTTCAAGCTACCAAAAACAAAATCAGGCGTCAGGACTATCAACTTACTTCAGCCTGCGTTTGATGCCCTGCAATCCCAACGAGCAATAAGTCAGCTTTGCCCCTCTCAAGACGTTGATGTAAAACTTCTTGAAAGAGGTAGAGCGAGAACGGACTCTTGCACTTGGGTTTTTATCAATTCAACAAGCAAAGATACTTCTTTTTTAAATAAGCTACACTTGTCTAATGAAGGCATTCGCCAAGCGTGGGACCGCTGCGTAAAGAGAGCTGGAATACGAAGACGTAACCCATATCAGACGCGACACACCTACGCATGCTGGATGCTGACAAAAGGCGCAAACGTTAATTTCGTAGCGCAGCAGATGGGGCACAGAAACGCACAAATGGTAATGAACGTTTACGGTAAATTCATGCCAAGTGCGGGGCAGTCCGAAGTCGATCGATTAAACGATCAATTTTCAAATTGTCCCACCAGCGCCCCATTGGCAAACAAGAGTTGATAAAATTACTTATATTTCATCAACTTAGGCGATTTACACTATAATCGTTTTGAGAATCGATGACGATTTAAGGGGGTTCTCATGGGTATCCGAGATAACATTGCCGCTCTGGAGCAACAGATTTACGTTGCCTGTTCAGAGGGAGACTACGATACGGTCAATATGCTTGAGCATCAACTCGAATACTTGCGAGGCAGAGTGGATCATCCTTTTGACGATGACCCTTATGCTCTAGACACTCGGTTCGAGTGGGAAGATGACATGAGCGAATAGAAGAAACCTCCGGCACCTTCCGGAGGTTTTTGTTTTTATCAAAGTCATTAATCCGCTATCAGTTCATCAAGCGCGGTTATCGATGCGGTTACTTGATCCGTAAGCACCTTTTTCTTTTGCTTGTACGCCTCTAGCGGGTCCTCTGCGGCTTCGATGCTCTGCAGCGTTCTCATTAGTGAGGTTAAGCCTAAACTACCCGAACTTCCTTTGAGTTTATGGCTTAAGGACCTCACCTCACGTGTGTCATCTTTCTCTGCGGCTAACTCTAATTGATTGAGAACATCAAGGCTGCTGGTTCGGAATAAATCAATAATGTGCAGCATTCTTTCTCTGCCCAAAATCTTCATATCAGACAGCACAACGTGTGGTGAAATAATATTTTCAGCAGCAAGCGGGTTATTATCTACAGATATCAAAACATCGTCTGTGGAAACGGGTTCTTTATGCGATGAACCCTGCTCTCTTTGACCCAATAACAACGGTTTGCCGTCTAACTGCTCTTGAATCATGACTTCAAGAGATTCTTTCACTAATGGCTTGGGTAAGTAACCATCAAACCCTGCCTCCAGATAACGTTCCACTTCCTCTTCAAATACATGAGCAGAAACCGCAACCATCGGTGTTGGTGAGTTCGCTTGTCGTTGAGGCTTATTCTGTTCAATGCACTTAAGACGCTGAATTAAATCGGCGCCGTTGCAATCAGGTAAATTGATGTCGACTAACGCTATATCGAAATCCTGCTTTTCTAATATTTTTTCTGCCTGAAGTCCGTTTTCAGCCGTGACGACTTCGTGCCCCATGCTCTGCAGAAAACCTTCCGCAACCACTCGGTTTACTTCGTTGTCTTCAACCAGCAATACTTTGGCTTTCACTACACACGGTGTATTTACAACCGCATTTGTTTTTACTTCGTCGCTCTTTTCGAGTGGCAACGAGAACCAAAAACGACTGCCTTGGCCTTTTTCTGATTCAAACGCCAACGTGCCATCCATTGCCTCAATAATACGTTTACTAATCGCAAGGCCAAGCCCCGTTCCACCAGTTTGACTCAATCCACCTTCGGCTTGAGTAAAGGCATCAAACAGCGATGTTTGTTCTTTATCCGCGATACCAATACCAGTGTCGGAAATTTCGAATAGAACTTGCGTTTCGTCTTCGGGATTGAGGCTCACATAGATATCAATTTCCCCTTCTTGGGTGAATTTTATCGCATTACCAACCAGATTATTCAGCACCTGACTGATCCGTGTTGCGTCACCTTTCCAGTACTTATTCACATCGCTTTCAATATGGTAAGAGAACAACAAGTTCTTTTCTTTGGCACGACTTTCCATTAGCTGGTAAGTGTCTTGCACCAGTTGATGCAAGTCGAAGTCTGAATGACGTATTTCGAGATGGCCGGCTTCTATTTTTGAGTAATCCAGAACGTCATTGATGATGGCAAGTAACGTTTTACCACTTCGATTAATGATGTCTGCATAGCGTTTTTGCAGTGGATTTAATCCTGAATCCATGAGCAAACGTGCGGTTCCTAGTACCCCATTCAAAGGTGTTCGTATTTCATGACTCATCGTAGAAAGGAAAGCAGACTTAGCTCGACTAGCTTGTTCTGCCTGCTTACGTGCTTTAGCGTGGTTTAATACCTCTTCATTCAAGCGGTAGTTGGCTTGCTTTAGCTGAGAAGTACGTTGCTCTACCAATTCTTCAAGGTGTTCTTTATGCTCTTCGAGTTCTTTCTTCGCCTTCGCCTCACCTTCTGCAACAACTTTTAACGCCTGAGCGGTGTCTCTTGCGGTAATAATAGCTCGCCCCATATGCGCGAGTTCATCTTTTCCTTTGACTGTCAGATCCACTGCTAAGTTGCCTTGCGCCACCGACAGCAACGCTGATGAATACTCCCCAAGTCGCTTGAGCACCGACACATAAACAACACGCCAAACAATTAAAATAGCCACTATGAGGCCAACCACCGAAATAATCGCCAATGACCATTGTGCAAATGTGAGTGAACTCGTCATTTCATCTATCGCAACCGACGTGGCAGTGTTGGAATCATCAACCAACTTATTAACGGTACTATTAAGTTCAGCAAATAGCTCCAGTGTTCTTTGCATTAATTGTTGAGACTGCTCATTATTTTCATATTGATGCATTAAGATGCTAAAGACGACCTGACGTTCACCAAGATCCGTGAGCAGCTGCCCCATTCGCGTCGACAACGTCGGATCTTCCACCGCCTGCACGCGCCTCTTCATAATTCGAAGGTTATTAGCGAAGTCCGCCTGAACTTGTTGGATACGATCTAGATTGGTCAGCGTACGCGCTTCTTCAATTTGGTTGAGAACCTGAAACGCCAGCAGATGAAACTCATGTAGCCGCTCGGTCAGATCCAAATCGACTTCAACCAACGCATCCAGAGCTTGGTAAGCCTGTTCTTTTTTGTTTGCTTCCAGCAGACCATAAATGTGAGTCACATTCGCGACAGCGACAGTGCTGGTGTTTTGCACTTGAGTTCGGGTCAGTTGTTCCAGTTCCTCACTGAGCAAACGCATTTCTTCGACCCGAGTTTCTATCTCTTTCGCGAGATAGAGCTTACGTTCAACCGATGTGCCCAAATCACCCAGGTTATTAATAACCTGTTGAACATGGCTTTCTAACGTATCGAGTAGCTGGGAATCAAACGCGTCTCTGCCAAGCTTTTTGATATGAGAAAGCAACACTTCCAGTTGGTCGAAGAGTGCTCGTCCCGCGGCTTGTCGCTCAAATTCATTTTTGGCGTTAGACAGCGTCTGAACAGAAGAAATAATACGAGAACTTAGTTCAGAGACCTGCCGGGCTTCTATCATGGCAGGAATCGCAGAATCAACCACGTTCCTTTCCGTTTTCGACACCATCGAAAAGCCTGACATGCCGATCAATGCAGACAACATGACCAACATTGCCATCGCAATAAAAGAGAGCAAAAGCTTACGACCGATGCTTGCGGTTGCTAGCAACATATTTTAATGACCTTACTATTCATGTTTGGCGAAATATACTCAAATAATTTCAATATGAAAGCTTCACAGTGATATTGCTAAAATAAATATCCTGAGGATATTTGGGTATAATACGTTATATTTTGCATTGTTCACTCAATCTAAGCCAACGAACTTCATCCATGGTTATTAATCAAAGCTTGCTTCGCTCAATTATCAAACACTTCATCCTCGCCGGTGCATTATTCGCATCCCTACCGTCGCTAGCTGAAGAAAAAATTTGTGCCATTTACCCACATCTAAAAGATTCGTATTGGTTGTCTGTCAATTACGGCATGGTTTCCGAAGCAGAAAAACAAGGTGTTCACCTTCGCGTATTGGAAGCCGGTGGATATCCGGTAAAACACCGTCAGGAACAACAACTCAAGCTTTGTCATCAATGGGGTGCCGACGCCATCATTTTGGGTACGGTCGACCCTCATGCCTATGAACACAACTTAACCAATTTAGTGGGTGACACCCCCGTATTCGCAGCAGTCAACCAGCTCATTCTAGATAAAAAACAGAGTCCTCTGCTAAAAGGTGAAGTCGGAGTGGATTGGTATTGGATGGGACATGAAGCAGGAAAGTATTTAGCCGAACGTCATCCCAAAGGTTCTGGCAATACCAATATCGCTTTGTTGCTTGGCCCGCGCACTCGCGGTGGAACAAAACCGGTAGCGACGGGCTTTTACGACGCCATAAAAGACAGCGATATCCACGTTGTTACTACTCTGTGGGCGGATAACGACAAAGAGTTACAGCGTAACCTAGTGCAACGCGTCATTGACCAAGGCAACATTGACTACATCGTTGGAAGCGCAGTGGCCATTGAGGCAGCGATCAGTGAGCTGCGCAGTGCCGATAAAGCGAGTGAGATTGGCTTGGTTTCCGTCTATTTAAGTCACGGCGTTTATCGTGGCTTACTGCGTAATAAGGTACTCTTCGCAGCAACGGATAAAATGGTTGAGCAAGGTCGACTATCCCTCATTCAGGCAACACGCTACTTGAGAGACTTACCTTATGAAAAACATGCGTCACCGAGCATCATACCACTGACACCAACAACGCTTGACGAAGATACAATTCAGGAATCGTTATCCCCGTCCGAATATAGGCCAACATTCAGCGTCAAGCCTATTGATTGATCGATTAAAAAAGTGTTTCATTAACCAATACACCAAAAATAACTTTATCATTTTGAATCGGAAATAACTTGATGCAAAAAACAACTCGTACCATGCCTGCACACAAGCACGTGGCTTTAGTTGCGCACGATAACTGCAAACCTGAACTGCTTCGCTGGGTACAAGAAAACAAAGAACAACTTCAACGCCACTTCCTGTATGCGACAGGGACAACAGGGCATATGTTAAGTAAAGAAACAGGCTTAGCGATTAAAAATATGATCAGCGGCCCTATGGGTGGTGACCAACAGATTGGTGCTTTGATTTCGGAAGGTAAAATCGACGTACTGGTGTTTTTCTGGGATCCATTGAATGCCGTACCGCATGATCCAGATGTAAAAGCGCTTCTTCGTATTGCCAGCGTTTGGAATATTCCAGTTGCGACCAACCGTGCAACTGCAAAATTCATTTTCAACTCTCCGCTTATCGAACAAGAAGTCGATATCGAAGTGCCAGACTATGAAGCCTATCTGAGCGAGCGCACATAATCTGTGCCCGATATTTTAGATAAAACAAAGGCGATACCGAGTATCGCCTTTGTTATTTCAAACGGTGTCTATTTTATTTAGCGCGAAGTAATGATTGGGTAGTCCCCTGCAACCAGCTCCTGAATGAACGCAGAACCAGCGCCTGTATGGGTAATCCAGACTTTTTCTTTCGCTCGGGTAATCGCAACATAAAACAATCGGCGTTCTTCGGCATACGGAAACTTATCGTTAGATTCCGTCAAGGCACCATCAATATGGACTTGCTTTTTCTTCGCTGGGAATTGCCCTTCATCTACCGACAGGATAATCACGAAGTCCGCTTCACGTCCTTTACTCGCGTGACATGTCATAAAGCGAATATCAAGGTTCGGGAATCGTCTCAACCAGTCATCATATAGATCTGGTTTATGATAATGATTACGTCCAAGCAGCAACACCGATTTAGTTTGCTTCGCCTGTTGGTTTAACTGGTCGAGGATTTTCTCCACTTGGTTACTTGGCGCTGTGTGGACACTTTTTTGCTTACGTTGTTTGTGGCTATTTAGAGTCTTAGGTAACTGCGCTGGGTTTTGCTGTACAAACGCATTTGCCACATTACCAATCTGATTGTTAAAACGATAAGTTGTGTCAAGATGATGAACCGTCGAATACGCAAATCTGTCTTTAAAGCCAGTAATCAGATCAACATCAGCTCCGGCAAACTGATAAATGGATTGCCAGTCATCCCCTACTGCAAATAATGTTGCACCCGCTTGTTTCTCACTGGATTCGCACAGCGCTTCGATTAACGCTAAACGATCAGGAGAGATATCTTGATACTCATCGACCATAACAAAGCGCCATGGAGCGACAAACTTACCTTTTTTTACATACTCAGTCGCTCGACTGATCATCGTTGGGAAATCAACCTGATTTGTCTCTTTGAGCATTTTTTGCCAGGCAGTAAAACATGGCCAACACAGTGCGAGCTCACTATTTAATCGAGTGTACTCTTGATGATCGACCAGTTTTTCTTGAACCTGCTTTTTGGTTAATCCAACCGCCGCCAGATGTGACAGCTGTGAGTCTAACCACGCAATCAGTTTAGGGTTCTCAGAGTGGCTACCCAGCTCATCATCCCCTTTCAAATAGGCAATAGGCCACTTGTCCAAATGCTTTTGCCAGCGCTTGAAGTTTGTAGGAGTCATCCAATGCTTTTTAAGCCAATCAATACACCACGCCGTACGTTGGTTATCGTCCAACGCTAATGGGCTAATCTCCACGGGCTGTGGTTCGACTTGATTCAGTATGAACAACCCTAATTGATGGAAGGTGTTTACACGAGTGCCCTCTGCCGCCATACCTACTTTTTCAACTAAGCGCTCTTTCATCTCTGTCGCGGCATCACGCCCGAAAGCAAGCATTAGCAGTTCTTCAGATTGTGCCTGATGGCTTTGAAGTAAATAAGCGACACGTGCGGTAAGGACGCTGGTTTTACCAGAACCAGCACCTGCGAGCACCAGATTGTGATCATCGTTGAGCAGTACGGCATATTGCTGAGACAGGTTCAATGGTGAAGACTCAATACGGCTGAACAGCACCTCCCAGTTTGGACGTTCACTCTCCAACCACTCTCGATTTCGCTCTTCTAACGTCTCAGAAGTATCAACAAGCCAAGGTTCAATTTCTGCCATGCGGTTCGGCATGCGTAATTTTGCTTCTTCCAAAGTCGTTTTAATTTCCACGAGTTCTTGGTTTAAACGCTCAACCCAGGACGTAACCTGGGAGTGTGAAAGATAAGCAGGCAGG
This sequence comes from Allocatenococcus thiocycli, assembly GCF_921292965.1. Classification (NCBI taxonomy): domain Bacteria; kingdom Pseudomonadati; phylum Pseudomonadota; class Gammaproteobacteria; order Vibrionales; family Vibrionaceae; genus Allocatenococcus; species Allocatenococcus thiocycli. The sequence continues at coordinate 110,085 of NZ_CAKLCK010000029.1, forward strand.
TGTTTTAACTTATAGAGCTCCTCTTCCCATACAGGAAGGTATTCGGCTAACTTTTTACACTGATTGTTGTGCCAGTCCTGATACTGGCGCACCGCATCAAGCGCGAATTTTCTGCATTGTGGCCATGGTAATCCCTGAACCAACCAGCTTCGTTGCTTACCATCTTGCTCATGAGAAAAGAATTGTAGCGAGCTCCAAAGCAAGCCACGCTTGACGTTGACTTTGCCATTCCACACGGTAAACGGAATATGCTCTTCACTGCCTATGGAACTTAATAAAACACTGTTCTCTTTTATTTCGACATGATAATACTCATTTTGAATAAAAAACTGTGCTTTGCTGGTGGCAGTAAGCTGCATGAAATGTGCGCCTTTTTGAGTGATAAGTTTTCGATTTATATCATTTTAGAACATCAAATTGTAGCAATGCGACGCACTGAAATAAGCATCTGGTTTACATTCTTAAATAAATTTCACATTACTGCTGATTTTGTGAACATTACTAACACTAATCAACCTAAAAACATCATGCTTACGTAAAGAAATTATCAACTCAGGAAGCCTTAAAGATTAAGCGTTTAACTAGTCACGCTAATCTCGAGGCTCTTTCTGGTTATTTCATAAGCAAGCTATCTTTTTTCTTAAATTAAATCATAAAAACGCTATAGTGGAGTTGGTATGATATCCAAACAACCTCGGGATATACGGGTATAACTGTCCGTTTTTTATCGGAAATCTAAGGCGCAACGTGCAAGCAACTTCTAAATTTCGCCTCTATTGGGCTAACAAAACCGTTAACTACAGTATTCTTATACTGATAACCTTATTAGGTGTTGTCATACCTGCCTGGTATTTCGGTCAAAATACATTGATTACGCCGCTGATATTGGGAATTATCGCCGCAGCGCTGGCGGAAAGTGACGACAGTTTTACCGGACGAATAAAAGCGCTAATCTTAACGTTCATCTGTTTTGCTGTTGCCGCGTTTTCAATTGAAATTCTGTTCAACACTCCGTTGTTGTTTGCCACCGGACTATTTATCTCTACGTTCGGATTCATCATGCTTGGTGCAATTGGCCCTAAGTACGCCAGTATTGCGTTTGGATCCTTACTTATCGCCATCTATACCATGCTTGGCGCCCATGAAAGCCCAAATTTATGGTTCCAACCACTGCTACTGTTAACTGGTGCGGCATGGTATTACTTCATGTCGATGATATGGCAGATTTTTTGGCCGCTGCAGCCCGTACAACAAAATCTGGCGAACGTTTTTTTCCAAATGGCGAATTATCTGGATGCAAAAGCAAAACTTTTCCATCCGGTGATTAACCTTGAACCGCAGCCTATGCGAATTGAAGCAGCACGCCTCAACGCAGCGACAGTGACGGCTCTCAATGCTTGTAAAGCCACGCTGCTTAACCGCTCGAAACGCGGTCATATCGATGGTCCAAGTGACCGATTTTTAAATATCTATTTTATCGCCCAAGACATTCACGAGCGCGTGAGTTCCAGTCATTATCGTTATCAAGATCTGGCAACTGAGTTTGAACGTTCGGATGTCCTGTTTCGATTTAAGTATCTGCTAGAATCTCAAGCGCGAGCGTGCCGTGATATAGCTCAGGCGATTCAACTTGGTAACGAGTACACTCACACCAATGAATCCATTCTCGCTTTAGCTGAGGTTCAAAACTCCCTTAACTATCTCGAAGAACAAAAGCAGAGTCACTGGAAACGACTATTAGGTCAGCTTACTTACCTATTCAATAACTTAGCTACCGTCGAAAAACAGCTGAGTAATATCAATAACCCCGATGCCGAAAGACTTGAAGAAGACATGCTGGACGATACCAATCCACATACTTTAAAAGCCATGTGGCAACGGATTTCAGCGAACCTCCATCGAGACTCCCTACTGTTTCGCCATGCATTACGTATGTCGATTGCATTAACGCTTGGTTATGGAATTATTCAGGCGTTTGATTTTGACCGTGGCTATTGGATTCTTTTAACGACCTTGTTTGTATGTCAGCCTAACTACAGTGCAACGCGCCAGAAGCTTACTGCCCGAGTAATTGGGACGTTGGCTGGCTTATTAGTTGGCGTGATGCTGCTCACCGCTTTTCCTTCTCAAGAAAGCCAATTGGTGTTCGTTGTCGTCTCCGGTGTGATGTTTTTCGCCTTTAGAATGAACAATTATGGTTATGCAACTGGCTTTATCACCCTGCTCGTACTGTTCCTGTTCAACCAGCTAGGCGAAGGCTACGCAGTTGTACTGCCTCGACTGGCCGATACAATTATTGGTTGTATGCTTGCGGTAGGGGCGGTCATGTTTATTCTTCCTGACTGGCAGTCCCGACGACTTCATAAAGTCATGTCAGATGCGATTGATGCAAACAAGCAATACCTTGGACAGATCATTGGTCAATACCGAGTCGGTAAAAAAGACAGCTTAAGTTATCGTATCGCACGTCGTCAGGCACATAATAGTGACGCAACGCTCACCTCAGCTATCAGTACCATGCTTGCTGAGCCAGGGAAATACAGAACCGCCGTTGATGAAAGTTTCCGTTTTCTCACTCTCAATCACGCTATGCTGAACTATATCTCTGCATTGGGTGCACATCGTACACGTATCGACGATAACTCAATTCATAAATTAGTGTTAGACGCCCACCGTTGTATTCATCAGCATTTGGATGTTCTTCATCAGCAGCTTCACCAGCACTGTGAAACATGTGATCTCTCGGATATTGAAGACGCTGGTCTGGAACAACGTTTAAATGAATGGCGGGACGAAGATGACAGCTCGGCTCGAATGGTATTGCAACAACTCCACCTTATTTATCGCATGTTGCCGGAGTTACATTCACTGGCAAGTAAATTCGCGGTCCGCGTTAACTGATCGTATTCGCGACTCACTGATCTGCTCTTTAACTCGGGAAGCTTGTTAGCTTCCCTTTTTTATCGAATAAATACATCAATCAAAGCGAGCGTTCTTGAACTCAACATGTGCTAAAGCCATGCTGGTAACCATTCCTACATATTTACACACCTTCCTACAAACCAGTTTTTTCACCTTACAATTTAGTCACATTTTGACCCTTCACTTGACACACCCTGACAATATTCGGACAAAAATAATGCGATTGAGCTCTAATCTAGCCTTGTGTGAATAAGTTTGTTGTATGGCCATGGAGGCCCTAAAAATAGGTAATGAAGGATAAACCTGTGTACAACGAGGAATGTGATATGAACAAACAGCAATTTAACGAGCTTAAACAAAAATTGAGTGATTTAACGGACAGTCAGCTTAAGTCTCTTCAGGGTGAAATTAGCAAGACCCTAGACAAAAAACGTTCTCCACTGCTTTCTTCGGAAGAGCGTGAGATGATTTCACAACTGTTTTCTTAACCTTGTTTCCTCGATCTCGCTGATCACGAATCCAATTCGCGTATTGTTCTGCCGTACTTTACCCTCGTTGTAGCACGTACAAAGTAACGCCTTTTAATACTTAGAGCAGAAGAGCAGAGTCCTAACCTGCACCTCCGTTAACTCCCCCTCTCCAAATGAATACTCGTTAAGCCTCACTGATTTATTGTCAAATCAAACCCAAATACCGTATTGAAGCTTTAGCTTTCAGGACAACCCTTTAGACATGCGTGCTTCAGGTGAAAACAAAACTTCCCGATGCAACCAGTAGTGGCAAAAAGCCAAATATAACGCTGTAGAAACTCGTACGTTTAGACAGTTTTATCAGCAAAGGGGACGAGTAAAACGTAACCATAAGATAGGGAATAATATAAATCGGTTGCAGAAACAATGCGCAGATCAGATGCGACAGAATATGCAACTCAGCACTCCAAGAACTTGGGTGTGTTCTACGGATTAATGCAAAAGAAAGAATAAGGCTAATAGCAAGGTTCAACATAACAGTACAAATGTAAATAATTATCATTTTCTATTTTAGTGAACCATTCAAGCATCTTCAAATACGTTTTAACTATTGATCTCATCAGCACAATCAATCAAACAAATGAATAACGCTATCAATAATTTTCTTATTAAACGTTTGCGTAATCGCTAACCTTCACTTTCCCCAATTTTGAGGCTTTTATCACGTTATGTACGTTGTTATAGTACGCCCAACATAAAGACCATTCGAGGCACGGAGCTTCCTCAATAATCTCAAGAAGAGAAGAATTGGTACCGACATATTCGGCAGATTTAAAGAGGGTCAAAAAATGGAAATGAATATGGTTGAAATTCTAGGTTATGCGGCTTCTATCATGGTTGCTATCTCGCTTACTATGAAAGACATCGTTAAACTTCGTATCCTTAACTTTATCGGTTGTGGTCTATTTACCGCTTACGGCCTTATGATTGATTCATGGCCAGTTGTACTAACCAACGGCTTTATTGCATGTGTTAACGTGTACTTCCTAGCTAAAATGCATCAGGAAAAAAGCAACCTAGAGCCTGAAAAAGCTCAATAGACACCGATGTCTTAAAAATACAGTATTTAAAAAGCCCGCTACCTCTGTTAGCGGGCTTTTTTGCGTTTTATCATTTCATCCATTGAAGCTCTATGGTCTCTCGACGTGAGAACATAGCAACATGAGAAGTGATGATATCTTTGACTTTACCTAAACCTTCTTCAGAGTCAGCTCCACAGACAATTGTTAACTTGGTATCACTAACGGTAAGTACCGCCTGACCTGGAGGAAAAGTGACTAAGCCATTTGTCTCATCCCATGTTGCAGGTACCTTGCGCGCGAAATGTCGACAAAGTGTCACTAAGTATTTGCTCACGTGTTCACTTTCAATGTGAGCCGTTTCTGTAATCATAGAGTCACTTTACTTGCAATTTAGTTAAAACTGATAAGCGGCTGAAAGCTTAAAGTTTCGGCCTGGTTCGTAATCATCTAGAGTAAATCCACGCGCCGTACCTGAACGGGATGCGTGAGATGTATATAACTCATCAAAGACGTTATCAATACCAAAGGTGACCGACAAGCCATCAATATCAGAAGGTACCCACTGAGCGTATAGGTTGTGAACATCGTAGCTATCCTTGACGGTTTGACCATCAAATACGTTGTCTTCTTCTAGTATAAACATTGAATTCCAACCAAATACGGTTTCTAACTCTTCTGACTGATAATCAAGCGTCAACGCAATGCTATCACCCATATCGATACTGCGTCCGTTACCACCAGCAACAGGGCCACCGTTGGTCTTATCTTCTGTATCCGATTGAGAGTAAGATAGCTTACTATTGAACTTATCGTAGCCATATGACGCACTCGCTTCAAAGCCTTCAATTTCCACGTCACCTAAATTGTAGATAAGGTAAGTTTGGCTTGCACTTTGATACTGTTCAGCAATGTAGTCATCTATCTGCGTCTTAAACAGAGTCACATTTGCGCCGAAAAAGTGCTTGTCCAATCGCTTAGCAAAACGTACTCCACCTTGCGAATTCAGACCAGTTTCTGGGTTCAAGCCGTCTTCAAGAAACGCCACATCTTGGTAAGCGACAAAGGTTTCCATCAACTCGGGGCCTTTGAATAACGAACGCGCACTTGCAAATAACGTCCAGTCGTTGGTCGCCGCCCACTCAGCTGCCAGCGCCCAAGTCACTTCGTCGAAGTCGTCAGTGCCAGTTTCCGCCTTCCGTTCATAATCATCAAACCGTAGACCAGCGGTAATAAAGAAAGAATCCGAAACGTGGAACTGCTCTTCAACAAACAGCGCTGTCGATATAGCCGACTCATCCATGAACTTACTGCTACCGTAGTAGCTAGAAGATGTCTTATCCATGTAATCAAAACCATATGTTACGCGGTTATCAAACTGTCCCAGCAACAAATCTGATTGGAATTTTGCGTTTAAACCAAAGTTTTGGTTCTTCGCCGTATTTTTCGACAGACGGTTTGCAGGCCAACGCGGTGCCATAACCGACTCATCACGTAGGATTTCCGTTTCTGTGTTGTAAAGGGTTACGTTACCTTGATGGTTGTCACCACGTAACTCATAACTCAGAGTTACCGTATCACGATCATAATCAGTAGGGATCAGTAGCTCACTCGACAGACCATTGTTGGCCGCTCCGGACATATCCGGGCGTGGGCTGTAATCACCACTATCACGATACAAGTCATAGGAGATTTCAAAACGGTGGATGTCATTAAACTCGTAGCCAAGTTTAGCCAGAATGTTATATACATCGCCTTCTGAGCCAAAAGTTTGATTTCCATCGCCATCTTCAAAATCATCACGCGTCACGTAGTTACCATAGACCATGACATCGACGTTTTCGGACAATAAGCCATACAGAGTTAACGAACCTTGTTGGTTGTCGTTCGAAGCATAGCCGCCATATACACGTGCGCCAAAAGTTTCGTCATAGCGCAGAAGGTCACGAGCATCTTTTGTTGCAAAGTAAACAGAACCACCTAAACCATTTTGAGTAACTGAGTTATTACCCACCTGAATATCTGCGGACTTTAGAATATCTGGGTTTAACGTCAAGTTACCAATGTGGTGGAACATGCTTGCATGTTGTGATGCGCCATCCAGACGGATATCTAAATCAGACTCGCTAAGGCCACGAATCGTAATTCTTTGGTTAACTGAGTGGGTGCCACCAACATCCACACCTGGAATATCGCGCAACAGATCCGACATATGATCGGCTTGCTTAAGCGACATATCGTCAGCAAACATTGATTCCGAGTTACTTGAAACTTTCGTACCCCATACGACGACTTTCTCGGTATGAGAATCCGATGTTGAACCGCCAGCATAAACTGGGTTCGCTAGTGCCATTCCCACTGCAAGGTAAAGGCTTGAAAGCTTGAGTGATGGGCAAACTGGGCTTTCCATATACACACTCCTAAATATTAATGATTATAATTCTCAGGTATAATAGGTGCGCATGATATAAACACAAAGATTATTAGGTTATGCGAAATCACATACATATTATGAGGAAACGTTAAATGCAGGTAGGTAGGCCTAAACGAACTAAACTTGATAAAATATCTATGACTCAAATTTTGCAAGATACGGAAAAACAGTTGATCGTAACGCTCGGTCAGCCGTGTCAACTGCAGTTAGCTGAAGGTGTTTTCTTAACTTACCAATATAACGACCAGATTTTTGTCCATGGTGGACGCTGCGTAGAACTCGTAAACTCAAATATAGTTTCAACCGCTCAGTCATCACTGTTGATCACCATTCTTCTTGAGGGAAAACTGTCTTTTGGCTACGACGATTTACAATTTAATTTGGACGCTACCAAGTCACCTAAGGGCGTGGTGGTGAACTTGCTACAACCTGCAAACTTCTTTCGCTCACTTGTTAAAGACAATCACGTTAACAAGATAAACATCCTCGTAAAACCACAATGGCTAGCACAACGTTTGAACGACTCATGTGAAACAAGCAACTTTTTTCACTCGCACGAAGCTTTCTATTCCCTGGAAGTATGTCCCATGCTCACAGAGCTTGTTAGCACTCTCTTACGAAGTGGAACGCCACGTAACTTGCAAACTAAGATCGGGATTGAAAGTTTGATTTATCAGATTTTATCCAATGTCCTTCAGCAGATGCCTAACATCCATTATTCTCAACACAAATCAGTGACAAGCAGGAAAGATCATAAGATTGAAGACATCATCAATTACATCGAAACTCATCTAGCTGAAGAACTGAGCTTAGCAAAGTTATCGACGGTTTTTTCTATGAGCGTATCCAACTTGCAACGCCGCTTTAAACAGTCATTCAACATGACGGTAAACGGCTACATTCGCTACCGCCGTTTAGTCGTGGCTCGACAACACTTAGAACGAGGCCTTGTTACCATTACAGAGGCAGCCTATGAAGCTGGTTATCACCACCCGTCCAATTTCACCAACGCATTTAAAAAGGCATTCGGTATGCCTCCTCATGAAGTCGCGAAAGTGTAGACGTGTATCAAGCCAAAACGGGGCCATCGAAAAGAGAAAGTGACCTTTTTACGGGAACTTACAGCAGACACCTCACTCTAACTCCTGCATATTGAAGCTATTTGGGTATATAATCGCGTTAAGCGCTATCTTGAATGAAGAGGTGAATTATGAATATTGGTGCTGTAGCCAAACTGACCGGCCTTTCCTCTAAGTCTATCCGTCTGTATGAGGATAAAGGGATTATTTCACCACCCGCTCGCAGTGACTCTGGATATCGAGAATATTCTGACAACCACATCCAAGAACTCAACCTAGTATCGCGCGCGAAGCATGCTGGCTTCTCACTGCAAGAGTGCAAAGAGTTTGTTCAACTCGCACACAACCCAAATCGAAAAAGCAGTGAAGTTAAAGCTCGCACGATGGATAAATTAAAAGAAGTAGAAGAGAAAATAGCGCACCTGCTAGAGATGAAGCAACAGCTAGAAAGCTGGGTATCTTCCTGCCCTGGTGATGCTAAAAGTCGTTGTCCTATCATTGACGAACTGACCAAATAAGTTCATTTGCCCAAATAAACTAAAAGGAGGACACGAGCCCTCCTTTAATAATTCAAACTAGTCGTGCACTTAAGCTACGATTTTGAAATTGGGTATCTTTTCTTAAACGCCGATGCGGATGCAAACAGCCCGGTCGCTGCAAAAGTAACAAAAATCCCTAGCAAGTATGATAGTTCCTCGTGCGCCAGAAGACCGTAACTACTAAACAAAAAGACAAAAAAGACGAGTGCTACACTAATACGATGACACCATGGTCGTTTTACAGAATACTGAGCGTATTTTTGAACTAGAGCAAACCCCATCCAATTACCCCATTAATTACAATACTATTATTTATAGGCGGTAATAATAGATATTTTATCAACTTATGAAAATGTACTTATTCATTTTCTGGCAAAAAGTCACATTTATTGTAAAAATTATCAATTAACGGACAAAATTAAACCATTTATTTTAAAAATTGATATATATCAAAGATATAAAAAACGAACTCATACATTTAGAGAAATGGAGCTAAAAAAGCATTTTTACGCTCTTTCGCTCGACTAACGCAGGCTCTAACTGGACAACTTCTGCTTCCGCTGATTTGTCGTTTAGCCGTCTGACCAAGGTTTCAACCGCGGCCTGACCCAATCGATACTTAGGCTGGTGAATAGTTGTCAGTGATGGAGACATGAATTTGGCGATATGTATGTCATCGTAACCAATGAGAGAAAGATCCTCTGGCACGTTGATACCTAGCTCGTTGGCCGCGTTGATCACCCCCATCGCCATCATGTCGTTGGAGACGAAGATAGCAGTCGGTAACGCTCCCCTTTCAGACATCTTTTTCAGAGCCTGATAGCCACCTTCACATTCAAAATCCGATTCGATGATCCAGTTGGGATTAAACGTCAAGCCAGCTTCAAGCATGGCACGTTTGTAACCTTCATATCGCATTTGGGCCTGATGCTTGATCAGAGGGCCAGTAATACAGCCAACCTGCTTATGCCCACAATCTATCAGGTGCTTCACTGCAAGATGTCCGCCACGCAGCGAGTTATCTTGAATCTTATCGCTGGTAAAAAGCATTGGTCCCCAGTCCATAACCACAACCGGGATATCAGGGTATCGCTCGAACACATCAATACGCTCCCCTTCCAATGAATCACACATCAGAATCAAACCATCAACACGCTTTTGAAGCAGCGTACTAATGGATTGACGCATACGTTCGTTATCCCCTTCGGTGTTACATAGGATAAGGCTATAACCTTTTTGGTAACAACTGCGTTCGACACCCTTTACGACTTCACCGAAGAACGGGTTGGTAGAGGTTGTTACCAACATACCAATAGTTTGAGTTCGATTGACCTTAAGGCTGCGCGCTAGCGCTGATGGAGCATAATAATTGAGTTCTTTTGCGGCGTTATTAACTCGCTCTGAGATCTCTTCACTAACAAAGCGAGTTTTGTTAATAACATGGCTCACCGTAGAAGTGGATACCCCTGCCAGTTTCGCGATGTCTTTCATCGTTGCCATGTTATAAATTCCTTACTTATTGGTTTTCAGCTAAGAATGCGTCCACCTCTTCACGAGTTGGGATAGACGTCTGTGCACCAAAGCGCGTAACTGAAATGGCTGCCGCTGCGTGTGCAAACTTAATTGCTGATTCTAAAGACAAACCTTCCAATAAACCAGTGACGAATGCCCCATTAAAGGTATCACCTGCTGCCGTGGTATCGGTAGCGTCAACGCGGAAACCAGGGATAATCTCGCCACGACCATTCTGACTTAACCAAACGCCTTTCGCCCCTAGGGTAATCATCACGATTTCAATGCCTTTACTATGCAGGATGTTGGCCGCTTCCTGAGCACTATCGTTATCCGTCACTGTCACGCCAGTCAGGACTTCTGCTTCGGTTTCGTTAGGAGTGATGACATCGATACACGCTAATAATTCGTCCGATAATTCACGCGCAGGTGCCGGGTTAAGAATCACGTTCGTTTTTGCATCTTTTGCTACACGCGCCGCTTTCTCGATGGCACATATCGGTGTCTCAAGTTGCATCAACAAGTATTCAGCGCGGCGTATGCGCTCTAGATCTGACTCAATAGCCTCAGCGGTCAGCTTAGCGTTCGCTTCTGCCGAAATACAAATACTGTTCTCGCCACTATCTGCTACCTGAATCATCGCAATACCAGTTGGACAGTTTGGCTGCATCTTCACCGCGCTAATGTCGATGCCATCCATCTTAAAATTCTCGCGAATATTGATCCCGAATGAATCATCACCAACACAAGCAATAAAACCAATATCAGAATTCAGGCGTGCTGCGGCAACGGCTTGATTTGCTCCTTTACCGCCAGGAATAACTTGGTAGTTGCGACCATGAAGCGTCTCGCCTGGGCGAGGAAAAGAAGGCACTTGAAGAACATGGTCAGCGTTTACACTACCTAACACTACTAACTTATTCATACGGTTATCCTCGGTTCTGAATGAACCCTTTTTGAAAAACTGTTTTCTGAAAAATACATTAGATGACTTTAACTTCTCGTCTGAGCCGTAATAAAAAGTCAAAGGCATCTATTCTTGCCCTCTCCCCCTAACGACAGATAAAACGGAGGAGAGAGCGAAGAAACTAGGATTATTTATCCAAAGCCGTGATTATTTGGTTACCACTTTTAGAGGAACCGGGATGTAAGCTTCGACTTTTTCGCCTTTAAGAACTTTGTCTGCTGTTTCTACACCCAGCGCACCGATAAGGTCTGGTTGCTGTGCGATGGTTGCGGCAAGCTTGCCACGGTTAACAGCAGCGATGCCGTCTTCAGTACCATCAAAGCCTACGATAACCACATCTTTGCCTGATGCCTGTACCGCACGTAGCGCACCAAGTGCCATCTCATCGTTTTGTGCAAACACGGCTTGTACATCTGGATTCGCAGCCAATAGGTTTTCCATAACGTTCAAACCTTTAGTACGATCGAAATCAGCAGGCTGGCTTGCAAGAAGTTCCATGTTGCTGCCTTTTACTGACGTCATGAAACCTTCGCCACGCTCACGTGCCGCTGATGTACCCGCAATACCTTCTAGCTGGATGACTTTCGCTTTCTCGCCAACCTTCTCCATAATGTATTTGCCAGCCATTTCACCGCCAATCACGTTATCTGAAGCAATGTGGCTAACCACGTCGCCACGGCTTGCGCCACGGTCAAGAGTCAATACTGGTACATTAGAGCGGTTTGCCATGCGAATCGCATTAGATACTGCGTCTGAATCTGTCGGGTTAATCAGAATCGCTTTAACGCCTCGGATAGTCAGGTCTTCGATGTTTGATAGTTCTTTACTCGGGTCATTTTGCGAATCAAGAACAATCAGATCGTATCCCAGCTCTTTCGCTTTCGCTTCAGCACCGTCTTTCATCGTTACGAAGAACGGGTTGTTCAGAGTTGAAACCACAATCGCCATCGTATCCTGAGCTTGTGCAGCCACAGATACGGTTGAGGAAAGAAGTGCAGCAGAGATAAGAGTTGCGAGTTTTTTCATCGTTATAGTCCTTTGTGTAGGGTGAGCCAGCACACGTCGACTGGCTCAGTGTTATTCACATCGTTTGGATTGTTATGAATTACTTATTTTTGTTGTCTACCAGTACTGCCAGCAAGATAACCACTGCTTTTGCAATCATTTGGTAGTAGGAGGAAACATCAAGCAGGTTCAGTGCGTTATTCAAGAAACCGATGATAAGCGCACCAATTAGTGTACCCATAATGCGGCCTTTACCACCCATCAGACTGGTACCACCCAGAACTACTGCTGCAATCGCATCTAGCTCATAACCCATACCTGCTGTAGGTTGTGCAGAAGAAAGACGAGAAGTCACGATGATGCCAGCAAGCGCCGCTAACATACCGCAGATGGCGTAAACACCAATCTTCACTCGGTCAACATTGATACCTGACAAGCGGGTCGCAGATTCATTACCACCAAGTGCGTAAACGTAACGACCAAAGCGAGTGTGGTTAAGTAGGTACCACGCGGCAGCAAACACAATTACCATCAGCCATACAGGAACCGGAATACCCAGCGCATAACCCGTACCGAACCATGCAAATGCATCAGCGGTATCGGTAAAACCAGTAGAAATTGGTCGACCGTCTGTGTAAACCATGGTTACACCGCGTAATAAAGTCATGGTAACCAGTGTTGCGATGAACGCTTGAACCTTACCCTTAGCGATAATGATACCGCTTATCGCACCAAGCGCAGCACCAGCAAAAAGAGCGGTAGGCACAGCAACCAGCACGGGAACTTCCATTGCAATCAGGCTTGCAGCAAATGCTCCACATAACGCCAGCACAGAGCCTACACTTAAATCGATACCTGCGGTCAGGATAACAAGTGTCATACCTACAGCGATAATCGCATTCACCGAGGTTTGACGAAGAATGTTAAGAATGTTGTCTACCGTGAAGAAATTCGGGTTCAGGAATGATACGACAACAATCAAAAATATAAGTGCAATCAGTGATTTTTGTTCAATCAGCCATTCTTTGGTGAACAGCTTTTTGCTGCTAGCTTCGTTCGGTTTGCTCATGGTATTGGTACTCATGCTGCTTCCTCATTAATCTTTTTGCCTACGGCACAGGCGAGTAATTTTTCTTGGTCGGCGTCTTTCGCATCGAATTCGCCACTAATACGACCTTCATGCATGACAAGAATGCGGTCACTCATGCCCAGCACTTCTGGCATCTCAGAAGAAACCAAGATGATGCTCATGCCGTCGGCTTTGAATTTATTGATTAGCTGATAAATCTCTTTCTTGGCGCCAACATCTACGCCGCGTGTTGGTTCATCCAAAATCAGAACTTTAGGTTTGGTCATCAATCCTTTCGCGATAGCCACCTTCTGTTGATTACCACCAGAGAGGTTGCCAATAATTTGGTCACGCGTCGGTGTTTTGATATTGAACAGTTTGATGAAGTCTTCTACCGCAACCACTTCTTCACCGTGTTGGATTTGGACACCTTTGGTCAACTTATCCAGAGCACACAAAGACATGTTTTCTTTGACTGACAAACCGAGTACCAAACCATCGCCTTTACGGTCTTCAGAGATGTAGGCGATACCATTTGCCAGACCATCTTGCGGACTAACTGGGTTAATGGTTTTGCTGTCTAGGTTGATAACACCATGCTCACTCGGTAAAGCACCGTAAATCACCTTCATCAATTCAGTACGACCCGCGCCCATCAACCCTGAAATACCAAGGATTTCACCACGTTTAAGCGTGAAACTAACATCGTGAACACCGGAGCCAGTTAAACCGATCACTTCAAGACACGTCTCACCATGTTTTACATCAATGCGTGGGTATTGTTCTTCAAGCTTTCGGCCTACCATCATTTCGATAAGACCATCTTCATCAGTATCCGAAACCTGACACTCACCAATGAACTTACCATCACGAAGTACGGTAATGTCGTCACAAATTTCGAAGATCTCTTTCAAACGGTGTGAAATGTAAACAATGCCGCAACCTGCATCACGAAGCTCATTGATCACTTTAAATAGCGATTCGGTTTCCGTATCCGTCAGTGCGTCGGTTGGCTCATCCATGATGATGACTTTCGATTCAAAAGAGATCGCTTTGGCAATTTCGACCATCTGCTGTTCGCCGAGGCTTAAATCGCCAAGCAGAGTTTTAGAGCTGTGTTTTACGTTCAAACGCTTCAAAAGCCTGTCAGCTTCATCGTACATTTTGCTCCACTGAATACGTCCCATCGCACCAGTAAATTCACGCCCTAGATAAATGTTTTCCGCAATGGTCAACTCAGGGATTAAATTCAACTCTTGGTGAATAATGCTGATACCTGCTTCTTGAGAATCTCTTGGACCTTTAAATGCAGCGGGCTGACCCTGGTACTGAATGCTACCTGAGTCCATGTGGTAAATGCCGGTTAGCACTTTCATCAAGGTCGACTTACCTGCTCCATTTTCACCCATAAGCGCCATTACCCGCCCTGGATACACATGAAGGCTCGCCTTATCTAGCGCCTTTACGCCCGGAAACGCTTTTTCAATCTCACTCAGTTGTAGAATGGCTTGAGTCATAATCTGTCCTCACATTCCCTGGCTTAAAAAACCACACCAGCTTGGAAGATAACGTTCGCATACGGTGTACATTCACCCGTGCGAATCACTGCTCTGCTTTGTTCAGTGCGAGCTTTAAACGCTTCGTGCGATACATAACTAATTTCAATAGGCTTGCCTGTGCGCTTGCTTTCTTGGCTTAACTCTTCGACCAGTGCGTTATGCAGGTCTGGGTTAACGTCACAAAACTCTTCGGCAAGGATAGCGCCTTCAATCTGTGATTCAGACAAAATCACTCGAACGGTATCAATAAAGCTTGGTACCCCGTGAGTGAGCGCTAAGTCGATTCGTTGCACATGCTCAGGAATTGGCAAGCCAGCATCACAAATGGTGATTTCATCGGTATGACCCAACGTTGCCACCAAGTAAGAAATATCTGAGTTTATAAGGGTACTTTTTTTCATCTCATAGACCTTTCGGTTACACGTTCATAAAACGATAAGCGTCTGCATTAGGATGTTTTGGTTATTTACAGAAAACTCATCGAAACGTTTCGATGCAATAATAGTTCGCAGGAAAAATTTGAAAAGGGAGCGATTTATAAGGTGTGAGAATGATCTGCAATTGAAGCTTCGTCATACATAAAAAGACAACTTTCATCACAACTCCGACATCGAAACGTTTCGATATCAGAGCAATTTCACTTAATTGCATATCTTTAAAAGAGTCAATTGTTGGCAACAAACACGTCTAATTACTGAGAAACAACCCAATTAGGCCAATGAAAAGGATATGCAGCTTCACAATTCTCAGAGAGCTGACAGATTTTCAAGCTCAGTAAACTCAAAATCTAGTTACACTTTGAGAACTTACGTCATCCGTTAACTACCGAATCGGTATGCAACGTTTGTAAGGACACAAACGGAACTGAAGAAAAAGAATGAAATTAAGCAGCAGGGTAATTTTGCTTGTAACACCAGTGATCTTGTTAAGTGCGGTGGTATCGAGTTACATAATCTATAGCATTCAAAAAGTCACACTCATCAAGCGAGAAGATAGCTATATTCAATTGCAAATGGAGAAACTTGCGGGGCAATTCCGACAAGCGAATGTTTTCCTTCATAGCTACGCTTATACTTTGGGTAAAAGTGACGTTCTACAAGACTACTTAATTAATCACGATAACCCTTACCGTGAGCGAGTTTTGTTTAATCGCTTAGAAGAAACAGCGGATGTATTAAGCCATGGCTATCATGGCGATACCAATATGGCTATCCTCAATGGTAAACAAAAACTCCTCTACTACACAGAAAATCAATTTTTTGAATCTTCCGGGTCGATTGATCCTAAAGTAACGGAGTACATTTCAGACAGCTTTGCAAAACACGGCGATTATAGCCGTACAGGTTTTATTTATAATTCCAGTGGTCAAAGTATCCTACTTCAATACGATTTGATCGATAAACGCACGGGAGAACACCCGTTAAGTTTCGATCCCAGCAATGCATTTTTTGTTATTGTGACCGTCTCTCTGGAAGCCTTTAGTGATATTAAACACGATATCGAGTTTGACACCCATAGCGTCATTACCTTTTCTGATAAGCCGATTTATCTCGATATTCCTCTTGCTCAAACGATAGAACTGCTGCCGCATTTTTTTGCCATACTCTCTCCAGCAGAATATCTGATGTGGAATAAAGTCGACAAAGTGTGGCTCGAGCTGGCACTTTCATTTGGGATTGCCGCGTTTTGTACCATTACATTGATCGTCCTTGTTCTATATCGAAATGTATTACGTCCTGTTTCTCGACTCGACAGGCAACTTAAGGAACTCGAAGCAAATAAGCGAGATAACATTGAGAAGTTAGAGACTAACGACGAGATAGGCAGGCTTTCATCACGCTTCTTCGATATGTATGAAGAGCTAAGTATCATCTACAAGAAAACGAAACGTCTCGCAGAAACAGACCAATTAACGCAACTTGCTAACCGTCATCGATTCAATCAACTGGTTACTCAAGAGCTCGCCTCTCCTTCTGATTATTTATGGGTCATCTATATTGATCTGGATAACTTCAAATATGTAAATGACAAATATGGCCATGAGTTGGGGGATTCGTTATTAAAAGTGTTTTCAACCCATATCAAGAATGTGTGTCAAAAGTTCTCTCATCAATATAACAGCCCTTGTTTTGGTGCGCGCCTTTCCGGAGATGAGTTCGCCATTCTACTCAGCTCTAACGAATACGTAGAAAATCTCCCAGATTTACTCGCGACAGAATTGCTAAAACCAATCAATACGCTTAGCCACTCTTGGCCAAATACCTTCCCTGTCACCGCCAGTGTTGGCGTGGCGCGTTTCCCAGAGGACGGTGCAGACATTACAAAACTTCTGTCTAATGCCGATGCCGCAATGTACCAAGCTAAGCGCGCGGGTAAAAACCAATACGCCTATTACTCTGCCGACTTGAATATAGAGGCACAAAGACGAAGCCAAATTGAACGAGCGTTAAGAAAAACCGATGTAGAAAAAGAATTCCGATTAGTTTTTCAACCCTACTTAAGCCGTTACGACAATGAAATTGAAGGCTTAGAAGTACTACTGCGTTGGGATGCGGAAGGTATCGGGCCAATACCTTCTGCTGAGTTTATCCCTATTGCTGAGCAAACGGGTCTATTCGATAAGGTCGACCGTTGGGTGTTCTCTACTGCAGCGGCCCAATACCATCAATTGAGAGAAATATTTGATAAAGACATTATTTTATCCATCAACCTATCCTCTGCAGAGCTCAACTCATTAGAAATGGCGGAGTATATCCACACATATACAACTAAGTACGACGTTGATCCTAAGTTTATTGAACTCGAAATTACAGAGACTTTTGCCTCTGACCAACGAGGGACCGCCCTATTAGACGAGCTTTCTAACCTAGGCTATCGACTGGCAATTGATGACTTTGGTTCAGGATATACATCCCTGACCCAGCTTGTTCAGTTCCCGGTGCAAAAAATTAAGTTTGACCGCGAGTTTCTACTCACACTGATGAGAACCAATAATGGGCATGTAATCAAGCCGATTATAGACTTGTGCCACGCCCAGAATAAAACCGTCACCGCCGAGGGAATTGAGCATGACGTGATGCGCCAATGGCTATCTGAATACCAATGCGATTTTATGCAAGGCTATCTTTTTGGTAAGCCAATGAGTATCGAGGAATTGGAAATATGGTGGGAATCATCCAACCACATGATCTTCAATCGACAGAATCATACTCAGACCTTTGCTGGCGGGCTTTCCAAACTAGCCAAATAAGACACTGTAGAATTAGCTCTGTTTCGTATCTAGGGCTTTAGTAACGCGGTTTTTTGACGAAATGGTGGGCATAAAAAATTCACAGGCAAACCTTGTCGCTATAGTTGGCTGCCCCCAGGCACCGCATATATCTTTATTGTTTGCCTTTTCTCTCGTAAATTGCCGACACTGTCCACATTTATTAATCACTTTATCTTCCTACTAGCAAATATCAATGTATTGACGAATATTACTAATCCCCTAACTTAAGTTACCTTCCGCCAGAAAAACTGCACAAGAGAATTAGCTCATAAAAGTCTAGATGGAAAGTAGCACAAGATAAAAAGCGACAGTTTGATATTTCACAACGTTTGTATTCAAAACTAAATTTTGAACACAAACGTTTCTGATATAACTCACTTCCCATGAGTTTATTTGAAAATAAACATTTAACTACATCTAATTTATTTAATTTTACATTGAACTTAAAGTATCTTTTAGTCGTCTAAACTCTTTCAACGCTATAGTATCAACCTCTGTTCCTACAGGAGGATTATTCGGCGTATACCAATCAACAGATTCCGCTTCATAACATTCTAAATTACCTTCCCACTCACTAACGATATAGTAATGTATTAGTTGTAATTCAATTGTGGGATGATAAAGAGAACATAGATATACATATGATTGAGGTGTCAAATTTAGCTCTTCTTTGAGTTCTCTAAATAATGTTTGCTTCTGGTCCTCACCTGGGTCCATATGCCCGCCTGGAATAGCAATAGTTCCAGGATCAGTTTCTTTGTCTTTGGCTCGTGTTTCCAACAATACTTTAGAGTCTTTCACTAATATAAAGGAAACACATTCATGCACTCTCATTTGAACCCCATACCTTTCATCATTTATTCCAATCTATACTGTGCAAGTGTTTGCATTCAAGATTAAACTCATGTTTTGTTACGACTCGGATCACAGAGTGAGATTTTTATTAGCGTTAGATTATTAAAAATAAACGCATTGAAATTTCAGGGATTTTTTAAAATGCGCAATAATTATACATTGTTTTTAATCTGAAGAATTTCATAAACGTCACTACTCACCATTTTATTAGTTAGAATTTTAAGTTATTATTAAATCTGAAGTTTCTCTTGGTAAAAGAAAAACTTTTTAATATCAAAAAGTTAGCATTAAAAGCTAAACATTAATAACATCCCAATGAGTAAGTGCTTAATGTATAACGCTTAATATTGGGAAAGAATATAATTGATGTGCATGTAGTATTACTGAACGCATGAAGCATTCGGCAAATTTGTAACACCTAGAGTTTTATTTGACCAAAATGAAAAAATCATTTTTATTGTTGATATGGACGTTTTTCTCTGTTTCTCCTTTTGCTTTCGCCAAAGATTCGGACGGCAAAGCTCAAGTAGAGAATCAGATTTCTCAACAACAAGTTAGAAAAACATATAAAGACGCTAAACTAGAAGGCGTTATCGACTTTAAGCTATTTAACGACGCCTATTTAGCGTACAAGAAAACCAAAAAGCGAAAGAAGCCACTACTTACCATCATCGACTACAGCAAACCTTCTACGGATAAGCGATTTTATGTCGTTGATTTAAACAAGAAGCAGCTGATCTACAACACGTATGTTTCTCATGGTGTAAATAGTGGAAAGAAGACCGCGACGAAGTTTTCCAATATCGTGAATTCACGTAAAACTTCTTTGGGTACGTTTTTAACTGATACCACCTATTACGGATCCAATGGCTATTCCCTTCGCTTAGATGGCCTGACTTCTGGACTGAACGACAAGGCTCGTGAACGCTACATCGTCGTACACGGTGCTAAATATGCGAATCCTTCTTTTATTAAAAAGAACGGGTATTTAGGACGCAGTTGGGGTTGTCCGGCTCTGCCAGAGAACCTGTCTCGAGAAATCATCGACACAATTAAAGGCGGCAGTGTCATCTACGCAAGCGCATAATATACGAAAGGGAGCAGTAGCTCCCTTTTATCTTTCTAGTCAGAATACTCTTCCCTGTTTCAAAACTGACGCCATTCCTTCAACGTCTTCCCTTAAGATTGTATCGATACTAATCCATTGTTCTGACTAGTCGTCGCTGTGATTGTATTTTGAAACAATTCAAGTTTAAAATTCCGCTTAGGCAGTGAGAAAAGCCTGTTCATCTATCTTTCCTATCGTTACTATACGAAATCATTCAGATACTGATTAAGCATCAAAGCCCCGAGACAAGGTGCTCGCCGGTGATGAATAAGTATGTAAAATCGGCAACAAATCTTTGATGTATTAGGGTTAATTTTTGCGTTATCTAATTTGTACGTTTTGGCTAATAGCTCTGTCTCTGCTCCCAGATTGTATGCTGTCTGCCTATGCGCATGAATATAACAATCACCAAACAAGCAATACGTCCGTTCATTTATCAAAGTGGGCTCAACAATCACTTTTAACGCCAGACTTTGCTTTACCCCAATGGTCTTTAGAAAATAATTCGCCTTCGGTTGCCCATAAGTACTCACAGCATCATAAACGAGACATATTGGCTCTGGTTTCATGCCGTCGCACTTCTCTGCATGATGATGTACAAAGTTTACGCTTCGAACCCGATTATCAGTTGCTCATCGCTTTTTTATCGCCTCCGTTACTTTCTCTCGCTTGGGTGACAACCCCATTACCTAGAGATAGCTACGGTAAACTTAAAAACCAACGCTCGCTTTATCATCGCCTCGGAACAAGGGAAGCAAATTTACTTTATGTGTTTAAACATGGCCGTGAATACTTGACGAAAGAAAAACAGAGAAATCAAGAAAACGTGTCAACAAGTGACATGGGTACATTTATATTTACCTGAATCCATTCGAGGCCCAAATTTTGACCAGATTCGCAATTCCAACTATCTTAACTTTATTACTCACTGCATTCTCCAATGTCGTTTACGCCGACGTAAATCTTGAACAAATGAGCAACGAAGCCCTTTTGGAATGCGCCAATGTTTCGAACGTACAGAATGCCGTACCAGAGCATAGAGCCTCTTTTAGAAACTATTTAATGTCCGTAAGACATTTTAGTTTTAGCACGCTTTCTTCTGCAGAACTGGAGTTTAAAGCAGCAAACAAAAACACAACAGATGTGTTAGAAGTGTATCAGAGCAAGTGTCGTGACCTAGGCGAGCAGCTCTATAGCATCGGGTACTAATTGAAGTTATCGTCCCAAAACGAAAAAGGCGCATTCACTGCGCCTTTTTCGATATGAACATTTAAATCTCGCTACTTAGCGCCGTAAGGAAAGTGTTCAAACATCTTCGCAATTTCTTCTGCAATTAGCTCTTCCCTTTTCTCACTGTCCATTGACGTCGTTAATTTACGGCTAGATATCCCTTTCCAAACAACTTGGTTTGCCTTCATATCAACTAATTCGATAACCAAATTACCGTATTTACGCTCTCTATATCGCTCTGGACTGGAAGTAATCACGCCAAATCGGTTCCATCCGTAGCCAAAACTGATGTTCGACCCAGAAGAAACAAACTCTGTGTTCTCAACAATGTCATGATGGACATAGATATCACCGTCACTCGAAACTTGTGAAAGTCCATTAGCTCCTAATTGAGAGGCAATACTTTGTTCAATACGCCTCGCATCGATGCTTGCGGGCGCACCATTCTGGTCTCCAAAATCGAACGTTCTATACGATGAAAAGTCAGCCTGTTTGTCGACATCCGTTGTTACCGTAGTGCATGCGACCATAAACAGCCCCAATGCGCCTAACAAGAACCCTTTCCACATAGATATTCTCCTCTGATTTATCGACAGTATCAGCGTCGCCTTCTTTGTTGTCATTTATACGGCTAAAAACAAAAATGAATCATTATGCTACGACAAGATGTCCAACTCAGTACATTTCCAAATTCGTAAGCCATCTCTCTTTTACTGAATCACGCACTTTAAAATAATTAGATAGACATTATTGAGTCTTAACTAAGAACGCCAAGTGTTCAATATCTGAGGTCTTGTTTCACAAAGTCGTAGCCAATTGGGTGCTGATTTTCTTAAGAGAATTACCCACCAGCACTCGAATTGAGTACCTTCGCATCATCTTGAGTGATTTTTACGCAATCGACAAACAATTGAAGAGAAAAGACTTTTCTTTTCGAATTAATGTGGCATATTAGATGAGTGCTTTCGATGCGCGGGCATCGTATAATGGCTATTACCTCAGCCTTCCAAGCTGATGATGCGGGTTCGATTCCCGCTGCCCGCTCCAAGCTTTCTTGCTTAAGTTTTAAATCCTTTTGTTCACCATTCCCAACAAAGCAATTGATTTACTGTCAGTAACGTCATCATTACAATCTAGCTTTAATCATATTATCCAAAACCGATACGCTCTATAGAACAAAATTCCATAAAAAAAGCCACTCTCACGACAAGAATGGCGTTGTGCCTATGACAGTTAAGTTCGGCAAAATAACAAAAACCCACAAGCTATCAGTTAATTACTGATATTGGGTTAATAGCTTTATTTTTATTCATAGCTCCATTTCAGCTTTAATCTGCTCAACCCAACCCGCAATGCGCTGCTCAGTCAGACTTGATTGATTATCTTTGTCGATCACTAACCCGACAAAGTCATCGCCGTCAACCGCATTAGAGGCCGTAAACTCGTACCCTTCTGTGGGCCAAAACCCAACCATCTCTGCACCACAGTTGGCGACATGATCATATAGCTCACCAAGTGCGTCCACAAATTCGTTGCTGTAACCAACCTGATCGCCCAATCCATATAGCGCAACTTTTTTTCCCGATAGATCCATGTCCGAGAAGTTGGGTAGAAACTCTTCCCAGCTCTCTTCTTGGCAATCCGCAGATAGCCCTGGAAGTTGTCCCTCTCCTAACGTTGGCGTACCGAGAATCAGATAGTCATAACTGGCAAATTCATCGGCGTCGACGCGATTAATGTTTTTCGGTTTATCCGCAACCTCGTCACCAAGTTGTTTTTGGATCAACTTGGCCATTTTGCGAGTGCTGCCCATATCAGTACCAAAGAAAATTCCCACTTTGCTCATAATTAGCTCCTTGCTTAAATTTTTGTCATGGCAGGGATACGCTGCAAAATATCTACCACACATTTAGTTCTATATTTTCAATAAGTTAAAAATTTCCTTTCAAACAATGTCTGACCTAATGTCGCAAAGGTGACAATTAATCGTCATCATCCTTATCTTCGTCGTCGTCAGGCTGCCAAATTAACGGGCGATATATTTCCACACGGTCACCTTCTTTTAGCTCACTATCCAACTTTGTGGATTTGCCAAAAATACCCACTTTTTGTTTGTCGAGATCGATAGCGGGAAACATATCTAAAATATTCGAAACCTGAATAGCGCTAAGTACGGTTGCGCTATGGTCAACATCGACTGACAACCATACCTGTTCATCCGGTAAGGCGTAGACAACACTTACTTTCATGGTTACCCCCTAGTGTTATGTGCTAGCGCTGGCGTTGTGTTTACCAGCATGGATTCGTATTTCTGTTTTAACGCCAGAACCAAGCCCAAAACCAGAAAGCCTCCCGGCGGCAAAATAACCAACAACAACCCTTGGTAATCATCAATAATGACCATTTCCAGAAACGCAAAACGTTCGCCCAAAAGTAGATGCGCATTGCTAAACAGGGTTCCACTACCAAGAATTTCGCGTATCGCGCCGAGCATAGTCAGTACCCAAGTAAAGCCTACCCCCATAAACAGACCATCCACGATAGAGGGCATGACCGCGCTTCTACTGGCAAACGATTCGACACGCCCGAGGATGGCGCAGTTGGTAACAATCAACGGTATAAATAAACCGAGAACTTTGTGTAGAGAATGGAGGTAGGCGTTCAGCAAGGCGTCGGTAAGCGTGACCAGTGTGGCGATGACGATGACATTTACCGGAATACGTACGGTTTTGCTGATGACACCTTTCGCCATCGAGTTAAGTGTATTTGCCGCAACCATTACGACCATAGTGGCCAGGCCAAGACCAAGGCCGTTGGTCGCACTGCTGGTTACGGCAAGTAAAGGACAAAGCGCAAGGGACTGCTTGAGTACAATGTTATTGTCCCATAAACCTTGTGACATAATGCTTTTGTACTGGTTCGATTCACTCATTGTTCGCTCCTTGATAAGATTCAAGCGCTAGCAACGCCTGATGCACGCCTTTGACTACCGCTCTCGGTGTAATTGTTGCGCCGCTAAATTGGTCAAAATCACCGCCGTCCTTTTTCACCGCCCACACACCTGTATTCTCTAAAGTGCGCTTGGCAAAACTGAGTATCCAACTGCTTTTTTCAGCTTCGATTTTGTCACCCAGTCCCGGTGTTTCACTGTGACTAATGATTCGAACGCCGATAATCTCCCCACTGATTTTTAAGCCAACAAGAAAGCGGATCGTGCCACTGTATCCCTCCTGATCACCTCGGATAACCCAGTTAATCAGTTGCTGATTTTCATCTTCCACTCGATATAATTCGAATAACTTGCCCTCATACTCGATAAGCTGACGGTTCGAAAACACATCATTCGAATAAGGTTGTCCCGCAAGCACCTCCCTCAATAGTGCGTTCTGATCTTCTAAAATACGCTGAGTAATGATCGGCTTTGTCGCCCAGTTCGTGACAAACAAAAGTAATGCGGCGAGCGCACATGCACCAGCAAGTAATATGACCTGATACGAAATACGCTCTTTAGTTGGCTGTAATCTGACTTCCATGATTATTTCTCCGTCATTCGGCTAGTACCAAACACATGTGGGCGCAGGTAGTAATCAATCAAAGGGCTAACCGCATTCATAATCAGTACCGCAAAAGCCACGCCTTCGGGGTAGCTACCAAAGGTTCGAATCAACCAAACAAGCAGCCCACATCCCAGCCCATAGATAAGCTGTCCGCGAATACTGGTTGGAGAGGTAACAAGATCCGTAGCGATATAAAACGCACCCAGCATGGCTGCACCACTGGTAAGGTGAATCCATGGTGCCAGGTAGGCTTCAGCGTTGATCAAATGACTGACTAAAGCAGGTAGTGCCAGACCAAGCATGAAGGTCACAGGTATCGCCCAGTGAATAATGCGTCGCCAAATCAGATAACCACCACCACACAAAATAAGCAAAGTGCTGGTCTCACCTAAACTTCCAGAATGCTGCCCAAAGAACTGCTGAGCAAACTCAACTGGCAAGGTTCTTTCACTGCTGAGTGCGGTCGCTGCAGTCACGCCGTCAAAACTCAGCCATCCATCCGGCACCGTGACTAAGTTGTTGCTTAAATCTATCGGCGTTGGAGCCGCCCACTGGGTCATTTGAACCGGAAAACAGATCAGTAGCATCACGCGCCCGAGCATGGCTGGATTGAATAAGTTCTGCCCCAGCCCGCCATAGATTTGCTTACCCAAAATAATCGCGAACATACTGCCCAAAACAGCTAAGTTGATTGGGAACGAAGGCGGTAAACTCATGGCGAGTAAAAGCCCAGTCAGAATCGCTGAACCATCAAAACACGCGCTAGGTTTCTTTTTCATTGCCAACAAGCATAAACATTCGCTTATGATGGCGGTTAAACAACACACGAGTATCAGTGCCAAACTGTTGCGACCAAACTGAAAGCCAGCAAATACACAAGCCGGTAATAACGTTAAGATAACGAGATACATGATTCGTGTAGATGAGCTCCCGTTGTGAGCAAATGGGCCAATTATTGAGTCATATTTGATCATAACTGTTGCTCCTTCTCAGCGGCTTTATCCTGACGCGATACTCGCTCTGGACGTGGTGGGCGGGCAGGTCTCTCTGGACGAGTCAGCTTTTCCGCTCGCTCAGGTTGAGCATTTCGGGTTGGTCTCTCTGGTCGAGACGGCCTTTCTGGTCGCTCAGGCCGAGCATTTCGGGCTGGTCTTGTCACTTTTTTCGCAGCTTTGGCTTTCTTCTCAGCAGCCTCAAGGGCGAGACGTTGCTTTCTGGATTCATTAAGCACTTTGGTCTGAGCCGCCCTTTGCTCCATAAAGGTATGTGATGCAATCACTCCTTTTGCGTGCATAAAATACTGAACTAAAGGAATCGAAGAAGGGCAAACGTACCCACACGCACCACAAGACAAGCAATGATTCACACCCAGTTCTTCCGCGCGTTTAAAGTCGGAAACTCGAGTGTATGCGGCCATTTGAAATGGCATCAAACCCATAGGACAGGCTCGAACACATTGACCACAACGAATACACTCTTGATGTTTGGTTTCAAGAAACACCTCGTCTTCGGTTAACGCCAGTATTCCGCCAACCGTTTTATCAACAGGTACCTGCATTGAAGGAATAACCTGGCCCATCATGGGTCCGCCTAAAAGTAATCGCTCCGTGGAGTCACTGACCCCGCCGCAATAGTTAATGACTTCATTTACTGGGGTTCCAATTGGTACCTCTACATTCTTAGGTTCCGCTATCCCCTTACCACTCACCGTGACAATCCGCGAAACCAGAGGACGACGAAATCGCACCGCATGGTACACCGCCCTAACCGTGGAAATATTGTTAACTAAAATACCGACCTGAGTGGCACGTCCTCCTGGAGGAACATCTTTCCCAGTGAGCGTTTTAATTAAGTGCTTCTCTGAACCCATCGGGTAAATACTCGGCACTTTACGTACGTCAATCGTGTCGACTTCACTCGCGGCATAATGGAGCGCACTTAAGGCATCCGGTTTGTTATCTTCCACGCCGATAATGGCCCTTTGCGCACCGCTCGCAATCAGCATCATCTGTATCCCCGAAATAATTTCTTCCGGGTAGGTTTGCATTGTTAAATCATCACTGGTCAGATACGGTTCGCATTCACCTCCATTAATGATGATGGTGTCTACGTTGGCACTTCTTGAAAATCGCAACTTAACCGCGGCCGGGAAACCAGCGCCACCAAGCCCGACAATGCCCGCTTCCGCAACGCGATCAATAATGGTATCAGCATCTAAGTTATGGATATCTTCACCCGGCGAAGATACTCCCCATTGTTTATCATCATTCGCGCGAATCACTACCGTGTCACACTTCACTTTCGCCGGATGAGTCGTAATATGCGGGACAATTGCTGTCACCACACCATTCACAGATGAATGCAAAGGTGCGACGAAATCAGTAAGTCCAACAGCAACCAACTGCCCTCTGTACACTGACTCCCCAGGGCTAACCAATACTCTTAACTTTGCCCCAGAACGCGTCTGCAAAGGTAAGTAGATATTCCGAGGCCAGAAATGGCGATCAATACGTTGATCGGACGTTAACTCTTTATAAGCTTTGGGATGAATACCGCCACTAAATGGTTTATTCCACAAACTAACACTGCTTAAACTGGACATGATTCACTCCTAAACCGACAATGAAGGCTTTGGCCAATACCATGTCGACACCGACGGCGTCACTTCGGACATGGTCAAGCAACCTCGTGTACAGGCTTTTTCACATAACTGACAACCAGTACACACGTCTTTTAGTACCGTGTGTAACTGTTTCGGCGCACCGACAATTGCATCAAAAGGACAGGCTTTGTAGCAGCGGTTGCACCCGTTACACTGCGTTTCATCAACCCTTGCCACCAGCTCAGTGTCTTGATCACTTGTATCAATTGAAACACCGAGCAACTGTGCAACGTTTTGAGCAAGTAGCGCTCCGCCAGGTGGACAACAAGCCGGGCTTAGTTCACCAGTGACCATTTTTTCGGCGGCCTGGCGACAACCAGCCTCTCCACACTGACCGCATTGGCCACCCGGCAGTAATGCTTCAACTTTATCTATCCTCGGGTCGCCTTCCACATGGAACATTTTTGCAGCGTACCCAAGCGCAAGCCCAAGCAATGCTCCGAGCGTGACAAAAAATATAAGCGTCGTAGGTAACATGACTTAGTCTCCTCTATGCCATTCCCGAAAAGCCCATGAAGGCCATCGACAAAAATCCCGCTGTGATGAATGCTATCGGAGAGCCTTTAAATGCTGACGGAACCTGACTCAACATAAGTTGGCTGCGTAAACCAGCAAAAATAGTGATGACGAACAAGAAGCCCAGAGCAGAGCCAAAGCTGAACATCAGCGTGTTGAGAAACGACAAATTATCTTGTACGGCCAGCAATGCGACACCAAAAACGGCACAGTTGGTGGTGATGAGAGGGAGAAATACGCCCAAAGACTGGTACAGTTCAGGAAAAGATTTTTTAACGTATAGCTCGGTAAATTGAACGACCGCAGCGATGACCAATATGAAGGATATGATCCTCATAAACTCCAGATGCAACGGCTTCAAAATCGCAAACTCAATAATCCAGCTTGATACCGTCGCTAAGGTAAGCACGAATATCGTTGCGATCCCCATTCCCACCGCACTGGTAATTTTGCTCGACACTCCCATGAACGGACACAAGCCCAGAAATTTAGCTAAAACGACATTGTTTACAAATGTCGCACTCAGAAAAATGATCAATCCTTCGGACATAACAGCACTCCACTAGCTTCCTTTCTCGAAGGTGGTGCATAGCGTATGCCACGGAGCGTTTTTGCACTGGAATGAATCAAACAACCCCGTCAATACAGCGCTAGCGCGCAGGCTAAGCGCTTTTCTTTACCAAAATAGCTGTGTCACAAACCCAACAAAGTTCGCTTGTTCGCATGAATAATTGTCCGAAATCAAACAAACCTTCATTTAAGCGAGCCCGTCATACCTGGCTTGAGTGTTTGGAATAGGAAATGCATCGACGGTCTTATATCGCCAAACGTATAAGGAAAGACGTATGGAACAACTTGATAGCCTGCTACCCGATAGCAATTCAACGGTGTTTGACATGCAAGCGTTCGAGCAGATCGTTGCGCATGCTCCTGTCGCCATCAGCATTACCGACAAATATGGCAACATACTTTTCGTCAATAAGACCTTTAATCAGATCACTGGCTATAGTTCACGCGAACTGATTGGTAAAAACTCGTCACTGCTTTCGTATAAGGCAACACCTCAACGCGTATATCAAAATATGTGGCTAGCCATTACCAACGGTGACCATTGGCAAGGTCAGTTGGTCAACAGAAAGAAAAATGGTGAGCCGTATATTGCCGAAATTTCGATTTCTCGGCTAAAAGAGAAAAGTGGCGAGACACGATATTATGCCATCCATCGCGATATTACAGAGCGACACCAACGTATCACTGAGCAAAAAAATCAGTTCACACTCTTTCAGGCGGTGTTGGATGGTTCTTCGACAGCCATTGCACTGATTGATGCCTCCAACAAGCTGCTAGTCAACAACAAAAAGTATCAACGGATACAAAACAGCATTCACCACAGCCCTATCGACTTATTGCTGCAAAGCATTCAGAGAGACTATCAACAGACGAGTGTGGTTGAGTTCATCGGCGAACATAAAAACCGTACGCAAAATATCTCTGTTCGAAATGAAGACGGCACATGCGAACGATGGTTTGAATTTACATTGGCGAAAATCCCGGTTTCAACCATCAACATTGAACATTATTTTCTTCCAGACAGTGATGATGACTATAGTGTTATCTCTATCACTGAGCGTACCAAAGAGAAGCTCTTGGTCGAGGAACGACGCATTAATGCTACCAAGCTTATGGCGAGGGACAATAAATACGTACACGCCATGCAAGAAGCATTAATGGGAACACTGCATCAATTGCAGGGACCGTTCAATGTCATTGATTCTGCTGTAAATATTCTCAAACGTACTAATGCCTCCTGTCCCGGTTTAATCGCGATGGATGACGCAATGGCGAATGCAAATGCAGCCATGCAAGAAATCATGCTCGCCATCCCAGAACGAGAAAGAGAAGCGCGGCAACCAGTGAATCTCAATGAAGTGATTCGTGACTCATGCAGCATCAGTAATGATGAATTGATGAGGCTATCGATCAACTTAGAACTTGATCTATCGCCAAAGCTTTCCTCAATCAATGGCACGCCTCATCGACTTATTCTTGCCATAAAACAGCTCATCGATAACGCGTTAGATGCTATCAAATATGCTAAGCCATCAGATCGGACTCTGTTCATTCAATCTTATGAGAAAAACGGAGAGATAGTGGTTGATATCGAAGACAATGGCTTAGGGGTGAAAGAAGATCTTCGCCTGACCGTATTCCAACCATTTTATAGCACCAAACCAAAGCACCAGTCTGGCTGTCGAGGCATTGGGCTTTCTATCGTGCAACAGGTGCTCAATGAACATTCAGCCACCGTAACGATCTCAGACAGCCACCAGCTAAACGGCGCCAAAGTCTGCTTAACATTTCCAATTAATAGCGGTAAGTCATTATGATAGAAGATCATTCTCTTTTAGATTTAGAGCGTCAGTTATTGGCGGCAATGTATCGAATATCTAGTGTTCTAAACGCTAGCTTAAATTACGTTGAGTCATGCGACAAAATACTTAAAATTCTGCACGATGAGTGTCGTTTACAGTGTGGCATGCTCACCATTCTTGACCACCAAAAGAACATTTTATTGGTTAAGTCTGTACATAGCCCACTTAGCGATAGTAGCCGAGACCAAAAGAACGTTTACTATAAAACCGGTGAAGGTATTGTCGGAGAGGTCCTCAACCAAGGGAGCTCTATGGTAATTCGCAATCTCGGTAGCGATATGCGTTTTGCGGACAAATTGGCACTTTATGACTATGACAAGCCTTTCATCTGTGTCCCAATCAAAGACAGTAATAGTAAAGTTCTTGGCGCACTTTCAGCCCAACCACCTAATGTCAGCGACGAGCACCTTACGTTGTTGTCGAAATTCCTCGATATGATTGGCAACTTAATCGCCAAGAATATTCAACTGTCTCAGAACGTTGAGCGAACCGAAAAAGAACTTGTTGATGAGCGTGACGGATTACGCCGTAAAGTTCGCAACAACTACAGTTTTCACAACTTAGTGGGACACACCAAGACCATGAGACAAATTTTCGATCAAATTCGTCTGGTGTCTCGCTGGGATTCAACGGTGTTGGTTCGCGGTGAATCGGGGACGGGTAAAGAGCTTATAGCCAACGCGATTCACTATAACTCTCCTCGTGCTGATCGTCCGTTCATCAAACTCAACTGCGCAGCACTGCCTGATAACTTGCTCGAATCTGAACTGTTCGGTCACGAAAAAGGCGCATTTACAGGTGCGGTCAAGCAGCGTAAAGGGCGATTTGAAATGGCACACAATGGCACTATTTTCCTGGATGAAATTGGCGAAACCAGTGCAGCGTTTCAAGCAAAGTTGTTACGAGTATTGCAGGAGAAAGAGTTTGAACGAGTCGGGGGAACAACAACTATTTCGGTAAACGTGCGTATTATCGCCGCGACTAACCGTCACCTGGAAGAGGAAGTGACGCAAGGTAACTTCCGTGAAGACCTTTATTACCGCCTCAATGTTATGCCAATGCACTTACCTCCTCTTCGCGATCGCATTCAAGACATTCCAGAGCTGACCGAGTTCATGCGCAAAAAGCTCAGTAAGCAACAAGGCCGTAACCTCACCATCAGTGATGATGCGATACGTGTGATGATGAATCACAGTTGGCCGGGTAACGTGCGTGAACTAGAAAATACCTTAGAACGCGCTTCGGTATTGTGCGAGTCCGGTGTCATTGATGCCAGTTTAATCAAAATCAACCAGTCTGAACCCAGCTTTTCACCGCCGGTCCAATCCGCTTACACACCCCCACTTTCTGCCGCTGCACCACTTCGCGCAACAGAAAGTCAGCTTATACATCGGGAGAAAAGCAAACCGGCTGACGAGAGAGAACTGGTAATCGATGCACTTGAGCGATCTGGTTGGGTAAAAGCCAAAGCAGCAAGGCTACTCAATATGACGCCGCGTCAAATTGCTTACCGAATTCAAATATTAAATATCGAGATGAAACAAATCTGACAATTTTTGAAAGCCAGATATTGTCGGTAAACGGACAATTGTTACTAGTCAGAGTCCTTAGCTTATGTAAAACAATACTTTAGTTAAGGAACAATGATTGCAATGAAGCTTATTAAAGGCATTTAATCATAAGGGGCAGACATGGAAAGTCCTTCATCAAGTGTAAAAAGTGACGATTGTGCACAAGATAATCTTCATCACTTTTTCAATAAACAAACGCAGGATAAAATTGCAAAACATCCGTGCTATTCAAAACAGGCTCATCAATACGCGCGTATGCATTTACCTGTAGCACCAGCATGCAATATACAGTGCAACTACTGTAACCGGAAATATGACTGCAGTAATGAGTCTCGCCCGGGAGTCGTGTCACACGTTATGGATAGTGCTGCGGCACTCAAACAGTTTTCAACCATTAAAAAGCGAGCGCCTAACTTGACGGTAGTTGGAATCGCAGGCCCTGGTGATGCGCTCGCAAACCCGCAAGCCACATTTAAAACGCTTCGCGATATTCATAAAGCCGACCCAAACGTACAGCTTTGTATCTCAACCAACGGACTTGCGCTTGCTGAACATGTTATGACGCTGGCGGTATTGGGCGTTAATCACCTCACCATTACGATTAATTGTATTGATGCTGATATCGGAGAAAAAATCTACCCTTGGATTTTTTACAACCGAAAAAGACTTAAGGGCAAAATCGCGGCACAAACACTTATCGAGCGTCAATTGCTCGGATTACAGTTAGCAGCGAAGGCTGGCATGCTGGTGAAAGTGAACACGGTACTTATCCCGGGCATCAACGACCATCACATTGCTCAAGTATCAGAGAAAGTGAAATCTCTGGGCGCGACGTTACATAACATCATGCCCCTAATTTCCGATCCAAGTCATGGCACCTATTTTGGGTTGAGTGGTCAGCGGGGGCCAACCGAAGATGAACTGCAACGCGTCCGAGAAGAATGCGGTGTGCACATGCCGCAAATGACCCATTGTAAACAGTGCCGAGCAGACGCTGTTGGAATGCTTAGTGATGACAAGGCCTCAACATGTGGCTCGTCTTCTAAACCATCGGTATATAAAGTCGCGGTTGCCAGCCATGGAGAGGCCCACATCGGATTGCATTTTGGCCATGCCAAACGCTTTGAGATCTACCAATATGACCAACAATCACAGCAATTCCTTTTTGAGGAATCACGTAACGTTGCTCAATACTGCACAGGCCAAAGTGAATGTGGTGAAGAGTCTGAAAAAGAAGGCTTGTTCGACACAATCGCAGATTGCCAAGTGGTTCTCAGTGCGAGAATCGGAATCTCACCGTGGCGTGAATTAGAGAGGCGTGGAGTGATTCCCAATGTTGACTTCGCCTTCCAACCAGTAAGCAGCAGCTTAGAAGCAATCGCCAAACAATACTGTCGTGACACTCAGCAAGCGGAGACAAAACATGAGCTTTTCAATCAACAATAAATGTGTCGGCTGTCATGCCTGTATGACCGTGTGTCCTAATCAGGCGATATATAAAAGCGACAGAGCAGACAAACCATTTGCGATTCATACTAAGCGATGTAATGAGTGCTCTTCTTTTTGGCACGAGCCACAATGCGCCAGTATTTGCCCTATCGAAGAGGCGATTGTTGACCACGCCAGTCGCCCCCTAAACCCTTTAGGCAGCTTGAGCCCGCAACATAATAGGAGCTCAGTATAGTGAACGCTGAAAAATGCAAACAGTACTGGCGACCAATCGTCCACTCTTATCTGAGTGGGCGATCTTCGCTGCCACTTTACCTCGGATTGAAGAAAAGCCACTTTATTCAACTTATTGTATTTTTTGGCCTTGAGGTAAGTTTAGCCAATCTCGAAACCAAACAAGCCAGGTTACGTAGCGAATTAATGGCATTACGAACCGAAGAATACGATCAGTTACGTCAATTGTTATCTCAGAACTTGGATAACTCACGTCCATTTGCAGAGGAAATGGCCATCGTTATATCAAGTGGCTGTATGGGAAGCCAACACCTCTGGCATGACCTAGGGCTACCCGAACGGGCTCTACTGACACAATTATTTTCTGACTATTTCCCCAACTTATCTGCTAAAAATGTTAACAACATGCGCTGGAAACGGTTTTTATACCGTCAGTTATGTGAAAACGGCGGCGACTATGTATGTCGCTCGCCAAGTTGTGAAACCTGCTCAAGCTACAGTGAATGCTTCGATACTGTGTCGTAACCTCACTCAATATCGTTTAAATATTGAGCTGCCATTGCCGAACGTGTAAGTTTGCGGTTTTTAACATTCAGAGACGTGTAGATCCCAAAAAAATAAATACAAATAATCCTTTACATGTGATCACTAAAAGACAATAATGGCGCCGCTCTGTTGTTCAGAGTTATTAAATGAGACATCACGTAGTAAAAGTAAAACCCTTAGAAAACCAAGTTGTTATCCTCAGTGTTTCCCTTAGCTTCAAAGATACATTAAATAATTCAAGCTACTAGCGCATTCAAATAATTAATTTTTTCAATTTATATAAGGGACATATCATGTCTAATAAAACAACTGGTTCTGTAAAATGGTTCAACGAAACTAAAGGTTTTGGTTTCCTAACTCAAGACAACGGCGGCGCAGACGTATTCGTTCACTTCCGTGCAATCGTTTCTGACGGTTTCAAAACTCTTGCTGAAGGTCAAAAAGTGACTTTCGAAGTTGAGCAAGGCCAAAAAGGTCTTCAAGCTGCTAACGTTGAAGTAGCATAAGATTTTAAGTAGGCGCAGGCTGTAGGAGACTATGGCTTGCGTCACTTATCTCTGATTTTATAAATACCTCCCCCTTTTAAACTCCTCAATTCTCTTTATCTGATTCCCTTTCTTCTATTGATTTTTCCTTATAGCGAGCATCTTTCACGCTTTTAAGCTATTACATGTCATACCCATACAAAATCCCAATCTTGATGAGTAAATGGTCAGATTATTGTGGGAATTGGTATTATGCCTATATTTAAACACGAGCCCCTGAGGTACAGATCATGACTGATGAAGAAAGAATTGAACTTCAAAAAAACAACCCTCTCCATGGTCTTAAACTAGAGACGATGATCGCAGAACTAGCGGATTTTTATGGATGGGATATCTTAGATGCAGCAATGCGATTTAATTGTTTTCATACCAACCCCTCAGTCGCAAGTAGCGTGAAGTATTTAAAGAAGACAGATTGGGCAAGAGAGAAGTTAGAGAACTTTTATTTGTACCGATTTAAGCGCATGCCGAGAGCATCAAGTGAAGAGTTCGAACTGCCTCCACGTGCCCGTACGTTTCCAAACGGACTAAAACCTAAAGAGCCAATGGAACTGACGGTTGAGTCAATCTTGAAATCACAAGCTAAAGCCGCTTCAGCACACAAAGAACGCTCTTCTCGCGGCCGTTCTAAACGTTAATATCTGGGTAACTCATTACCGCATAGTGCTGGCAAACATAAAACAAATTCGATTGTTCGGGTTGTTAGAATAGAAAAAAGTGGAGGAGCTGTAATCTCCCCCACTTTACTTTTATTGCAACGACAAATACAAGCTATTCTCTACTCCCATACAAGGCCTTCAGGTAAATCAGGAAGCGCCCAGTTATGAATGTAATTAATCACTCTTAACGAATCATCGGCCGCTTGTGTAAAGCCACGTGCATAATTCGTATTTACTTGGTCAACCGTAAAGACCTGAGGGTTTCCTGCTATATCAAGAAGAGGAACCACCTGATATGACAAAGTTGAAATCACCACTGGGGCATTAATATCCGGCTCTACGCCTGGAAGAACTAGCCCCACTTCAATTCCGGAATACACAACATCACGATAATAGCTATACCCCATAAAATTGAAATACCCATTGTCATTAATACCTAAAGTGGTGTTGATATTAATAACAAGATCGAGAGTGATAGATCCAAACTTATCTCCAGCCCCTGCTAAAAGCGCTGCGGCCGTATCCAAGTCTTCCGAACTCAATGCTTCAACACCGTTACCAGCCAAATGTCTAAGACCACCTAACTGCTCTTCTGACAAAGTAAGATCAGGTAGATGACCATTCAGCATCAGTGCTTTATAGAGTGCCAAGTTTTCCAGTGGCGAATCGATGGTTTTGAATACATCCTCCGTAACCTCCACCTCAATTCGTCCAGCTGGGTCGGTTCTCACACTAATCGCATTGTTAATATTAGACATCGCTTCATTGTAGGATGAGTCGATCACATCAACCGGTGATCTCGCAACACTCAAGCGACCAAAGTCCACTTCTTCAGCGTAACTTGCAAAAACGTAGTCCTCATAACCCACTAAGCTTTCGACAATTTCACAATCACTATTAAGTGGAATCAGTGTTAATCCATCTTCTGTTTGAAACTCTTCAGGAAGTATAGGTAGCGGCTCCCCGGTGAGTACATCGGTAGCCTGTTCATTTGCGATTGGCTGGAAGCAACCATTATCATCTTGTTGCGGTATGTATAACGTTGCGTCCAATTCATCCCAGTCCCAGGTATATTTCACTGGCTCACCATTGTCATTGCGTACAATAATAAGCAAGTCACCGTAAAGGTCGCCTTTACTCACGCCCGGATCATTATTACCTCTGCCTGGCTTTCCATCTCTACCTTGATTCCCAGCCCAAGAAGGACGATCTGAGCTATCATCAGCGGACAGAGCGAAAGGAAGCGACAAGAATAATAGTAGCGCGAGCGCCATACTCACAAACATAAGTACATTCATGCTTATGCTTTTAATTGGTGTGTAGTCTTTCATCATCTGCTCCTTAGCGCATAGATACGCTCCCATCGCAATACATTGCTCAAGAGAAAAAAGACTGTCTGACTTAATTAAGTTTTTAACACCACCAAATTAACTGTAGAGTAGATTTAATAAGCAACCGCTAATATACGCAAGCATTTTGATACGGATCAATTGAATATCAATTAAGTTTCTTAGTAGACGCTACAATGTTGATACAGAAACGGTCTCAGAGGATAAAGGTTTCGCCTTCAGAAGATCTTGTACAAAGTCCACCAGCCTTGGGCCGGATTAACTTAAGCTTGCTAGCCTTGCCGCAAAGCCCATAAAGAACATGCCAAGTAACCCGTTGCCTAACTTTGCTAACACTCTATTATCTTTGAATAACTGAGTTAATGATGAACCCAGAAAGATCAGCGTACTCAAATAAATGATGCTAAAAACTTCTAAGATAAACGCCAGGATCAAGTATGAAATCCACGTGTGTTCGTACGTATAGTCGATAAACTGGATAAAGAAAGAGACGTAAAACAGGATTGCTTTTGGATTGGTAAGACTTAACGTCAGCGACTTAGCAAACACATTTTCGCGTTTCTTAGGGCGAGCGACGTCTGATTCTCCATCATCACTTTTGCTCATTAACTGATGAATGATTTTCATCCCTAAATACAGCAAGTACGCGGCACCCAAGTAGCGAATAATCGTGAACAGGACGGGTGAAGCTTGAATTAACGAAGCAACACCTAGGTAAGAGAGCAAAATTAAAACCGCGTCACCAATAAGCACACCAGAAGCTGCTTTATAACCCGCCTTAACACCCAGCGATGAGCTAGATTTCAACACATAGAGAGAGTTTGGACCCGGAGCAAGAATGATCATGGTCAGACCGACCAAATACGTCCATATATTAATTACGCCAAACATCTCCAACATGACGAACAACCCTTTTACCAAATGACATCGAACAGAATTACGAGATATAACTGAAACAAATAGCAAAGTCTATCTCAGCGCGAAGAATTCCATCAAAAATATATAAACCCTCATTCATAAACAGACCTCTCATTCATGTTAGAAACTAATTAAAGATGTTACGGAACGTGATCAAACTCGTAGATTTCAACCGATGTTACCGGTAACTTACGAGATGTTCCCGGTAACATTCGGGCGTAGTAGGAATACAAGTAGATCCGATAATAAATTAAAGGACGAATGAATGAACATCATACAAAAATCCCTAACCTCAGCTATCTCACTAGCGTTGCTATCCACTTCAGCATTCGCTGCTGACTTTAACTTTAAGTTTCAATCTAGTGATCCATCTGGTGACAAGAACTTTCAGGTTCAAAAAGAGTGGACGGAACGCGTAGAGCAAATGTCTGGTGGTCGTATTGAAATCGACCTACTGCCTGTTGGTGCCGTGGTTAAACACACGGAAACCCTTGGCGCTATCAAAATGGGCGTTATCGATGGTCACATTACCGCAACAGGTTACTTTACTGGCCAAGATCCAGCATTTGGTCTGATCGGTAATATGGTTGGTGCATGGTCAGACACTCGCCAACTACTTCAATACATCAACTACGGTGGTGGTTATGAGTTAATGACTGAACTCTACGCACCGTACGGCGTGAAATACATTGGCGGTTCAACAACAGGCGTAGAGTCGTTTGTATCTAAGGTGCCACTAAATGGCGTTGATGATCTAAAAGGTCTTAAACTTCGTGCTCCGGAGGGTCTGGTTCAACAAGTATTTGCGGCTGCAGGTGCGACCCCTGTAAACCTGCCAGGTTCAGAGGTCTTTACGGGTTTGAGTAAAGGCGTTATTGATGCTGCTGACTACACCGTTTTCTCTACTAACCATCAAGCAGGCATGAACGATATCGCAACTCACCCAGTTCAACCTGGCTTCCACTCACTGCCAACGATTGATATCTCAATGAGTCAGAAAAAGTGGGACAAACTACCAGCCGATCTTCAAGAGATCATGACGGTATCGGTTCGTGACTTTGCTGAAGATATTACGACTCAACTGCGTATCGCAGACCAGAAAGCCGTGAAAGAAGCTGAAGCGAACCCTAACATTACCATCCACGACTGGTCGGAAGAAGAGCGTAAGAAGTTCCGTCTGATTGCGATGGGCGAGTGGGAAAAATATGCTGAACTCTCTCCTAATGCGAAAAAAGTTTACGATTCTATTACGACTTACCTAAAAGACTCGGGTCTTCTATAAGTTGTTAAAAAAGGGAGGTTTACTCCTCCCTATTTCATTTGGAATTAGACATATGAAAGAATCAGACACAAATCTAGCGGCTGAAATGCCCCAGAATATTCTCGACAAAGCAATAACCAAAGTCAGTGAGCTGTTTAGTTTATTGTTTGTTGCCACCGTCATCATTTCATTTTACGAAGTAGCAAGTCGCTATTTGTTTAACTCACCAACCATGTGGGTGCACGAAACCGCCTCATTTATTGGTGGAGCACTGTTTGTGATCGGCGGGGCTTACGCTCTGGCAACCGACAAACATGTAAGAGTCGTTCTTGTTTACGATGCGGTATCGCAAAAGACAAAACGTTACCTGAATGTCTTTCACCATCTTGCAGGGTTACTGTTTAGCGGGTTATTGATTTATGCAGCGTGGCAAACTGTGGCTAACTCTTGGTTTGCTCCTTGGGGTGGATTGAGATTAGAAACCTCGGGCTCCGCTTGGAATCCTCCATTTCCTGCCCTGCTTAAAGGCATCATTCTATTTACCGTTTGCCTGATGTTTATTCAATTCATTTTGCATTTGATTAAAGAAATTCAACAACTAAGGGACGAAGGCGATGAATAACTTATCTTCTACAAAACCTTCTGTTGGGAGCTACAAACCAGTGTTCCTTGTCATCGGCCTTCTGACCTTAGCGGCTGCTTTAGGATGGGTTGGTGTGCAAACCTTCACATCGAACTTGTCATCAATTGGCATCGAGTACGGCAGCTTGCTGATGCTGGTGTTGATGATTGGTCTATTGTTGACTGGCATGCAACTCGCTTTCGTAACAGGCCTTGTCGCACTGATCTTTACCTTAGGCTGGTTTGGCGTCGATGCACTACCGCTTATTACGAGCCGCATTTTCAGCTTCGTCAGCGGTTACGTGTTCCTCGCGGTACCAATGTTTGTACTGATGGCTGCGTTGCTCGACCGCTCAGGAATTGCCCGAGACTTGTTCGATGCAATGAAAAGTGTTGGCCGTAAAGTTCGCGGTGGGGTTGCGGTTCAAACCTTGCTTGTTGCGGTTATCCTTGCATCTATGTCGGGCGTTATCGGCGGTGAAACGGTACTGCTTGGTATTCTTGCTCTGCCACAAATGCTAAGACTGGGCTATGACCGTAAGTTAGCAATCGGCACCACATGTGCCGGCGGTGCACTAGGCACCATGCTGCCACCGAGTATCGTTCTGATTATCTATGGTTTGTCGGCTTCCGTATCAATTGGCGAACTATTCAAAGCGGCATTCTTACCAGCGTTTATTCTGGCAATGTTCTACATGGCTTACGTACTGATTCGCTGTAAGCTGAATCCCGACCTGGCTCCATTACCTTCAGAAGAAGACCTGGCTAAAGATGCTGAAGCTCATCCGAGTTACTTCAAAGCGCTGTTCTTCCCTTTGCTATCGGTAGCGACGGTTCTAGGAAGTATTTACACCGGTATTGCATCAGTTACCGAAGCCTCTGCTCTGGGTGTGGTTGGTATTGCTATCAGCGCGGCTATCCGCAAAGAACTTAATTGGAAGATGATCAAAGAGTCTTCTATCGCAACCATGCGTACCTGCGGCATGATCATGTGGATTGGTATCGGCGCTTCAGCTTTGGTTGGCGTATACAACCTAATGGGCGGTATCGACTTTGTAGAGGAAACGATTCTCGCTCTAAGTGGCGGAAACGCGATGTCTACCTTGCTTATCATGATGGCGATTCTGTTCGTTCTGGGTATGTTCCTGGACTGGGTTGGCGTCGCACTACTGACTATGCCGATTTTCGTCCCGATCATCACTGGCCTTGGAATGGACCCAATCTGGTTTGGTGTGGTGTTCTGTCTAAACATGCAGGTCGCGTTCTTGTCGCCACCTTTTGGTCCAGCAGCATTTTATCTTAAGTCTGTTGCGCCTAAAGACATTAGCCTTGGTGAAATATTCACTGCACTACTTCCGTTTATAGCACTACAAGTTAGTGTTCTTGCTCTCGTGATTGTTTTCCCAGAGCTTGCATTATGGTGGCGATAAATCTGCCCATTAAGCCTAATTATGAGTTGATACTATGAATAAAAAATATGTCGTTATGGGTGTTTCTGGGTGCGGTAAATCTTCTATCGGTGACTCGCTGGCAAAATCTCTGAACATCCCTTTTTTCGATGGTGATGATTACCATCCAGCGGAGAACGTTGAAAAAATGAGGAATGGCATCCCTCTTACCGATGAAGACAGAAAAGAATGGCTGTTAACCTTAAATGCGTTAATACAGGAACAGGAAAACTTGGTACTGGCATGCTCTGCCTTAAAACCAGAATACAGAGAAACATTAAGAGCAGGCTGTAATGATCTCACGTTCTGCTATTTAAAAGGTGATTTTGACACGATATGGGCTCGTCTAAAGGCCAGAGAAGATCACTATTTCCAAGGTTCAGCGATGCTAGAAAGCCAGTTTAATACTCTGATCGAACCCACCGAGCAGGAGGCAATCTATATCGATATCAATCAGCCTCCAGAAAAAGTGGTTGGAGATATCCTCGCAAAAGTTTGATCAAAAAGGGCTGGTACTCCAGCCCTTTCTTTTGATCCTACGTGTTAGCTTGTTACAGTTGATTATTCGTCATCACTCCATGCCCTATGCTGAACCGACTAAACATGGCGAACTCTGGTTTGCAACAAGTGCTTGAATAACTTGGAAGCAAAGCTATTCATCAACGCAGCCATAATGATGAGTGCAATTCCGACCACCTGATAGATAGAAAAGCTCTCTTCAAAAAACAGCACTTGCCATATCGCGGTGAACAACAAACTGGTAAAGATCAACGGTGCAACTTGAGAGTTATTTTCGGCCAGCTTATACGCTTTAGAGCGGAAAATTTGATTGCCTACGACGGATATCGAGAGCCCGAAAAGGCATATCCACACCAATAAATTTCCCTGCGGCGCTAACAATATCTGCATGTCTGGTTCTGACAAACTTGATATGAAGGATAACGGTAGCACGCTCAATGCAGCGATAAGAAATGTCCAGCTATTAAGAACAGAAGGCGTCACCTCCCTTTTGCTAGCGCGAAACAGACTTACCTGTGACCCTGCACTGAACAGTCCCGAAGCTAAACCAATTAACAGCTCCGGTCTAAACTGAATTCCGGACACATCACCAGCCAGCATTAAAACGCCAATAAAAGTCGCGGCTAAACCGAATTTCGTTTCTGTTTTAATCTTCACTTTAAAAAA
Source organism: Allocatenococcus thiocycli (assembly GCF_921292965.1). NCBI lineage: Bacteria > Pseudomonadati > Pseudomonadota > Gammaproteobacteria > Vibrionales > Vibrionaceae > Allocatenococcus > Allocatenococcus thiocycli. Next base: position 152,137 of record NZ_CAKLCK010000029.1, read on the forward strand.
CAGCTTTTCTAAAACGGCAATAAAAAGCGGCCCTGTTGCAAAAAGTACCGAGCTTTCGACCAGGGATAACGTATTCAATGAGGCAATGAAGCACAACTGGCATACAGCGATGCATAGCCCACGAATAATAATAGGCTTTACTACTTTACGTGGCGGCATAGGTAACTTTGAAGCCACTACAATTGCAAAAAGCAACAAGGTTGGCATAAGAAAACGGAGAAACGTAAGCAGCTCAATACCTATCATTTCGGTAAGTTTTTTTAATAGAAGTCCAGTTAATGACAAACTGAACGTTGAAATTAGCATATAAGGTACAGCGTGGTTCTTCGACAAGATAGTATCCTCCCTATTGACGAGCCCATACTAGTGCAATGACAACAGAGAAAAAAACGAATATATTTAAACAAACCTGTTAGATAAACTTACAAATGAATAAACGACCACCTCTGAAATCTCTTTACGCATTTGTTGCGGTCGCAGAAGCCGGCAGCATGACAGAAGCCGCTGGTGTACTTAGCGTGAGCCACTCTGCAATCAGCCAAGCGATAAAAAGCCTTGAATCACTCATCGGGCAACCATTGTTTCAACGAGTCGGCAGGCAGGTTCAACTCAATTCAGTTGGCCAGAAGTACTACAATGACATTGCTCCGGCATTAAAAACGATCGTTGATGCGACGGAAGCCGTTACTCACCAGCCACAATCAAATCGAATCACACTGAATATGATTAACTCTCTGGCAATCCATTGGTGGGTACCAAGAGTCGATAACTTCCAACAATACGCCCCGAACGCGGACATTCGCCTGTCTAATCTAATCGGTCCTTTTGATTTAAATCAAGAAGGTGTGGACGTAGCAATCATTCACGGTAAGTCCGATGAATGGGAAGACTACTATTGCGAAAAGCTAGGAGATGATGAGCTGTTACTGGTGTGCAGCCCTGACCTGTTGGATTCATCACAAGACATCCCGTCCGCTGCTGAATTATTGCAACGCTATCCTGCGATTTATGCTGAAAACCTGCGTAGAAAGCAGGACTGGAGTGTTTGGTGTCAGGGTAACTCTCTGCCCGTTCCCAAGAAGCAAAATAATTTGAGTTTTATCGCGTCAATTCATGCCGTTCAGGCCGCAATCCGAAAGCTGGGTGTTTTCGTTACACACCGATTATTCGTCCGTGATGAAATTAAGCACGGTTTGTTGGTAGAAATAGGGTCGCCAGTTAAAAATCCGCATTTGGAGTTTTTCTTTGTTTGCAAACCAGAAAAGCTGCGCAACGAAAATGTTCTTAAGTTGAAATCTTGGTTGAGTAAGGAATTTAATAACACGTCGGATGAATGATGACTAAGAGCGCGCCATTTGGCACCACACCACCATTCGGTTTAGTTTATAGGCAGTTATAAAAAAAGCCCGGCTATAGGAAACTGTTTACTTCCTGGCCGGGCTTAAGTGGCTGTTATTTAAGTGACATTACTTATCTGGAAGGTAAAACTATCCATACAAATAAAGTCAACCTAAAAACCTTCACTTCAATAAACACTTATGTCTTAGTTACCACCTTGAAACCACGGTTTCTTAGGCTTGTTTTTGTTGTCGGACTGGTTGTGTTTATTTTTATGTTTGTTGTGCTTATTAGGATGATTCGGGTGCTTTCCAGGCTTATGTTTATCATCATTGCCAAATGCAAGCACAACGATCGCTGGATCATGATCAGACGCTCGGTAAATATCAGAATATTTCGGTAAGTCACCTGAGTACTCTGTTGTGTAATCAACATAAGTGGATTCAGGCGAGTTGATATTCCAATCGATAGCTGCAACGACGTTGTTTTCTGCCGTTTCTGCATCTGCCAAAATATAATCCAGAGTCCCTAGAGTGTCGTCGTACGAATAGCTGTATGAATTCGGATGCCATTCTCTGATAACATTTCTATAGCCAAAGGATTGTGAGAGGCTTTCAGGTTGAGCACCATCCATTTTTTGATCACCAATAAACGTATCACGAGCTGGTGTCACCGAGTAACCTTCCGGAAGCTCTGTTAACAACAAAATCGGATCTTCGCTGGCGTAAGAGTTCAAGTCACCTAGGATCAACTTGTGTCCATCAATTTTAGCTAACTCAGTACCCAAGTGTTGTGCGGCAGAAACTCGGAAATTTTCACATGAGCCCTGTCCATCTACATCTTGCTTGTTCTGCAGGTTTACATCTTCCCAGCAGGTTGAGCCCTTTGACTTGAAGTGATTAACAGACACCGTGATGGTCTCGTCAGTACCGTTGATACGGAACGTAGGAGTAATGGCATCTCTTTGATAGTTGTCAGTATCCTCACCTTCGGTCGCGTGTTGCTCCGGCATTTCAATCAGTCGGTATGTATCAAGTGTGACTTTAGCAGGTTTAAAAATCACCTGGTTAGTGATGGCATCGGTACCAACATAGTCGTAATCTTCGCTGGACACGTACGAATACTGGTTAGACTCATCTTCAATCAAAAGATTAATTTGATTAACCAGATGCGCTACAGCAGACGCTTCGCCAAAACCGTTGTTTTCAATCTCCATCAGACCAACGATATCTGCATCCATCGCGACGATGGCTTTGGCAATTTTATCACCCTGACGTTCAAACTCATCGACTGTTTCCGCACCACGGTTGTCACCATATGGGTTTTCAGCCCCGCCAAATGGTGAGTTAAAGTAGTTAAGTACGTTGAAAGTCGCGACGCGCAGGTCCCCATCGATGAGATCCGGCGTCGAGGTACGGTCATTATTGTGAATAAACGTGTCTTGCGTTGCTTCATTGGTAACGTACAGACGGAAATCACTGTATGAGTACCCCAATACGCCCTGAAGTCCGTTAATAGTGTCGTCGATGCGGATATAGTCATCACTGGTTGTTGTACCGTCTTCCATTGGAACCGCACTTTCTGTCAGAAAATCACTGTACCAAGGCACAACACCGTTAGCCGCTTTTTGGAATGACTCAATATAGATTCGGCGATCTTTATTTTCATTGTCCTTAGCTGTGGCTTCGACGGACCCCGCTACATTTTGCTGGTTCATATGTAGATTAACCCGTTCATACGATGCCATCATGTTGTAGCGGTATGCGTCGTAATCAAAGCTGAACGTTCGCGTGATATGCATATCTGCTGCTTCGTCCAGCTCAACAAGCATGCCTTCATGACGTTCCAGAGTGAAGTCGAAACTGTCATCCGTATCCAGAGTACGCAGTGGCGTTGGAGTTATCGTGATTTGGGTAGGCTCAACATTATTAACATGCGTATCAATCAGTTGAGTCCAGCCATAGCTTTCGTAAGCTTTACCCTGCACCGTAACGGTATTGCCGACCTCAATACCACTAATATCACCTCTGATGAAAATTGCATCAGAGGTATTCTCGTTACCGTCCCCATATTGATCTTGCAGGAAGAATCCTACTGGCAGGTCATTGCCTAGTGCAGACGTTTGAATCGCTGTCACGATACCTGTAACTTCGTAATACCCTTCTGATTCATAACCAGATTCAATCAGAGGTGAACTCCAGGCATCCCCCTGTATTTCCATGATGGTTGTTGCTGTCGCGTCTGGAATGGTGTTATCTACACCTTCATCCGACAAGCTTCCCAAACCGTCAAATGTATCTTTGGCGTAGCTGGTCCAGTCACTCTCATCGAATACTGTGCTCGCAGAACGTCCTATACGGCGCAGGGTGATGTCTTTTCCCCAACCACTTGTCGTTGGCACATCGCCAACAATATCAACTACATTGCCATCATTAAGAAGCGCAACTGCATCACCACCATTGTGTACCAGAGCAGAAGAAATGATAGTGGCGACATCAGCCGATAGTGACAGCTCTGCCTGACTGTTTTGTACGACCAACAGCTCTTGTGGCGCTAAAGTACCAGTCAAATTCAACATTTGTGTCGGGATTTCAGAGCCATCTTTATAGCGTGCTAACGTGTAATTAGAGAGCAGAACACTTTCCGAGCCATTGTTGTACAGCTCTATTGCTTTATTATAGCTGCCGCCTTCAACATATTCCGTAATCAAAACTTCGGCGTTGGCAACGTTAGAAAGTGCCAGACACACCGATAATGTAATCAGTGTTTTTTTCATCTTGTATCTCATCCATGTTTTATAGATTGAATGTTTAATATAGCGGAGACTTATTTGTAGTGGTTAACCGTATATTTAATATTAAATTAGCATTTAAATATGACTTTTAAGTTAATGAAATTCATAGAGATAGCTAATTAAGGAAAAGGTAATATTATTGCATTTTAATTAGTTACATTCCGTTCAGAGTGTCATTGTTAAGTTAAAATAATATGAACATTTAATTATTCTATCCACCTTAAATTCAAGACAATTAAATATAATAGAGTGTAATCGAATACATTTATTCTTCAGATTTAACGATGAATATTAATTAAAATAAAACGTAAATTTCGAGTTAGGGTCGATACAACGGAGCATCAACAAAGCACTGGTTGGGACAATATTTTAAGATTGACAGGAATAGACATAATAAATTAAAGGTTTCTGGCTCATCTATCTACGAGAAGCGTATGAGCAACCTCGAATCTTATTTTTTTATGCACTCAAGCACACATTTGGTGCAAAGATGTTTCATTTCTGTTAGCTTACGCAACAGAACGCAACAATAATTTTGCAACACATTGAGCAATCAATAATCATGCGGTAAAACAACTGACTCATTCCTGAATAAGTCCGCTCGTAACTACGCTAACAAGCTCACGTGTTTTGAAATACCAATCACAGTAAGTAAGTGATCAGAGGTAGCGTAGGAAAAATGCTGGAGAACAAGGCAAAATTTTTCGATAAATAGTTATCCTACAATCAAAAATTTTAACGCCGTTATCGAGCATTTTAACAAGCTAGAATGACCAGTTATTTACTACGATTGGTATAAGTACCATCATCAATTTGAATCGCACTCGAAAATAATTATGCACACTAGAACCAATACTCCTTTTGGCGTGACTCTCAATATCATCGGGTCAGCCCTCTTCGCCGCTATGTTCGCTTACACGTCTTTACTCGGTGAACTCGATGGAGAAGAAATTTATGGATGGCGTATTTTAATCACTTTCCCTCTTTTAACGGGTTTCATTTTGCTAAACGGCAATTGGCATCAAGTTGTGGGTATCTTTCAGCGATTATTGCAATTTAACTTAATGTTCATCTTAACTCGGTTCTTGACGTCTTTTTTAATTGGAATCCAGTTGTGGCTATTTTTGTGGGCACCCGTGAACGGCTATGGACTTGCGGTATCGCTTGGCTACTTTATTATGCCGATCACGTTAGTTTTGGTGGGACGTTTGGCATTTAACGATCAATTGTCGCGTTTTCAAAAGTTAGCGTGCTTTTTTGCCATACTGGGCATTCTCAACCAAATGGTCATCTCGCAGACATTAGCCTGGCCTACACTGGTTGTCTGCTTAGGTTACCCAATCTATTTTTGGCTAAGACAAAAAACTGAGACTAACAATATTGGTGGTGTTTGGTTCGATATGATGCTGAGCCTGCCTGTCAGTCTCTACTTTATTTTTGAAAGCGGCTACATTCTTCAAGAGATCAATGTAAGTTCTGATCTCCTGTGGTTAATTCTGGGTTTGGGATTAATCAGTACGTTAGCCCTGGCATTTCAATCTTTGTCTGCGCCGCACCTTAACCTCAGTTTGTTTGGTCTGTTGGTCTATGTTGAACCCGTTCTTTTAGTTGTGGTGGCGATTTTGTTAGGTGAGAGTATCACAGCGAAAGAGTGGCCAACGTATATAGCAATTTGGCTCGCTGTTTTTGTGCTGATGGTAGAAGGTTACTTAAGTTTGAAGAAAGCCCGGTATTAAATGGTGGGCGTAATAGATCGTAAAAACGCGTCTTGCCCACTCAACGTAATTGATATGACCTAACTGGGATTTCACGAGCATCTGTCTGTAAACACATTATTCAGATAGCGCCGGTTATTTTGTTTCCATCGTCGCCGTTAGGATTGGATCCTGCGACTCTTCTGAGTTCAAAATAGCCTGCTCTTGCTTCTCCTTTGCATGCAGTGCTTCGATAAGCTGACGGTCTAACTTCGCAAAATAGAGATCTTCTTCCGCCTTACCTTTAAGCCGAAGTTTTTCTGTAAAGTCCATGGCAGCCACCTCTCCATCATGACTATCTATTGAAAGTATAGATGAACGAATAAAAGTGGTGTCTCACGCAAAAGTGCGCTATTCGGGCATTTAATCTATTGCTCTTAGCTAATCTATCGCTCTTAACAAATCGCGACAGCTTTAATGAGCGCCCAGACACGCTGATCTCGCTGTAAGTCGAGTTCATGAAGCGATTTAACCGTTACTCTGGCGAGTAAACGTTGTTGATTAGCGAGTTCCAATACAACTAAAGCTTCACCAGATTGAATGGACTTCGATTCAATCTCGATAATCTTTGCCGGTAACCGGTTAAGTACTGTGGTGGAAACTGGTTCATCCAATGCTATCCCCACATCGCTGGCCAGAATCCGACATCGCTGGCGCTCTCCAATGTTCGCCGTTTCTCCGGGGATATGAAACGTGACATTGTCACACACCACCTCCGTCATGCCATACTTTTCGCAATGGCTTTGTACTACGGTGTCAAACACGCTGCCCATCTCTTCACCAAATAGATGACTAAACTGAGCGTCAGACATTACCTGTTGAGCACCACCACTGGCGATAATGCTGCCTTGATTAAACAACACAATATGATCGGCTAACCTTGCTAGTTCCTGTACCGAGTGAGTGACATAGATGATAGGCAGATCCCACACCCTCTGAAGACGTTCAAGGTAAGGTAAGAACTCTTCTTTTCTGGCATGGTCCAGTGCCGATAACGGCTCGTCCATCAGCAACAATTGGGGCTGTGTCAGCAAAGCACGCGCGATTGCCACTCGCTGTTTCTCTCCTCCGGAAAGTTGTGATGGATAACGATTCAACAAGTGATTGATGCCTAATAGCTGCAAAATGCTGTCACGATTAAAAAGGATCGATTGTGTCTTTACCCGCTTCTCCGCGTAAGCCAGGTTTTGATCAACGTTTAAATGCGGAAATAGACTTGGCTCCTGAAAAACGTAACCGATTCGGCGTTCAAAGGTAGGAAGAAAAACTTTTCCATCCCAGCTTTGCCACTGTTCGCTGTTGACTCGTACTTCGCCTTGTTCTACTCGGACAAGCCCCGCAATTGCTCTCAAACAAGTGGTCTTCCCACAACCTGAATGCCCAAAAAGCACGGTCACACCTCGACTGGGCAGATCTAACTCTGCCTTGAGCTGAAAGTCTTCATAGTTGATGTTCAGCTTCGCTCTTATTGAAGCTTTATTTTCAGTACTTATTACGTCTTCATTTTCAATAACTGTCGCGTTGATCATACGAGTACTCCTACTCCATTCTGGCTTTATGCAGATTGTTGAGCCAATGAATCAACAACAACGCCAGAAAAGAAAAACCGACTAATCCGGCTGATAAAATATGAGCATTTAGGAAGTCGAGTGCTTCGACATGATTGTAAATTTCGACCGACATAACCCGAGTCTGTCCCGGTATATTTCCTCCAATCATAAGCACCACGCCGAACTCGCCTAGTGTGTGGCAAAACCCCATGACAGCAGAAGATAAAACACCCGGCCATGCTAAAGGCAGAGTGACCGTCACAAACGTGTCGAATGGCGACGCTCGTAATGTTGCCGCCACTTCCATTGGTCTTTTACCAATGGCGGCGAACGCGTTCTTAAGCGGTTGGAGGACGAACGGTAGCGAGTGTATGGTGCAAGCTACCGCGATACCCGTGAAAGTGAACGGCAGTTGTTGCCAGCCCAGCTGATATAAAATTTGTCCCACACTGCCCTGCGGTCCAAGTAGTACGAGCAGGTAAAAACCGAGAACGGTCGGCGGCAGAACCAAAGGTAGCAGCAGAACAGACTCTATCACCGGCTTAAAACGCGATTTACCATGATATAACCACCAAGCTGTGGGTATGCCAATCACCAGCAGTGCGCACGTTACGACGAAAGCCAACTTCAGTGTTGTAACAATCACTAGACCATCCAATGGCATCTCCTTCACTCTTTCTTTTAGTCGGTCAAATAGCCATAACTGCGAATGATCGCTTTAGCGCGGTCGCTTTTCAGGTAAGCAATAAATTGCGTCACACTGGCTTTACTTTTCCCCAACGTCAGCGTCACTGCATCTTGCTTGATTGACTGGTAATCACTCGAAGGCACTTGCCAAACGCTCCCAGACTGAAATTCTCCTTGCTGATAAACCTGTGATTTCGCCAGCAGTCCGATTTGTGCATTACCCGTAAAAACAAATTGATAGGTCGCGTTCAACCCTTTACCGATAACCAGTTTGTTCTGCACACCTTGCCACTGTTGATGTTTCTCAAGCATCTGCTGTGCTGCCAACCCATAGGGGGCAAGCTTTGGATCAGCGATCGCAAGGTATTGAAAATTTGCCGCAAATAACTCTGATTTAACGTCAAGATTCTCAACAGGCGACCATGCCACCAAAACGCCTTGTGCGTAAGTAAAGCGGTTCTCAGCCAATTGTTGTTCCACCAGCAGTTGAGGCCGAAGTTGATCGGCTGAGAAAAATAAATCAAAAGGTGCACCGTTAACAATTTGCGCATAAAGCTGGCCCGTTGAACCAGTGCTAATTTCTACATCCTCGCTATGCAGTTGCGAGTAATCACTCGCAAGCGCTTTCATTGGACGATAGAAGTTATTTGCAACAGCAAGTGTCAGAGATTGACTGTAGCCGTTGCTCGAGAACAGCAAAGCAACAGCCAAGCAACAACTGAGGGTAGATCTATTTTTGGCCATAAAACTATCCCTCTTCCGCTAACAACTGAGACACCCACTGCTTCTGTATGTACGCTTTCGCTCTTTGTTGATGTTTTTGTTTGAGATAGGAATAGGCTTGCTCAAATGGTAATTGACCACTGGGTTTTACTGAGTGGACACGAATCAAATGAAAACCAATTTCCGTCTCAATAACTGAGCTAATCTCCATAAGATCAAGCAGTGGTAACTGCTGTGCGATTTGCGGAAAAAGTTTGGCCTCTTCACACCATCCCAGATAGCCATCATTGACTGCACTCGGGCATTCAGAATATTTCAGTGCGACTTGAGAAAAATCTCTCTCCTTTAACTCTTGCTTTGCTGTCTGAATACGAGCAAATGCAGGTTTACGGTGGTTTTCCTCAATATCGGTATTTACGGTGACCAGTATTTGACTTAGTTCCCACAGGCTTGGGCGTACAAACTTTTCCTGGTTGGCTTGATAATGTTCGAAAGCCGCTTGTTCACTAAGCTCGGGCACATCACTACTGACTTTTTCTAACACTTTATTGCAGCGAAGTTCATCCTTTAACGCCAGCCTGAGATCACTTTCTGACAACTGTTGCCCGTTAAGCGCACGATAAAATTCCTCTAAGCTTGGATACCCTTCCATTACGTCATTTATCGCCTGTTCAAGTTCATTGTCATGCACATAAGTTTGAATACCCAGACTTGAGCTTAGTACTGCCGACTGAATTCGAAAAAGCTGCTCAACCTGCGTGTTTACATCTTGTTTCTGCTGTTCACTCAACCACTGAGGATTTAATTGATATCTCTCTGTCGCCACTTTCGCAGTCAGATAGTGACGTTTATATGCTTCCATGCTGTTACTCCTATGCCTCTATTGGGCTTAATCGCGTGGCATCTAAGGTAATCGTGTGCTCTCCAAACTTAACTTCGTAGTTAACGGTTCCATCATCTAAATTTCGATAAGCTCGGTGCACTTCTATTACGTCACCTTTGGACGCAAGTGGCTCGCCAAACATGACTAAACTGCAAGTCAATTTTGCTTTATCTAAAGACCGAAACAGGCAAGGAACCCAAGGCAATGTGGCGTCAATAACTTCACTGTCTCTCACGCCAACCACTTTGTTTTCTGCTGCGATAAAAATTTGATAAATGAGCTGTGTCTGCAAAAAATAACCGTAACTACGAACGATACCGACGCTTCCGGCTTCAACGAGCAAGTCACCTTTGTCTCTGTCCTGAAAACTGCCATCATTGCGAATATTTCTCACTACTCGTACTTCGTCACCCGATTCAAAACGGGGTATTTCTGCCTGCATAAGGTTACTCCGCTTGGTCACAATCTGACTGGCATGTCGCACAGGCGCTTTGATTTACCGTAGGAAGCCTTCCGCGCGTAATTTGTCCATAGGCTATCGATAATGCACTTCGGTAATCATCGTAGTTGTCTGTGACTTTCCTTGCGTCTAAGAGCTGACGACAAAGCCTTAACAGCGGAATGTGCTTGCTCTGTACAATCTGGCTATCGTATTCAATGGCGAAGTATTCTAAAAAATCCTCCACACCCTCCAGCTGTTCGAGATCTTCAATAATCCGATGCTGCTCTCTGGTATCCATACCATTCTCTCCCGAAAGTTTTGAGATTAAGCCGTGTGTAAAATCATTGAGGTGAAACTACGCAACTGCTGAGGATCCGGGACACATTTGTAAGTTTCAGCCCAATTGACGAGTTGTGCTTTTATCAATTCACACTGTGCTGTAGTCAGCCTGATCCCCATCGCTGTATAGATTGACTCAATGGCCTGCATACCTGAGTGCTTACCCAGAACCATTTGATGGTCTCGTCCTACCAGACTTGGCTCAACACCCTGATAGTTCTTAATATCCTTGAGTAAGCCATCAACGTGGATGCCCGATTCATGCGTAAAAGCACAGTCCCCAACGATGGCCTTTTGCGGCATCAGCGGACGGCCAGAGGCGACTTGAACATAGCGACACAAACCTTCAAGCTTTAGCAAATCGACGCCAGTTTCTGCGTAATTAAGCACCTTTAGCGCAACCGCTATCTCTTCCAGCGCGGCATTACCTGCGCGCTCGCCCAAACCATTCACTGTCGTGTTAATAGAGTTTGCCCCTGCACGTATTGCCGCTAAAGAGTTCGCGGTCGCCATTCCCAAATCGTTATGTGCATGCATCTCAATCTGAAGACCCGTTTGAGCTCGTAATTCAGATATGGTCTGGTATGTAGAAAACGGGTCGAGAATACCGAGTGTGTCAGCGAAACGAACCCGGCTCGCGCCAAAAGATTCCGCCACTTCGAGTACCCGGCATAACACATCATGATCGGCGCGGGATGCGTCCTCCATTCCCACACAGACTTGCATACCGTTATCTATGGCCTGTTGAATGACGGATTCGCAAGCTCTTATCACCTGCTCCAGTGTCTTATTCAGCTTATGTTTGATTTGCTGGTGCGATACAGGTACCGAAAGATCAAGCCAATCCAGTCCAAGATCAACCGCACAATCCACATCTTCCGCTAACATCCGACACCACCCCATCGTCTTGGAATGTGTGAGACTATGGGTGATAGCCTTAATACCCTCACGCTCCCGCTCACCCATCGCCGGGATACCGACTTCAAGCTCACTGACGCCTGCAGACTCGAGCAATAGAGCAATGTTTACCTTTTCGTCGATGGTAAAGCCCACACCGGGGCTCTGTTCACCATCACGTAATGTTGTGTCATTGATAATGACATTTAACGGCTGCGCTTGCTTATCCATCGCGACACTCCTAGCCATAGACTGGAATAAATTCCGTCTCACTACCCTGTTGTGTTTCTGAGTTCCAATACGGCGACATTTCACGCAATCGTGCGACGATCGGCGGCAAATGTTCGAGCACATGATCGATATCTTCATCGGTCGTAAATCGAGACAGAGAAAATCGCAATGTACCGTGGGCCGCAGTAAACGGTATCTGCATCGCTTTCATCACATGAGACGGCTCTAGTGATCCTGAGGTACAAGCGGACCCCGACGATGCGGCAATACCAACCTGATTCATCATCAACAAAAGCGCCTCACCTTCGACATACTCCACAGCGATGTTGGTGGTATTTGGAACTCGACGTTTCGGAAAGCCCGTCACAAAGCAATTGGGAATTCGCGCAAGTAGCCCTTGTTCAAGCCGATCGCGAAGCATTTGAATTCGATGCGTTTCTGTTTCAAGTGCTACACATGCCAGTTCAGCAGCCTTACCCATTGCGATGACAGATGCTGCGTTTTCCGTGCCAGCACGTCTTCCACGCTCTTGGTGTCCACCACGTAATAACGGACGGAACTTAGTCCCACGTTTTACATATAAAGCCCCAATCCCTTTTGGCGCATGAAACTTGTGCCCCGAAATAGACAACATATCAATCGGGCAAGTTTGTACATTTACCGGGCATTTTCCTACCATTTGGACCGCGTCTACATGAACAGTCACACCAAATGATTTCGCCAGTTGAGCGACTTGTTCAATAGGAAATATCGTGCCGGTTTCATTGTTGGCCCACATGATAGAAAGTATCGAAACATTGCGACTTAAAGCCGCTTTGAGGGCAGTCATGTCGAGGCGACCTTTTTTATCCACACCTATCCAGTGAACGGTGTAGCCTTTGCGCTCCAACATCTGACAAAGTTGCAGCGTCGCCGGATGCTCAACTTGTGTGGTAATGATCTCTTTCTTATCTGGGTAGGCTTCAACCGCAGATAGAATGGCCGTAGAAGTCGATTCGGTCGCACAAGAAGTGAAAATGACTTCGCTCGCGTGTTCCGCACCAATTAACTTCTGAACTTGTTCGCGTGCTGTCTCCATCGCATGACCGACGGCGGCTCCAAGACGATGAATCGAAGAAGGATTGCCATAAAAAGTATCTAGACACGGTAACATCACTTCGAGCGCTTTAGGGTCAATACGGGTTGTCGCATTGTTATCAAGGTAAACCAGCTTATCACTGCTTAATTTGGCGTTATACGTCATAAGAGCCTTCCTTTTTAATCGTGTTCGATGCGTTTTGTTGAACTGGGAATACCGTATAAGCGTCACCCAAGGCTTGAGTGATTTTTTGTTCCAAGTTCGCCATCGTCAGGCCAGATAAGCCACATCCAACACATGCGCCGCTCATTTCAACAAAAATGATATTGTCTTCAATATCGACCAGGCTAATGTCACCGCCATCGGATTGCACCGAAGGACGAACTTGTTCAATGATGGACTCAACAATGGCGACGATCTCAGTTTCTGGCTCATCGTGTTTTTTGGATACATCAGTAATCAAACCTTGTTCTGCCATTTCTTTAAGGCAATCTTCTAATACCCACTCAATTTTTTCATGGCAAGAGGTGCATGCTCCGCCCGCCTTGGTGTAGTTGATCACTTCTTCAAGCGTGGTGAGTTTATTGGCTGCGACCACACGTTTTATCATCAAGTCATCAATAGCAAAGCACTTGCAGATTAACTCCCCTTCTTCATGATCATCTTCTAACGTTTCACCACGATAGTTAGCGACTGCCGCATGTAATGCTTCCATCCCCATTACAGAACAATGCATTTTTTCTGGCGGTAGACCATCAAGATATTGCGCGATGTCGTTATTTGTAATGCTCATGGCCTCATCAAGTGATTTACCGATGATCATCTCTGTCAGTGCGGATGACGACGCAATCGCGCTTCCACACCCGAAGGTTTGAAAACCCGCGTCTAAGATCACTTCAGTGTCAGGTTCAACTTTAAGCGTTAAACTCAATGCGTCTCCGCAACTGATTGAACCAACATCCCCACGTGCATTAGCGTCACTAACTAATTTTGCGTTTTTTGGATGAAAGAAGTGTTCCTTCACCTTTTCCGAGTAATCCCACATAGCCACTCCTTGGTTGAATATCTTTCGGTTCTTTCGATATTGTTACCGTTGCAATAACCCAACCAAGATCACAAAAAGTCACAAATATATGATTTTTAAGAAGTAAAAAATGCTCTCGATGTAACATTGGAATAAGAACGACAAAATTGTCATACCATTTGTAGGGTTTATAACAAAACAAATTGTCAGCTAAGAAACATTAAGGGGATAAAAAGGACTGACTAAAAAAGGATGAGAACTCATCCTTTTGTTATTTATGCAGAGGGTGCGGTGAACGTCTGACAGTTTTTAGGACAAACTTTGGCGCAGGACATACATCCGATACAGTCCATTTGGTCTTTCAGAGTCATCACCATCATGATTTCGTCTTCATCATAATAGTCATCATCATCATCCGTGGCCTCCTTCTCAATTAAGTCGAAGACATTTCGGGAGCACACTTTAAAACAGCGGCCACACCCTATACATTTTTGTTCATCAATCGCCTCGATAAATTGAGGTGCCCACGGTTCACCACCTCGGGTATAACTGAGTTGCGTCGTCATATTAACCATCCTTGTTTTACAATTACCATTCTTCATCCATTAGCTGAGTAAGCCTCTTTTCGGTGCCTGAGGTGTCGGGCTGCTTATTTTTCTTTAGCGCTCTGGAAAGCCATCCTGTGTGAGCGCTGTCTAACTCAGACAGGACTTCATTCAATAAAAAGTGAATGTCGCATTTCTCATTAACTTTGACTGGCTGGATATCACACTCCAACAATTGTCGTATCGCCGAAGCACCGCACGCATTACAGAATATTGCTGCGCACCCCGATAAATCTTCGATACGACTGGGTAACTTATCGTGTGCAGGGCCGCTAGTACGGTATTCAATGGCCTCCATCAGGTGCCACTCGGTGTGGTAGATGCCGTAAATCAATACACCTTTCGCAGAACCAAAGTGTTGGTCAACCGTTTGTCTATCTGACGTAGTAAAAGCAATTTTAACGCGCAGTTTTTCCTGAGTTGGCTCCGGTGGAAGATATAGCCTTCTTTTTGTCGACTTCATAACCCCTCCGTTGTTGGTAACACGTCATTTGCACCAAAACGATAGTAGCTGACGTGGGGTGTTACCTCGTCTTTGTGGTTGCGAAGCAACAAGTTGGCAAGTGCGAACAGTCGTTGACGAGCACCTTCATAGCCTGTTTGTTTGAGCTCCATATTTCCGAACTGGTCAAAACATGGATAGCCGACTCGCATAACAGGGACAACCGACTCACATACGTTGGCACAATGGCTGTTACCAATCACTAAGGTTAACTCCGGGTTGGACAGATCGATGCACGATAAGTCACCAACAATTACTTCTTGTGCTTCCATGTCTTGCAAACCCGGAACATCTAACGTCGTGACAACCTGACTAACGGTACCACCTGCCATGGTGATTAGGTCAACGTAACCACTCGCCAAGTCTGGTTCAAGTGCAATGGTGTATTGCTCGCCACTGAGCAGAAAATGGACATCGAGTAATGCATCCTGCAGGCGTTGGCGCTCACGTGTTATCCAGCCGGGCACAGCGCGACCACTTATCTCCGATAACGTCATGATAAATTGGTCGATTACGTCCAGGTTCATTGCCATCCCAAATTGGTGATAGCGAATACCGAACCTCACTTTAAGCCACCTTGCTACCTCATCGAGAGATTCGCCGAATACCAACGTGATCGCGCTGTCAGCCATCAACTCAACTTCAAGGACCGAAGTACCTCCAGTACTGGTCGCGCTGAAATCCTCCCGACCTAAATGACCGTCTAACGAAAGCGATAAGTCGGGCACAATGACAGAGTCCAATTCGAATGCTTCCACGTAGCGTTTAATCGTTTCAATATCCGCAGAAGTCATTCCTATAGAACAAAGGATATTCACTTGTTTGCGCTGTTTGTCTCGACCTGTCGGCCCTTTAACCAATTGCTTCACCACACTACGAACCGTATGCGCGTATCCAGTTTGCATGGAACCGACAAAATCCGGCGTCAGAACAGGAACAATTCTCGTATCCGAATATTGCGGGTGCTTGAGAGTGAATTCGGTAATGGTGTGATACAGGTCAGCCCCCTGCATTTCAGTTAAACCCGTGCTCATAAGTACGATCAATTCTGGCGCGTGTTTTTCACATAATACTTGTAGTGCTTCACTTACATTACCCTCTCCGCCCATAACTGCGGAAACTTGGTCAATTGCCGTGTTCTGCAATGGAATCGGCTCCCTCAAGTGTTGGATAAGGTAAACTTTAGTGAACGCACTACAACCTTGAGAGCCGTGCATCAAAGGTATGGAGCCAGCAAAACCAAGGGTCGCCAACGTAGCACCCGTTGCCGGGCTCGTCTTTAACGGCTGAGTAACCAGTGGTGAATTTTGTTTGATTGGAGTAACCATATCAGGCTCCTTTTTCAATGATGGCAGAAGTGAATGTTACGTCTTCGACGATCCAGGGAGCCTGACTTTGAACGGTTTGCCAGATGGGCGCTTCTATTGTTCTACATAGCTCTTTTGCTAACGTAAGCATGCCCTCGTAACCAGCATAGGCATGTTCCCGCTCTTGGTTAATATCTAAAAAAGGCAGCTTCGCTTTTAATGCGGTGTACATATTTCGGCCACCAGCAATCATGACATCAGCGTGATGTTGATGATAAGTATCGAGCAACAACCTGGCGCCACCTTCATCCAGCATGAGCGCGTCTTTGCCCATTATCTCCAGAATTTTATTTTTATCGGATTGTGTGGATTTACGGGTACCGGTAGCGACACACTCAATACCAAGCTCTTGCAAGGCGCTCACTACTGACCAGGACTTAACGCCACCGGTATAAAGCAGCGCTCGCTTACCACGCAACTTTTCTGCGTAGGGTACCAAAGCCGAGCGAATGCGACTTTCTTCTTCTGCAATCAACGCTTCTACTTCTTCGCTCAGTTTGGGGTCACCAAGTAAACGGGCAAATTCTCGTAGTGAATTCGATGTATCTTCGATACCGTAAAAGCTTCCTTCAAACCAAGGTATACCCCATTTTTCTTCTAGTTTTCGTGCAACATTCACTTGTGCTCGGGCACAAACGACCATGGCAGCGTCTGCACGATGCATAGTTTGTATTTGATGGAACTGAGTATCACCCGCCATACAGCACAACACTCTTAACCCTAAACGCTCAAATAATGGCGATACATGCCAAAACTCTCCGGCAATGTTGTATTCACCAATAAGAACGATATCGTGTACTAGCCGAGTTGAGTCGTGAAGCATTTTTGGTTTCGCTGGAGGCTCGGCGCTGCCCACGACGCGCTCAACCATCACATTACCGGCGATTCGGTTACCCAGGTTTTTATTACCATAAAAGCCAGCCGCATCGACAGGAATCACAGGGATGTTCCAACGCTCTGTGGCAAGAGAACAGATGGCTTCAATATCATTGCCTTCGAGAGCAGGTACGCAGGTCATATAAACAAAAACCGCAGGTGGTTGATGTTGTTTAATCAGCTGTTTTATCGCGTGTAGCAGACGTTTCTCCGCTCGCCCCATGATAACGTCCTGCTCATTGAGGTCCGTGGTGAATCCATATCGAAACAGATTACTGCCCAGAGCTCGAGTCCCGCGGTTATTCCAGCTGTTTCCGGCACAGCCAATCGGACCATGCACAATGTGCCCCACATCCGCTATGGGTAATAAACTTATCTGAGCGCCATCAAAACAACAGCCACCAGCCGTTGCTCCGGGCTTTGGTCGGCTACAACCACTTTTTTCTCCGCTGTTGTGCTCACAGGCGGGTTCATCTTGCAGTAACTTGATCTCCGATCGCTTCATGCGTCTCTCCTTGAGTTGCAACAGTTAAAGTTGAGATACCAAACACTTTGTTAGCTGCAAGCGCCATTCCACCCATAACCTATTGATTAATAAAGACACCAACAAAGATAAAAGCTGACATTGTCGTAAAGCCGACAAAAAACGCGCCGCTATTCGTGGAGAGCGACAACCAAACCGGAGCTCGCTTCCGGGTAATGTGTCAGCGTCAAACATCCCGACGCTTGTTGTGCGTACAAATAAAGATCGTAATGGCCGTAACTCTGATAGGGTTCACGACATCCCATCTCATCTTCGCTACATAACGTAATTCTCACGTTAGGGTAACGTTCAGTGAGCCGCGTTTGCTCATTCACGCCTTGCGCAATCAGCTTATCTATTTCCATACCCAGTTGTTCCAGCAGATTAGCCGTGAGCGGGAATGGCTCGTGGAAAGCGTTTACGTTATTCATAAGCGGGTTCCCCGTGATGCAGAGGAATATAAGTACCAAGCAGTTTCTGAATCCAGGGAGGTGGCGTATTTGCCAGCATAACCTGCAACTCTTCCATCACGGTTTTTGCGTCAACAGCTTGAGGGCGTTTAATTGGGTGGACGTTAGCTCTGGTCACGCGTGCCGCTGCAGGGCCGCCAATCGACAAAGTAAACAGTATCTGGCATCCCTTAATCAGCTCTACTAAATGCAGAGCACGCTCCTCGCCTTGCCACTCTCGGTTCACTTCACTGACTTGAATAAGCTGAAATTCTGTCTCGTTTACTTCGTAAATAAGAATACGAAGGCACGATCCGTAATGCCCGTTTACCATTTCACCCTGATTAGAGGTTAATGCGACAGTCAGTTTGGGACCGTCCAAAGACGCAGAAGGCGTCACCCGAGGTGGTTCAACGTCACCAAGTTCTCTACTCGTCAGTATCGTATAAGCGTGACTGATGTCTTTACGCGTTTGTTCTCCATCCAGAGATAGAATTAAAAGACGGAACGCTTTGGGAGAAATTCGCATCAGTTCTGTTTCAGTTAATGGCGCACTCACATGCTGCACCAGTAACCCTAGTAAACCACTTACGTCAATGTTAGGAAGTGATTTCGCCGCTAGCGCGATACGCAGTGCAACCGAAGGGGTAATTTCTTCGTTCATAACCTGTCCTCCTCTAAGCAGCCTGAAGTCGCTTAGCTCTTACGGTGATCGGTAACTTTGGCTTGTTCATGGGTTCGATGTAATACACCGCGCCACTCGATAGATGAACCTCTCCACCCCATTTATTTTCTTCGTCAAATTCAAAGTAAGTGATGTTTTCTTCAAGGTCTTTCTTAGCGAGGTAAAGGCTAAGTTCTCCAACCTCATTGTATTGAATCATTACGTTGGCCATGCTCTTCTCCTTTATTCAATGAGAAAGGGCTGAACTAAAGCGTGCTAACCTGTTGTGGTTTAATGCTGTCCACATGGAGCCCCCTAGTACCAGCCCTCTGTATCCAATCCTCTATGGCTTATGATTTAGCGAACCAAATCAAAACCAAGGTCGGTTTTACCAAGCGTCATGGTGTCACGGTCAAGTTTGGCTAGTACTTCATTAACCAGTGTCGTCAGGATGTACATCGCACCTTCATACCCAAGCGTTGTGCTGCGATGGAGGTGATGACGGTCGAAGATTGGGAATCCAATGCGAACCAAAGGAACTTGAAACTCTTCACCTTTCGCTTTGGTATCGCGCTCAATGAACTTACCGTAGGAGTTGCCAATTAGCAGATCCGGTTTATCGGTAAACATCAGTGAACGCAGATGCCAAAGATCTTTGCCCACTAGAATTTCTGCTCCCTGACCGTAAGGGCTGTCTGCCAACATAGACTCCAGTGCTTTACGCCAGCGTTTATTAGCGTTGTGACACAGTACATGTTTGATTTCACAGCCAAGTTCCATCAAGAACTTACACATACCAGATAAGTAATCCGGGTCACCATAAAGCGACACTTTGACACCATGTAACCAGGTATGAGAGTCGGTCATCATGTCTACCAAACGGCCTCGCTCTGTACTCAATGACTCAGGGATCGGTTGTCCAGTGAGCTCAGAAACTTTCATTAAGAAATTGTCTGTCCACTCTAAGCCCATCGGAATATCCAGCGCTGGCACATCTTGTTTCCAGGTCGTTTCGACAAATTTTTTCGTTTTTGGTAACTGTGTTGGAGTGAGAAGCAGCGTGGCTTTTGCGTTAGGCGCGCGCTTAACTTCATCGACTTTGGTACCACCCGCGTACATGCGATATTCACCATCTGCCGGGGTGTCTAAAACCTCTGAAGGATCAGAAAGCATCTGATAATCGACACCCATCTCACCCAACATACGGTGAATAACGCGGTAATTACCTAAATAGGTTTCAAAGCCAGGGACAATATTGAGAGCGTTGGTTGAACCTGGTGTATAGGTTTCGCCGCTGTTCACAGTAAAGTAACGTAATACCCCCTCTAACATTCCATCCCAACCATTGGTGTGGCTGCCGACGAAACTTGGTGTATGAGCAAATGGTGTCGGCACAGAAGCAGGTAGGTAACCGCCCTCTTTCGCATTACCAATAAAGGCATTTAAGTCATCACCAATAACCTCGGCCATACATGTGGTCGATACCGCAATCATCTCTGGTTTATACAGGGCATAAGCATTTTGCAGACCATAAAACATATTGTTTTGGCCACCAAATACGGCTGCATCTTCCGTCATCGAGTCAGACACACAGGCAACAGGTTCTTTAAAATGTCGGTTAAAATACGTTCTAAAATACGCCACGCAACCTTGTGAACCATGGACATAAGGCAACGTTTTTTCAAAGCCGAGTGCACACAATACAGAACCAAGGGGCTGACACGCTTTCGCTGGGTCGATGGTGATGTGTTTACGATTAAAGTTGAGCTCTTGGTATTCCTTCGTCGTAGTCCATTCAAACACTTCTTTCACTTTGTTTGCTTCAACAGCTTCCTCAAAGTTACTGCGTTTATTCGCGAGCAACTCTTGGTATTCTGGCTCTTGAAACAGTGAATAACCCGCTTTGATCTCTTCAATATTCTGAGTCATAGTTTCTCTCCTACCGTGCCACTAATCTGTGAACGCCGGTTCGGTTAATACAATTGGAAATCCCTTCCCACATTAGCGTTAAGTGCTTTAAGCTGTTTTCGCTAACTCAACAGCATCTTGGCTTTTCCAAGGAGCGGTTAGGTTGCTCCAACATGGGTTATTGATTGTCATATCCATATCGCGAGCAAAGATCGCGAAACCATCCACGCCGTGGTAAGGACCTGAGTAGTCCCAGCTGTGCATCTGACGGAATGGAAAGCCCATTTTCTGGAATATGTACTTCTCTTTGATACCCGAGCCGATGAGATCAGGTTTCAGACGTTTCACATACTCTTCAAGCTCATAAGAACTCGCGTCATCGAACAATAAGGTGGCGTCTTTCATTTCCGGTGTGGTTTTGACGTAGTCATCGTTGTGCGCAAACTCATAACCTGCACCGACGATTTCCATACCCAAATCTTCATAGGCTCCGATAATATGACGAGGTCGCAGACCACCGACGTAAAGCATCACTTGTTTGCCTTCAAGACGAGGGCGATACTTCTCAATTACTGCGTTCCATTGCTCTCGGTAACGGGCAATAACTTCTTCGGTTTGTTGCTGGATTTTTTCATCAAACAACGCTGCAATCTTGCGCATGGATTCTTCAATCTTGGTCGGGCCAAATAAGTTGTACTCAATCCAAGGAATGCCGTGTTTTTCTTCCATGTAACGAACGATATAGTTCATAGAACGGTAACAGTGCACTAAGTTGAGTTTTACTTTTGGCGTATTTTCTAGCTCTGGTAACGTACCGTCGCCAGACCACTGAGCAACAACTCGAAGCCCCATGTCTTCCAGGATGATGCGAGATGACCAGGCGTCCCCACCGATGTTGTAGTCACCAATAATCGCGACGTCGTAGTCGGTCGATTTAAACTCTTTATCAGCCGAACCGTCGAGAACATAATCACGCAACGTATCATTCGCGATATGGTGACCAAGTGACTGGGAAACACCTCGGAAACCTTCACAGCGAACCGGAACGATTGTCTTGCCTATCTCTTGCGATTTCGTTTTGGCTACCGCTTCGATATCGTCACCAATAAGACCAACCGGGCATTCAGATTGAATACTGATGCCTTTAACCAGCGGGAAAAGTGTCTCGATTTCATCAATCGCGGAAGCCAATTTTTTATCGCCGCCAAAGACAATATCGCGCTCTTGAAAGTCTGTGGTGAAGTTTAACGTGCCAAAACTATCGACACCTGTCGTACCCGAGTAATAGTTTCGGCGACCAGCTCGTGAATATTGACCACAACCAACAGGACCATGCGAGATATGAATCATATCTTTGATCGGTCCCCAAACCACACCCTTGGAGCCAGCATACGCACAACCACGTACTGTCATAACACCAGGTAAGGTTTTACGGTTTGAAGTAATGCATTTACTGCTGTCTGCTGAGCTGTCGTTAACCGCGACATGCTTTTTACGGTCAGCTCTGGCGACTTCCGGATACACCTCCAGCACTTCATCGATAAGCGCTTGAGTTTGCTCTTTATTCATCGTCATAATTTGTCCTTATCCATTAGGATTCAATGTAACGCTCGAGAGTTTTAACGCTTGATTAAGCAGCCTCTTCCTCATCAGCCGTCTTACCGATGATTGATTCATCTTCGACTTCCATGATGCCGAATTCCATAAGCAGATCTTCAAGCTCATCCATGGTGCATGGCTCAGGGATAACGAATTTTTGGTTTTCGATAACTTTCTTAGCGAGAGTGCGGTATTCGTCCGCTTGGTTACATTTAGGATCGTATTCGATAACGGTCATACGACGAATCTCTGCACGTTGTACGATGTTGTCACGAGGAACGAAGTGAATCATTTGAGTACCGATCTTAGCTGCCAGAGCCATGATTAACTCATCTTCACGGTCAGTGTTACGAGAGTTACAGATTAAGCCCGCAAGACGAACATTACCTGACGTCGCATATTTACAGATACCTTTAGAAATGTTGTTCGCAGCGTACATCGCCATCATTTCGCCTGAAACAACGATGTAGATTTCTTCCGCTTTGTTTTCGCGAATTGGCATCGCAAAACCACCACATACAACGTCACCCAGTACGTCGTAGAATACGAAGTCCAAGTCTTCCTCGTAAGCTCCTTCTTCTTCCAAAAAGTTGATGGCCGTGATAACACCGCGACCCGCACAGCCAACACCTGGCTCTGGACCGCCTGACTCAACACAACGAACATCGCCGTAACCGATTTTAAGTACATCTTCTAGTTCGATGTCTTCAACCGTTCCCGCTTCAGCCGCCATCTCCATGATGGTATTCTGTGCTTTGGAGTGTAGAATCAATCGGGTTGAGTCGGCTTTAGGGTCACAGCCAATGATCATGACTTTCTTCCCTGCTTCAGCAAGCGCCGCTACTAAGTTTTGAGTTGTAGTGGATTTACCGATACCACCTTTACCGTAAATTGCACATTGACGAATTGCCATGGTCTATCTCCTTTTTAATTTAGACTCATGACCGTTGTTGCGAAATGCATACCAATCATAAAAAATAAAATATTTCAATAACTTACGTATAATTTCCTGTATGTAAGAAAAAACAAACAACTGACATTGTTTGTTTTAGTACAAGATTTGTTTGTCGTGATTGAATGACTGAACAGGTTGGAAAAAGAAAAGGGTAACAGAAGACGACTGTTACCCTTGGTGTTCCTATGGGTGCGCTAATTCCCCAATAAAGAATGCAGAGAAGAACCCTCGTCAGCGCTGCTGTTGAACAACGCACTCAACGCCTGTACTTCCTGAGCGCTTGGCTCATCTTTCGTCAGTTTATATAACGAGGTAACTTTGTTTTCGACGACTGCCGCCATTCCTTTTATGGATGAATCATCGCGGCAAATGAGCTTATCAGCAGATGACGAACTCGGTAATAGTCGTTCAATTTTCATCTGTAGCTCATTAATCTCCATCGGTGAACGAATACGATATAAATAGCCGCCATCTACTTTTTGTCTGGCGACGTATCCAACATCACCTATTAAAATAGCGTCTTTGACCAATACGGTAGCACTGGTCTGATAGTCATAAGGCTTTATATCTACAGGGGTGTATTTAAACTCAGGTTGACCAGACAAAGTATCCGTTCGCGAATCAACCAGAGCGCAAGGCTTACTTAACGGGCCTGTAATTTCATTCCAGTGAATAGGAACAAACAGCTCGCCTGGCTTCATAGTGTCACTGGTAACAACCTTAACAACACACTCACCGTTGTTATTGAACACAACCACCATTTCGTGATTAGAAAGGTCATACTGCATCGCTGTTTGAGGATGGATCAAAACATAAGGTTCACTTGCATGCTCAGCTAAACGACTTGATAGCCCCGTTCGCGTCATGGTGTGCCATTGATCCCGACTCCGACCCGTATTCAAAACTAACGGGTACACTTTCGTTGTTGATGCTTGCGGCGGTGTATGTTTTACCGCGATAAAGTTAGCACGATGATCCTCGGTAAAGAATTGTTGATCAGCAAACATTCTCTGATTCACCACCTGATGTTGTTGATGTTCTACCGGCCACTGCTGGGGAGTAAGCGAGTTGTATTCGGAATCAGTAATCTCAACAAGGCCAGCTAAATTGAGGTCTCGTTGTCTAGCCTTTTTACTTCCGTAGGCTGCGTTACCTAAGGTCGTAAGTTGAGCATACTCGCGGAAGATTTCTCCCTCATGTAAGTAATCAAACGCTTCTTTAAAGCCAATTCGTTGTGCGACTTGAGAGATAATCCACCAGTCCGGTTTGGCCATTCCTGGACTGGCTAACAGTCGGCGTTGTCGTGAGATTCGACGTTCGGAGTTGGTCACAGTGCCCGATTTTTCACTCCAACCTTGCGCAGGTAGCAGGATATCAGCGTAAGGCGTCGTCGCCGTGTTCTCAACGCAATCCGAAACCACCACCAAAGGACAGTTTTCCAAAGCTTGTTTAATTTTGTCGCTATCAGGAAGGCTCACAACCGGGTTTGTCGCCATGATCCACACCGCTTTAATTTCGCCACGGTGAATGGCATCAAACATATCAATGGCTTTGAGGCCTGGTTTTTTCGCTAATGTGTCGGTTTGCCAAAAAGCTTCAACACGATCAATATCATCAGGATGAAATTCCATGTGTGCAGCCAGTGTATTCGCCAGAGCACCAACCTCGCGACCTCCCATCGCATTGGGTTGTCCGGTAACAGAGAAAGGGCCAGAGCCTTCTTTCCCAATCTTTCCCGTCGCTAAGTGGCAATTTATGATGCTGTTTACTTTGTCGGATCCCTGAGAGGACTGGTTCACCCCTTGCGAGTAAATCGTGATGACTTTTTCTGTTTGAGAAAAGCATTCATAGAATTTCTGAAGCGAAGCCAAATCAATGCCCGTCACCTCGCTTACCTCGGAGCCGTTTAGTGCAGACTGGTATGCCTCACTAAAACCGTTTGTCGCTGCGCTAATAAAAGCGTGATCAACTAGATTATGCTCATCAAGGTGTACCAATAAGCCATTAAACAGCGCGACGTCTGAGCCAGGATTAATCGCTAGATGTAGGTCTGCAATCTCGCAGGATTCATTACGGCGTGGGTCGATGACTATCACTTTTAGATTGGAGTTGGTCTGTTTAGCGGCTCTCAACCGTTGAAATAGTACCGGATGACACCAGGCCAGGTTAGAGCCAACCAAGATAACCAAGTCAGTTTTCTCAAGATCCTCATAGCAAACGGGAACGGTATCCATTCCGAAAGCACGCTTGTGTCCGACAACCGTAGACGCCATGCACAAGCGAGAATTACTGTCGATATTCGCGGTACCAAGAAAACCTTTTATGAGTTTATTCGCGACGTAATAGTCTTCTGTTAACAGTTGTCCAGAAACATAGAACGCCACAGAATCCGGACCAAATTGTTCTATCGTATCCGAGAAACCTTTTGCTACGCGGGAAAGAGCCTCGTCCCACTCTGTATCACACCAATCACCCGCTTTTGTTTTCAGTTTGGGAGCCAGTAAGCGGCCGTCATGAATGACGGTGTCGCCCAAAGCAATGCCTTTAGTACATAATTTTCCGTAATTCGAGGGGTGCTCCTTATCGCCACGGACTTCTAGCAGTCCATTAGACATAGGTCTGGCTTCAATACCGCACCCGACGCCACAATAAGCACACGTTGATTTAATCCATCCTTCGCTCATACCCACTAGTCTCCAAATTTCCTTTTAGGAACCTAGGAGCAAAATCCATTCCAAATACCACTAATTTATGATTTTCAATTTTTTATTGTTTTATTTCATAACCTTAATTTATCACCTAACCCTAAAGTGGTAGAGGGTAATTCCCCTTAAAACTACCACCTTTTGTGTATATTTACCTATTTTGATGCAACCTTGACCATTTACCACCTTCGTCTACCACTTTTGGTAATCACCTCTCTTTACTTTACGCCGACACCTAACACAAACTAAAAATTAATAACCTATTGTATTTTAATTACTTTTATTTAATTTCAACAAAAATAAATCATACTGGCATTCATATTGCTTTGTGGCTAACAACTAGCAAAATCACATTCGAGGCAATGATGATGAATACAGAACATTCAGTTATTGGAAATGTATCCTTAGTAGGCGCTGGGCCAGGTGATCCAGACTTACTTACCGTTAAGGCGATTAAGGCGATTGAGCATGCGGATGTCATCGTGTACGACAACCTAGTCAGTGAGGATATACGTGCTCTGTTCCCTTCCCATTGCAAGCTTGTTTATGTCGGAAAAGCAAAAGGCTGCCATAGCTATAAACAAGAAGAAATCAACCAGTTAATCGCTAATTTTGCGCTCGATGCAAATAACGTATGCCGTGTAAAAGGCGGAGACTCGTTCGTGTTTGGGCGTGGCGGAGAAGAAATGCTATTTCTCACCAAACTGGGAATTAATGTCAACGTAGTTCCGGGCATTACCGCCGCATCAGGGTGTTCAACTTACTCCAACATCCCCCTAACCCACCGAGGCTTAGCGCAGGGTTGTACATTCATCACCGCTCACGCGGATAAGAAGCTTGAAATTAACTGGTCGGCGTTAGCCCAACTCAACCAAACGTTAGTCATTTATATGGGCCTGACCAAAGCGCCACTCATACAGCAGCAACTAACCAGCTCAGGTATGAACGCCGACAAACCAGTCGCGATTATTGAAAACGGCTGTACGCCACAACAAAGAACGATCATAGGCGAGTTATCCGAGCTATCCGAATTGATAACGCGTCATTCAATAAAGTCTCCGGCCTTAATTGTAATAGGTGACGTTGTCACCGTATCAAGCCAAATGCATTGGTTACAACAACTTAATAACAAGAATATGGAAGTTCTTTCCGAATCAAGTTTACGTAGAAGCGCCTAATTACACGGCCATGAAAAGTCAGAATCACTAAGGGAATGAGATTATGAGTAAGCAAAAAATCATTGTGGTCGGTAACGGAATGGTTGGCCATAAATTTATAGACACGTTGATCCAGTCTGAGCAGAACAACATTGAAGTCGTGACATTTTCTGAAGAGCCTCGCTTGGCTTATGACCGTGTTCAATTGACCTCATATTTTACAGGCAAAACAGTCGATGATCTGTCGTTAACCAGTGAAGGTTACTATCAGTCAAACGGCATTAAATACCTGCTGAATGAGAAAGTGAGTCAAGTAAATCCAGACGACAAACAGATTGTCACTTCTTCAGGCCGTGTAGAAAATTATGACAAATTGGTGCTTGCGACAGGTTCGTACCCTTTTGTGCCACCAATTCCTGGTAACGAAAAAGAGTTCTGCCATGTCTACAGAACCATCGAAGATTTGGACGAAATCGAACGCTCAAGTGAAGAAAGCAAAGTTGGTGTGGTGATTGGTGGTGGCCTTCTGGGTCTGGAAGCAGCGAATGCAATCAAAAACCTAGGGCTAGAAACGCATGTTGTTGAGTTTGCCCCACGTCTAATGGCTGTTCAGCTTGACCAGGATGGTGGTGATTTACTTCGCCGTAAAATTGAAGCACTGGGTGTTACCGTTCATACAGAAAAAGCGACTACAGAAATTATCGATGGTAACGAATGCCGTTACAGAATGAATTTTTCCGACGGCACTCATATTGATACCGACATGATCGTCTTTTCGGCAGGTATTCGCCCACAAGACGAGTTAGCTCGTAATAGCTCCATAGAGATCGGTGAGCGTGGCGGCATCGTGATTAACAATCACTGTCAAACTAACTACGACGATATCTATGCGATTGGTGAATGTGCATTGTGGGAGCAACGTATTTTTGGCCTGGTAGCGCCAGGCTACCAAATGGCGAAGGTTGCAGCTCAACATATCCTTAGCACTGATGAAGCAGCCCAATTTACGGGCGCAGATATGAGCACCAAATTGAAATTAATGGGTGTCGATGTCGCGAGTATTGGTGATGTCCATGGCCAGACTGCAGGTGCTTTGTCATACACATACAAAGATGAAATTGAACAAGTTTACAAACGCCTGATCGTCTCTGAAGATAAAAAGAAAATTGTTGGCGCCGTCTTAGTCGGTGATGCGACTGCCTACGGAAATCTGTTACAGATTCGCCAGAACGATCTTCCATTACCAGAGAACCCATCCGTGTTAATTCTGCCTAACGTGGCTGAAGATGAATCTGCTGGTCTGGGTATTGACGCTCTGCCTGACAGTGCTGTTATCTGTTCATGTTTCGATGTGACCAAAGGCTCGATTAAACAAGCTGTAGCTGCTGGCTGTACGACGATGGCTGCGCTAAAAGAGACGACTAACGCGTCAACAGGTTGTGGCGGTTGTAGTGCACTGGCAAAACAAGTACTCGACAGCGAATTAGAAAAGCTCGGCGTGGAAGTGAACAACCATGTTTGTGAGCATTTTGCTTATTCTCGTCAGGAACTCAGTGATCTTATTCGTGTAAACAAAATCAAAACGTTCGATGAGCTGTTAGAGCAATACGGTCAAGGGCTTGGCTGCGAAGTCTGTAAACCTACCGCAGGTTCTATCTTAGCTTCCTACTGGAACGACTATATCTTGCACGATGATCATATTGAGCTTCAGGATACCAACGATATTTATCTTGGTAACATGCAAAAAGATGGTACCTACTCTGTCGTCCCAAGAGTCGCAGGTGGTGAAATTACCCCTGAGAAACTCATCGTAATTGGCGAAGTCGCTCGTGATTTCGACCTTTATACCAAAGTCACTGGTGGCCAGCGAATCGACCTGTTTGGTGCACAGCTCAATGACTTACCTTTAATCTGGAAACGACTCGTTGATGCGGGCTTTGAGACTGGCCACGCCTACGGTAAATCCGTTCGTACCGTAAAATCCTGCGTAGGCAGCACTTGGTGTCGCTACGGCGTTGGCAATAGCGTCGGTTTCGCTATCGATTTGGAAAATCGTTACAAAGGCCTTCGCTCCCCTCACAAGCTCAAATTTGCTGTATCTGGCTGTACTCGCGAATGTGCTGAAGCTCAATCAAAAGATATCGGTGTGATAGCGACAGACAAAGGATGGAACCTCTATGTCTGTGGTAATGGCGGTATGCGCCCTCGCCATGCCGATTTACTGGCAACAGACCTGGACGACGAAACGTTAATTAAGTATGTCGATCGCGTTCTGATGTTCTACATCCGCACCGCAGACAGACTGCAGCGTACTTCCGTCTGGCTTGAGAACCTCGAAGGCGGCATTGACTATCTCAAAGAAGTGGTGATTGACGACAAACTTGGGTTAGCAGATGAGCTGGAAAAATCGATGCAAGACAGCTTGGCAAATTACCAGTGCGAATGGAAAACCACCTTGGAATCTCCAGAGAAACTGCGTCGATTCAGCCACTTTATTAACAGTCCTGATCGTGATGAATCACTTCAGTTCGTTACCATCAGAGAACAGAAATTTCCGAAAAACACAGCAGAAGAGCTTGCTATCGAAGTGGTCGAAGTTAGCTGATACCAATCTAGATATTTAATTTTAGGAGAATCGATATGAGTAACTGGATATCAATCTGTGAATCAACTGCCATCGCACCCAACACCGGAGTTTGCGCCAAAGTAGATGATAAACAAATCGCGGTGTTTTTCAGCCAGCGCACTAACTCTTTGCACGCCATTTCTAACTTTGACCCTATTGGTAAAGCCAATATTTTATCGAGGGGGATTCTTGGCTGTGTGGGAGAGGTATTGTGTGTTGCCTCGCCTTTATACAAACAACATTTTTGTCTGGAAACAGGCAAATGTATCGAAAACCCAGAGTATAACGTGCCGATTTATGAAGTCCGAAATAACAACGGCATGATCGAACTGAGACAGTAACGAGAAGCAAACGCCAAAAACTGTGGCATTGCCTTAACAACACAATCAAGGCAATGCCTTCGAAATGAATCTTATAAGGATTATTGAACATGGAAAGCTCAAAATTCACCCTCTTTTCTTTTAGTGGAAAAATGAAGATCCTCCATTTAAGCTGGATGGCATTTTTTATTACCTTTGTTGTTTGGTTTAACTTTGCACCATTGCTACAAATGGTCAAAGAATCACTTGGCCTTTCAAGCCAGGAAATTAAAACCTTGTTGATTCTAAACGTTGCACTGACTATCCCAGCGCGCGTGCTTATCGGCATGTTTACCGATCGATTTGGTCCGCGAATTGTGTATTCAGCACTGCTGGCTATCTGCTCCATCCCATGTTTTATGTTCGCCTTTGCAGATTCGTTTATACAAGCAGCCATTGCACGATTCCTGCTTGGCTTTATCGGTGCAGGTTTCGTTATCGGTATTCGTCTTGTTTCGGAATGGTTTCCGCATAATCAACTCGGAACCGCGGAAGGCATTTATGGTGGTTGGGGTAACTTTGGCTCTGCAGCAGCCGCATTTACACTACCAACTCTAGCATTAGTCTTTGGTGGCGAGGACGGCTGGCGCTATGCGATCGCTTTGACGGGTGTAATGAGCCTTCTGTTCTCTGTTGTGTTTTACAAGAACGTATCTGACACACCAAAGGGGGCAACTTACTTCCGACCTAAACACTTGTCAGCAATGGAAGTGACATCAAAAGGCGATTTCTTCTTTCTTTTAGCGATGAAAGTACCAATGTACGCTGTACTCGCACTACTGGCATGGAAGTTATCACCAAGCAATATCAATATGCTTGAACAAGGTGTGGTAAACGCGATTTACGCGGGTCTCGCATTGCTTTACGTCATCGACGCGAATCAGGTTTGGAAGGTCAACAAATCGATTTTCAAAAAGCCCGTTGAACCTATTCATCAGTACAAATTCAAGCAAGTAGCGGTTCTAAACGTCCTGTACTTTGCAACATTTGGCTCTGAACTCGCTGTAATTTCCATGTTGCCACTTTTCTTTTCTGAAACCTTTGAACTATCACCGGTCGTGGCAGGCATGGTGGCATCCGCTTACGCATTTATGAACCTGATGTCGCGTCCGGGTGGTGGTCTAATCTCAGATAAGTTTGGTCGTAAACTGACACTACTCATTCTGACAGCAGGCCTTGCCGTGGGTTATTTCCTGATGGGACAAGTCAATGAAAGCTGGCCAGTTTGGTTAGCTGTGGCTGCTGCAATGTCTTGTTCATTCTTTGTGCAGGCAGGTGAAGGCGCGGTATTTGCAACGGTTCCACTTATCAAGCGTCGAATGACAGGGCAAATCGCAGGTATGACAGGCGCGTACGGCAATGTTGGTGCGGTGACTTATCTGACCATCTTGTCGTTTGTCTCATACCAAACCTTCTTCTTCGTGATTGCTGGTACTGCAGTGATCGGGTTTGCTGCTCTGATGTTTATGGAAGAACCATCAGGAAAAATTGCAGAGGTTAACGAAGATGGTAGCGTCACTCTGATTGATGTGTCTCACTAAATTGCATCAGTATTAGAGGTTTATCGGGAGATATTGAGCTTTACTGATTTATATATGCAAAGAATCACCAAATTAAGTAATGCCTCAATATCGTTCAAGAGCTCGACCAGTTTTGGTTGGGCTTTTGTTCTTGTTTCTTTTGATTGTGGGAAAGTGCGGCAAGGAAGGTATCAATGTTAGTTCAGGAAAAGTCAGCTCAAGAAATACAACATATCGAATTTTCCGGATGCTCTTTGGTGGGTAAACGAGACGAAAATCAAGACGCCTTTATCGTCAAGTATCCAACGACTCGCGATGAATTGATTCACAAAGGGGTTGTGGCTTGTATTGCTGATGGCGTGAGTTGCAGTAATCATGCTCAACAAGCCAGCCAGACCGCCACCACTCAATTTGTTACCGATTACTATGCAACCCCCTCAAGCTGGAGCATTAAGCGTTCTGCGATTGAATTACTCACCAGTTTAAATAGTTGGCTCTATAGTCAGGGCAAAGATCAACTTTACCATAATGGCATGGTGACGACTTTTAGTGCCATTGTGATTAAATCCAATACTGGGTACATTTTTCACGTTGGTGATAGCAGAGTTTATCTCTATCGCGATGACACTCTGACTCTCCTAACCCGGGATCATCAACGCACTAATTTCGGCCACCAAAGTTATCTGACTCGAGCCCTTGGTATGGATGAAAAAGTCGAAATCGACTTTCTCACATTAGCGCTCAAAGAAAACGACACCATAGTTTTAACCACAGATGGGGTGCATGAGACCTTAACTCATGAGGAAATCAAACAACAAATTAGCAGCGCAGACTCCTCTGAAGCCCTTTCACAGGCTTTATGTAACAACGCTTTATTCAAAGGAAGCACTGACAATGTAAGCTGTACCGTATTGAAGGTAAAAGAATTACCCAGCTTCAACTTGACTGAATACCAAACAGCCTTACTCGCGAACAACATTCCACCAGCATTACACCAGGGTCAAAGCCTGGATCATTTTGAAATATTAGATACCCTCTACGAAGGCCCACGCAGCCACGTCTATCTCGCTTTTGATCGACAAAAAGGTGGCAATGTTATTATCAAAGCGCCATCGCTCAATTACAGTGACGATCCGGAGACATTAAAACGATTTGCCAACGAGCAATGGTTCTCGACTCAGTTGGACAGCCGCCGAGTAATGAAAATGTATCCAAGGCCCGTTCATTCAAAATTCATCTATCAGGTTTGCGAATATATTGAGGGAATAACGCTGCGCCAATGGATGCATGACCACCCTAACCCACCTTTGGATTCAGTGCGGGAAATACTGGATGGCATCGTAAAAGCAGTGAGGGTTTTCCAACGTGCGGATATGGTGCATCGCGATTTGAAACCCGAAAACATCATGATCACACCAAATCGTGAGGTAAAGATCATCGATTTTGGTACGGTTGAGGCAAAGGGTCTGCGCGAGATACAACAAGAAGAAGCCACGTCGTTTCCGCTTGGATCGGTCAACTATACGGCTCCCGAGTACATCAATACTGGGGAAGCGAGTACACTCTCTGATCTTTTTTCTATCGGCATTATCGGCTACGAAATGCTCACCGCTCATCTGCCGTATAAGGAACATTCACAGCAAACACTGCAGCAGGCTCGGCACGTAAGGTGGGATTACCACTCGATAAAAGAGTATCGGGAAGATATTCCGCTATGGGTAGATCTCGCGTTTAAAAAGGCGACTGCCGAGATTCCAGCTAATCGGTATCAGGCTCTTGGTGATTTTATTGCTGATCTTTTCACGCCCAATACCCAACTATTAAACGGTGTCGACAACAAACCTTTATTAAAGCGCAACCCCATTTTATTTTGGAAGTCCCTTGCTTTGCTCGCTTGCACTGCTGCAGTGATTGAAGGGCTACTTTTACTGCGCTTTACCCCCAATTAACCGCAAGAAGTAAGAGAATTTTTCCGAAGCTAAAAATAATTGTAGATTTAGTGGCCCTAAATCATGATGATAAAGTAATAAACACATGGAAGCGTTAAAGGAGTTAACGGTGAGCTCAGAAGAAGCAACGATAATGTTGGTCGACGATCACCCACTATTTCGCAGTGGGTTGCGACAACTGATTGCCTTGGAAGAAGGTTTGCAAGTGATTTGTGAATACAGCAACGGAACTGATGCAATTGAAAGTGCCGTAGAGCATGATCCGGACTTGATTATTCTCGATCTTAACATGCAAGGAATAGACGGCTTAGAAACTGTTCGCCAAATGAGAGAAAAAGGCGTCACCTCCCGTGTTGTGATGCTGACCGTTTCGGACAATGAAGATGATGTTCTTAACGCAATTTCCAGTGGTGCGGATGGTTATCTGCTGAAAGACATGGAACCAGAAGACATTGTGACTAACATAAAGCAAGCCGTACTAGGACAACTTGCCTTGTCTGACAGACTGACCAAAGTACTGCTTCAGTCATGCAATAAACCGAAAAAACCTGCGCAAGAAAGCCCTCTCAAAACGCTCACCAGTCGCGAACTTGAAATTCTATCACTCATCTCTAAAGGCATGAGTAATAAGCTCATCGCTCACGAATTGAGCATCACAGACTCGACAGTAAAAGTCCATGTCAAAAATCTTTTGAAAAAGCTCAACGTCAGTTCCCGCTTAGAGGCCGCAGTCTGGATGATAGATAACCAATAGCTCGATCTTTGAATGACGACTTGCAGGAATTGAAAACCTAATAACACCATTCTAAATTCAGCATGATCACATCGACCTCAACGGAAAGAGGCTTAAGGAACAATACCAATGTAACGACTAACACCGCATTCACTTACATTGGATATAGACGACGAAAAGGCGATAAGTTTACCTTACTATGAGTCCCTGGAATCCGTTGGTGGTGAAAACAAACATTGCCAGCGTTGACGCCACGTTAGCGAGGGCTGGCAGACGTCTCGAAACATATCCTGCCACTCGGCAAAGGTCACTTTTATAGGGTTAAAGCTGTTCACTGGTTTAGATATCCCATAACGTACCGTTTCGACCTCAGGCTCAAAAGAACCAAATACACGATCCCAGATGATAAGTACGCCCGCATAGTTTTTATCTATGTATTGTCGATTGATACCGTGATGTACACGATGGTGAGACGGGGTATTAAATACCCATTCCAATGGACCAAGCGAGCGTATCGACTGAGTATGAACAAAAAACTGTAACCCCAGATTGAGCAATACCGCGAAGATCACCCATTTCGGTTCAAAGCCTATCACCACTAAAGGCAACCAAAAGATCCACATACCGGCAAGCGGATACATTAAGCTTTGACGAAAGGCAGTACTAAAATTCATTCTTTCAGAGCTATGATGGACAACATGAGCCGCCCACATCCAGCGAATACGATGGCTAGCGCGATGAAACCAATAATAGAAAAAATCTTGAAGAACCAAGAGCATTAAGAACGTAGAAATACTGATTTCAATGTCAAAAAAGCGCCAGCCAAAAAGCCATAAATAAAGTTGAGAGATAAACAAACCTGCGAGAATATCTGTCGCTTGGTGAAGACCGGCCAAAACAAAATTACATGTCACTTCAGGTAGGACATAAGTTGCGTTCTTCGGTAAACGACCTCGGCGCTGGCCGAACCAGTACTCTGAGAATATGCAGAGAAAAAATATTGGAGCCAGAATCAAAAGCAGCAGCTCAGGACGCTCCATCAATATTGACCAATCCATCTCTTTGCTACCATTTTGCGTAGTGATCTTCGGTTAAGCCGACGACTTCATTCAACTCATGCTTCTTGCCATTTCCATCAATGACAAAGCCATTAAAATGTCCCATATATTGACGAAAATTACTTTTGAGAAGCCAGAAATTCTTTCTTTCTGAACGACAGTTTAACGGCGTGAAATTGAGTTCAACTCGCCCATCCTGAGAGGTGATTTTCCATTCTTCATGCGGGTTATTGCGTGAAAAATGAAAGTGCACCGGCGCCAGCAAATGACGCTCACCATTCACCCAAAGCACATTTTCGCAATAGCCCGTTTCGTTGACACCCACGGCGAGATTAAGACCTAAACGATCGGAGTCTTGCATATGGTTGATACTCGCCCATCGCCAACTTGTTTCTCTTCGCATGTATCCTGCCGAAAAATCGTACCCTGCAGAAACTTTACTCAGATCTTGTTCTTGACCCAGAATAAACAGGTTACCAGCGACCGATAAGCCATTGTGCTTTTGCGTATACGTCCAGCCTGAGTAACCCGTTGGCGTGCATAACATCAACGGGCTGCTTTGGGGTTCAGGATGTAAGCTGATTACCGCATTGACTGAGCCAGACACAAAATGGACGTGCCACGTACCTTCCTGGATGGAAAACTGGATCGCGTCATCCGCCAGAGCCGCGGAGCTTGACCAACTTGATGGCTCAGTTTGATAACCAAGATTGAAAGGTTTCAGCCACTGCTGTTCAACGAGTTCGTTGTTTTTAATGTCATAAAGATAACAAAAACCAGAGGCCAAATAACGAATATCAGCGATCGCAATGCCTATGAGATACTCAGGAGTAACCAGAGAGACAAACTGGAATTGCTTGTAGCCGAAATACTTACGCAATTTCGATGCAGGTCGGTCCATCTCATTCCGGTATTCGAAGCGATCAAGCTGTAACGATTTAGGCATGGCTTCAAGAAGACCAAACGTTGGGGTGCCGTCCGTTTGAATAAACGACTCCAGTGGGGTGCGGCTCGTCATGTCATAATCTTGTCGGGTTAACATATGCAAACAATAACATTAATTTAACAAATGACATTTGCGCTGACGCACAACAATGTCATTTCGTCTCATCGACATAAGCTGACATTGTCGCGTGCGTCTCAGTGAATTTAGCCGATGTTATCTAGACAAAACCCAAAGTGGAGTGGTGAATTTCGGTTACGTAAGAATATTTGTTACTACTTCAGTTTTTACAGAGTTAGCAATAAAACAGTTTTCATGCGCCATATGATGCATTTTTTCTAACTGTTCGTGCGTGGGCTGTTTGTCGCCCGAAAACACGATGCTGGGATTCAACTCCACACGAGAAACCCACTCTTTACCATTGTCCCCTTTTGTGAGTTCACCTTCAGCAGCGTCAATATAAGAGTCGATGACATACCGACGTTTGGCGGCTATCGATAAAAACACCAACATATGGCAGCTCGAAAGCGCCGCAACAAACGCTTCTTCTGGGTCGACGTTTTCCGCCACGGATAGAGGAAGAGGTACGACATGAGGGGACGGAGAAGCAGGCACCTGCAAGCCGCCGTCAAACGTCCACGTGTGCGCGCGACTGTATTGATTATCGCTGAAAATCTCGCTTGCTTGGCGCTGCCACTGAATAGTGGCGGTGTGCTTACTCATACGAACTTCCTATCTATTTGAATATCTGCGTATTGCTCTAATGTGTGGCAGGTGTTTGAGCGACCTGCCATAAGGTTCAAATTAGTTGAAATATGACAATAGTCGATGGAACCAAGTGATCTCTCCATAGGCAATCAAATCATAAATGGTAAAGAAGATCATACAGATAATGGCTAATTTGGCTAAACGGTAAACAATAAACATGACAAATTCCTTTGTTTTTTGACAGTTTACTATCACCTACGCTATTTATAAACTCAGATGAACATTCGTTCTCTTTTCATAAAAAAGCATGAATAGCGCCGAGTATACAGAACAAGGTTATTAGGTGGTTTTTATGGGGATCTATATGATTAGTAGCCGGACGAGATTATGCAACGACACTGTATAACTATTTCTCTAACTCATTTTTAACAATTTGAACTTACGTCAAAAAAATATAGTATTAGATGCCATACACTTGCAAAAAACTTATACCTATTACCATTTTTTAATGCAAACATTTCGCTTATCTAACTTAAATCTCCGCTATAAGACCGCTTTATACTTCTCACTTGGTTTGCTTGGAATGGTACTAAGTTGTTTATTTATCGTTCGTTATTTTTTCCTGTACAGCGTCAATCAACTAGAAGACATGGAAATAAACCATGCAAACCAGCAAGCACTCGCTGTGGTTGATTTGATGGTCTCCCAACAGACGACTAACTCTTATGACTGGGCATATTGGGATGAAACTTACGATCTGTTTCTAGAAGATCCCGACATCGCAGGTTACACCGAGCGAAACCTGTATATAGAAACGCTTAATTCATTGAATTTGGACATGATGTCGTTTGTCACGCTGTCAGGCCAAGAATTACTCTCACTGGCTCGAGAAAAGTCGTCTACGTTATCGACTAAAGCTGTGCATCATCCGCTCATTCAACAACATATAGCGTCGATGAATCAAAAGTCGGATGCTCATCCAACCCACCTTTCTGGATTATTGAAAATTGATCAAACCATCTGGGGACTGAGTTTAACTCCGGTAAAAAACAGTGAGGCTAATCTTGCCTCAAATGGATGGTTGTTGTGGGGAAAAAATTTGACGACACGCTTTCCCGGTGACTTTACGTCTATTCTCTTCGCTCAAAACTCATTAACTCCCCTATTCTCTCCACCAACTGACGATGATCTTGTACAAGAGATTAAAAAATCCTCGGCAGGTATTACAAAATCTTCCATGTTGAGAGATCTGGAAGGTTCTCCCATTGCATGGGTAGAGACAGAAATGAAACGTGATTACTACTCTAAAGGTAATGCTTTATTTCTCTACTTATTCGCCGCTGTCGGGGTGGTGGCATCAATTATAGCAATGGCGACGTTTTTCATTTTCAGAAAAAAAGTGTCAGCTCGATTCAATCACTTCGCTGACAATATGCACAAAATCGCGTCGGAATATAAGCTTGAAGGGGTTCAGTCAATTAGCGCTGATGAACTGGAACTAGCGTCTAAACTGGTGCAGAAGCTTTCTGACAATACGTCGATGACACAATCGAAGTTAAAGGATTCAATGCATAACTTCAGCGCGTTGTATAATAGTTCTTCGCTGGGTATGCTTTTTGTGATTGAGCGAGAAATTGTCGATGCCAACCCCCGAGCGTTAGAAATACTCAATCATCAAAAGCCGGATTTGATTAAACGTCCTCTCGAATACCTTTGTTCTCACAATCTAGGCGAATCTCGACTCGAAGAGATGCTGATTGAGTTAGAAAACGGCAGAACATTGTTTGAAGCGCAACTTCTCGACGGTCAAGGTGATACGATCGACTGTCTAATAGAAGCCGCATTCATCCAACACCACGGCCAGCATGCGATCATGCTGCTAATTCAGGACATCCGGGAAACAAAACAACAAGCCGAGATGATCCAAAAATTGACCGATTTAGACCCTGTGTCGGGTTTCTGTAATCGTCCCGTCATCGTCGAAGCGCTTGATACGTTGGTGAAAACTCAACCCAATCAGTTCTCGTTCATTTTGCTAAAAAGTAAGCAACTTAAACAGATCGCGGAGGTATACGGACACCAAGTGTTTGATGAAGCCGTAGTGCACATTTCTCGGTTGATACGTGAGGCGTTGGGGCAATATAAAATTGGTCGTATCAGTGAATATGAATTTGTCGTCCTAATTCCTAAAGGTGTAAACCATCATGATGTCATTGAATCCACTAACCATCTGTTAAACCAACTTTCCTATAGGACCGTATTTGCAGACATTACTGTGTCTCTTAATAGCAAAGCCGTGATGATGGATCCTCAAATTACGCATCAGCCAGCCGAACATCTGTTGATGGCTGCTCGCCACTCCGCACAATCGTTAAGCGGACGTCAGATTCGAGAGGTTTTCGTTACTGGTGAAGCACAGTCTGATCAAGCAGAAACCGTAAATATTATTAACCGTGATTTAGAAGCGGCAATACATCAAGACGCCATCATTCCGCACTTCCAACCCATTGTTGATGCACAATCCGAAGATGTAATAGGTTTCGAGGCCCTTGCTCGCTGGCAACACCCGGATTTAGGTATGGTTCCGCCTGATGTTTTCATACCAATGGCTGAACAAAGTAAACTCATTATTGAGCTTGGAGAGTCCGTTCTTAAACAATCTTGTGCATTTATTGGACAACTTAACCAAATTCGCCATGCTAAAGGACTACCACAGCTTTCGGTTCACATTAACTTAAGTGCCCGTCATTTTTATCACTCAAGGCTTATTTCATACCTCACGACGCTGATTGATGAGTACCAAATCTCTTCAGGAAGTATTGTGCTTGAAATTACCGAAAGCATGTTAATGGGGACTGAAGCCGACTCAATTCACTGCATTAATGAGATTAA
Organism: Allocatenococcus thiocycli; assembly: GCF_921292965.1. NCBI lineage: Bacteria > Pseudomonadati > Pseudomonadota > Gammaproteobacteria > Vibrionales > Vibrionaceae > Allocatenococcus > Allocatenococcus thiocycli. The sequence goes on from NZ_CAKLCK010000029.1 coordinate 191,975, forward strand.
GCGCCTCGGCGTTCTACTTGCGCTAGACGATTTCGGTACTGGCTTTTCCTCATTCAGCAGTATCTGCAACTTCCCGTTGGATATCGTTAAATTAGACAAGTCCTACGTTGATGAAATTGAATTCAATGACCGAGCTAAAACACTGGTACGTAACATCGTCAATATGTCGCAAGAGTTAGGACTAACGATCGTTGCTGAAGGCGTAGAAACAGCAAGTCAGGTGCGTAAGCTCAAAGTCTGGAACATCAATAACCTACAAGGTTTCTATTTTTACAGACCGATGCCAATGGATGCTGTACTTAAAACGTTCTCTGGTCATCAGGTCAGCGAGTTGCTCTGATAGAGGGGGAAAATGGCTCCAACTCTTTCCCCGCTCCTTGTTATCCTTTGTTCAACCGTATCGGGTTGTTCAAACTGCCATCCCATTAAATAAATCTATAGCGCTGTGCTCATACTGTCCCTGTTACTTGCGTATATACTTTAAATAAGCTTTTCAATAAGTCCCTGTCACTGCACTAGGAGGACTGTATGAAATGGATACGAATATGGCTATTACCGCTTATCCTGTTTGCTAGTCAGGCATTGGCTAACACGGTATGGATCGTCCCGGTCAACGGTGCTATTGGCCCCGCTATTAGTGATTACCTTTCCAGAGAAATAGAACAAGCCCAACAGGAAAACGTCAGTTTAGTCATTTTAAGGATGGACACACCGGGCGGACTGGATAGCTCGATGAGAGACATTATTCATGCCATCACTACTTCCTCCATTCCCGTCGCAACATGGGTTGGACCATCGGGTTCTCGAGCAGCCAGTGCGGGTACTTATATTCTTCTTGCCAGCCACGTCGCAGCAATGGCAGAGGCTACAAATCTTGGCGCTGCTACCCCTGTCGCATTGGGTGGTGGGGCACCAGGAGCCCCTTCCCCTAGCGACGATCAAAACGAAAAAGCCAAAGACCAACAAGAAACTGAAGATGGCACCTCTGAAAAAGTCCCAGCTAAAACAGCGATGGAAAAGAAAGTCATCAATGACGCCAGAGCATATATAAAAGGGTTGGCTAAGCTTCACGATCGCAATGCTGAATGGGCGGAAAAAGCCGTGAGTGAAGCGGCAAGTCTCGACGCTCAGGAAGCGCTAAAGCTGAATGTCATTGACTATATAGCAAATTCACCCGAAGAGCTGGTTCAGGCTATTAACGGAACAACCGTTAAAATAAACAATCAGCCCGTGACATTATCATTGGAAAACCCTGTCTGGGTAGAAAGAGTCCCTGATTGGCGTGCGGAAATGCTTGCCGTCATCACCAATCCCAACGTTGCTTACATTCTGATCCTTATTGGTATCTATGGTCTACTTTTAGAGTTCTACAATCCCGGAATTGGCTTACCCGGCGTATTAGGTGGCATCTGCTTGCTACTTGCGATGTACGCACTTCAGATGATGCCCGTTAACTACGCTGGTCTGGGGCTACTACTACTCGGCATTGCGCTAATGATTGCCGAAGCATTTAGCCCGAGTTTCGGAGTTTTGGGCTTGGGCGGTGTGGTTGCCTTTATTCTCGGTTCGATATTCCTGATGGACAGTGACTTACCAGGTTTTCAAGTCGCATTGCCTTTAATATTTGGTCTTGCCATTTTTTCAGTTGCGCTGATCATTCTGACTGTCGGTATGCTAGTGAGAATACGCCACCGAAGGGTCACGACTGGTCTTGAAACCTACCCTGGCAAACAAGCAGTCGTAAGTGATGATTTCATTGACGGTGAAGGTCGCGTGCAAATGGATGGCGCATTTTGGACCGCCAAAGCTGAATTAAACCAAGGACTCAAACAAGGTGACCAAGTTACCGTTGTCAATGTGAAAGGGCTAACCTTAACGGTAAAGCCAAATGACCGCCCTAATGAATAGGAGGCGAATATGTTGCTCTACACTGTTTCTGTAATCCTGGTTCTGTTGATCGCACTAGCGACACAAATTTTCAAAGTTCTGCGCGAGTACGAACGTGGCGTAATTTTCTTCTTGGGTCGATTTCAAGAGGTAAAAGGCCCTGGCCTGATCATCTTGATTCCCTTTATCCAACAAATGGTGCGCGTAGACCTGCGAACTGTCGTGTTGGACGTACCGACACAAGACCTTATCACGAAAGATAATGTGTCTGTTCGCGTAAACGCTGTGGTCTATTTTCGCGTCGTCGACCCGCAAATGGCTATCAACAATATTGAGAGCTACAGCGAGGCGACCAGTCAGTTAGCGCAAACAACGCTTCGTTCAGTATTAGGGCAGCATGAGCTAGATGAACTTCTTTCTGAGCGAGAGCGACTCAATAAAGATTTGCAGTCCATCCTCGATCAACAAACGGATGACTGGGGGATTAAAATAGCCACCGTTGAAGTTAAACATGTCGATTTGAATGAAAGTATGGTTCGAGCGCTTGCTCGTCAAGCCGAGGCGGAGCGTAATCGTCGTGCAAAAATCATCCATGCGACTGGTGAATTAGAAGCGTCTAACAAGTTAAAAGAAGCGGCACAAATGCTAAATGAAGCACCAAATGCCTTGCAATTGCGCTATATGCAAACGCTAACTGAAATTACCACCGATAAAACTTCGACAATTATTTTCCCGATGCCAATTAATTTAGTTGAAGCGGTACAAGATATTGCGAAAGCAGTGAATAAGGACAAAGAAAAGAAAGAGCAATGAGCAGAGTAAATTGAAATTAATTTCGACTCGATAGACAAAAGCCGCAGCGTACCAAAGCTGCGGCTCTTTTTATTCTCCGAACTTTCTGTTCTGGAGTTATCAAGCCACTTTATCTGACCTGAAGTTACCCAGTAGTGCATTGTACAACTCATTGTCGCTCAATATGCCGACCAACTGGTTATCTTCAACCATCAATAAAGGCTGGTTACTGCGCTGCTTAAGCTCTATCGCTTCACGCATACTGATATCCGGGCTAACCTGAACCAACGTATTTTCTTTCACATCATCAAGGTTCGATGATTCGCTATCCCAAAGAATCAACAGCTTATCAGTATCGATTAACCTCAATCCTTTCGGATCTTGCGACACCCAAATGTCTTTATCAGCGCAGATGAGAACACGTTCTTCTTGACGTACCAGAGCATCACACGACTGCATTAAAGAACGGCCTTTAAGCACGTTTAACGGGTTAGTATGTGCCACGAAGTCAGCCACATAATCGTTTTCTGGTGTCAGAATGATCTGTTCTGGCTTGCCATGCTGAATCAGTTTGCCCGATTCCATAATGGCAATGTTGTTACCAATTTTAAGTGCTTCATCCAAGTCATGACTTACAAATAATATCGTTTTATTCAACTTCTCTTGGAGCAAAATCAGTTCATCCTGAAGCTGCGCACGAATTAATGGGTCAAGTGCTGAAAACGGTTCGTCCATCAATAAGATGTCAGTGTCCATCGAAAAGGCGCGAGCCAAGCCAACACGCTGCTGCATACCGCCAGAAAGCTCATGAGGAAACTTGTTTTCCCACTCTGACAATCCCACCATTTCTAACTGTGCACGTGCTTTTTCACGACGCTCAGCTTTGCCAATGCCTTGCATTTCCAGTCCAAACGCCACGTTATCTAAGACCGATAACCAAGGCATCAAAGCGAACTTCTGAAATACCATAGAAACACGATGAGTACGTAAATGGCGAAGCGTCTGTTCATCACAGTTCGCCAGTTCCACCATGTCGTCACCATCTTTGATTTTCAGTGAACCACGGGAGATATCGTTCAATCCGTTCACAGTACGAAGCAAGCTGGATTTACCCGAACCGGATAAGCCCATGAGCACACAAATTTCACCTTGTTTCACGCTCAACGATACGTTGTCCACACCAACGACCTGACCAGTTTCATCGATAATTTCTTGTCGCGATTTACCTTGGTCTAGCAGGTTCAGCGCTTGCGTTTGCTGTTGACCAAAAACCACATCAAGGTTTTCAATAGTAATTGCGTCCATGATTACGCCTCCTTCTGGTTTGGTGCTTTACACAAGCGATCAAGGATGATTGCAACAAGAACAATCGCTAATCCTGCTTCAAAACCTTGTGAGATGTTTACGGTGTTTAGCGCACGTACAACCGGCTTACCTAAACCGTCAGCACCCACTAGCGCCGCAATAACCACCATTGAAAGAGACAGCATGATACATTGCGTCACGCCTGCCATGATACTTGGTAATGCCGCAGGTAACTCCACCTTAAACAGCAGTTTCATTCGGCTTGCACCAAACGCTTTACCTGCTTCCAACAACTCTTCCGGCACTTTAATGATGCCTAGATAAGTCAATCGAATTGGAGCCGCAATGGCGAAGATAATCGTTGAGATTAGCCCCGGTACGATACCTAAACCAAACAGAACCAGTGTCGGGATCAGGTATACAAACGTTGGTACGGTTTGCATCAGGTCCAAAATCGGTCTGAGTAATGTATATAACCAAGGACGATGCGCAGCCATAATTCCTAAAGGCACACCAATTAATACGGAAATCGTTGTCGCAGCAAAAACAAGGACAAAGGTTTCCAGCATCTCTTGCCAATAACCAAGGTTAAGAATCGCGAGTAACGCAAGCACGATAAATACAACAAGAGGAAGACTACGATGTAGGAACCACGCAATTGCCGCCGTCATAATGATTGGAGCCGCAGGTGGCATCCATTTGAAAATATCCACCACAAACATAATGATGGTTTCAAGTGTAATTGAGATAGTATCAAAGAACCCGGACGCATTGATGGTTAACCAATCAACACCCGTTTCCATCCACTGCCCTAATGGTAGTTTGTTGTCCGTAATAATATTCACAATAAACCCTTTGTGTTAATGAAGTGGGCATCACCGCCCACTACTATCCCCAAATCGTTACTCAAGTTGAGTTTCTTGGGGTATAAATCGAATTAAGCGTTTGTTTTTAGGTACGCTGTGATCGCTGCCTGTGCATCCTGGCCATCGACCGTTTTCACATCCTTAAGCCACGCTTCGATTTGATCTTGATTCGCGTTTAACCACGCTTGTGCCGCTTTTGATGGCTTTTGCTTCTGGTTAAGAATCGCTTCCATTAACTCGTTTTCCATTTCTAGGCTGAACTCTAGGTTTTTCACTAGTTGACCTACATTTGGACACTCAGAAAGGTAGTTTTTACGTACGTTTGTGTAGACATTCGCGCCACCGTAATTTGGGCCGAAGAAGTCATCACCGCCTGAAAGGTATTCCATTTCAACGTTATTGTTCATCGGGTGCGGAGCCCAACCCAGGTAAACAATCCACTGGTTACGACGCACTGCGCGTGAAACTTGTGACACCATGCCAGCTTCACTCGATTCGATAAGGCTGAAGCCTTTTAAACCAAATGCATCGCTGTCGATCATAGATTGAATTAACCGGTTACCATCGTTACCTGGTTCGATGCCATAAATGCGGTCTTTAAACTTGTCAGCATGTCTTACCAGGTCAGCAAAGCTCGTTACGCCCGAGTCATAAACGTATTTTGGTACCGCAAGCGTGTACTTAGCTCCGACAAGGTTCGCTTTAACGGTTTCGACGGTGCCAGCATCGCGGTATTTGGCGATATCGCCTTCCATTGTTGGCATCCAGTTGCCCAGGAAAATATCAATGTCACCATTGGCCATTGATGAGTAAGTTACGGGTACAGAAAGCAGATCTGTCTTGGTCTTGTACCCTAACCCTTTTAGTATTTCTGAAGTAACGGCGGTTGTTGCTGTAATGTCTGTCCAACCTACATCAGCAAATCGAACGGTTTCACACTGATTTGCGTAAGCACCGGTTGCTAAGGTACTTAACGCGATAGTTGATACAATTTTCGTCATCTTAGACATGTTTAGTTCCTTGTAATGATTACTGACTATTTGTTGATTATTTGAATTATGAGATTGAATCTAAATTTCTTTTTGGTGGATGCATTCGTTGCATCTCTTGCCAGTTCGGTGCAATCCAAACTGGAGTATTGTTTGATTTTTGTAATGCGTTCCCGAGGATCATATCCGCAGCGCGTTCGGCAACCATGATGGTTGGCGCATTCAAGTTGCCGTTTGGAATGGTTGGGAAAATAGATGAATCCACAACACGTAATCCTTGGATGCCACGTACCTGACACTGCTCATCCAGTACGGCTAACGGGTCATCGTCCGCGCCCATTTTGCAGCTACACGATGGATGGTAAGCACTCTCTACGTTCTGCTTCACCCATTCATCAATTTGCTCGTCAGTCGTGATGTTTAAACCTGGCTGAATCTCATCGCCACGGAACTCGTCCATCGCTGGCTGATTCAAGATTTCACGTGTCAGACGGATACAATCACGCCAATCCTGCTTATCTTGCTCGGTGGAGATGTAGTTAAACTCGATCTTCGGCTTGTCGTTCGGATTCGATGAAACAACTTCTACTGAGCCTCGGCTTTCTGGCTTATTAGGGCCAACGTGCACCTGGAATCCATGACCATCAAAGGCAGCCTGACCGTCATAACGCATCGCAGCTGGTAAGAAATGGTATTGAATATTCGGCCACTTCAAGCCTTCACGAGAACGAATAAACGCGCACGATTCAAAATGGTTGGTCGCACCGAGGCCTTTACGGGTGAGAATCCACTCGGTACCGATTAACCCTTTACTCACCAAACCTAACTTACTGTTAAGCGTGATCGGCTGTTTACAGTGATATTGAAAGTAAACCTCCAGATGGTCTTGCAGGTTTTTACCCACGCCTTCCAACTGGTGATTCACCTCGATACCTGCTTTTTCCAGCACATCTTTAGGACCAATACCGGAAAGTTGCAGCAGCTGTACCGAACCAATTGAACCCGCACTAGAAATCACTTCACTGTTTGCAAAACACTGCTTAACAGAACCTGATTGCTCGAATTCAACGCCGACCGCTTTCTTGCCTTCAAGTAAAACGCGGTGGACGGTGACTCGCTTCATTAACGTGAAGTTCTTACGCTTTTTAGCACGGCTTAAGTACGCATTAGACGTCGAAGCACGCACGCCTTTATCAACAGTCATATGCATCGGACCAAAGCCCTCTTGCTGGTAACCGTTGTAATCATCCGTTTCTGGGTAACCCGCATCTTTACCAGCTTCGATAAACGCTTCGTATAGCGGGTTAAGCTTCATGTCATTACCGTTGCAGGTACCAACAGGGCCATTATCGCCACGGTATTCGTCCGCGCCACCAACCCAAGATTCCGCTTTACGGAAGTAAGGTAAACACGCCTGATAGTTCCAGCCTTTTGCGCCCTCTTCTTCCCACTGGTCGAAGTCGCAAGCATGACCACGTACGTAAACCATGCCGTTAATAGATGAGCTACCGCCAAGAACTTTACCGCGAGGACAGTGCAGTTGGCGTCCATCAAGGCCGTCTTCTTTCACGGTCTCGAATTGCCAAGCGTATTTTTCGGTGTTCATCGGATAAGAAAGTGCTGTTGGCATTTGGATAAAAATACTCTTATCTGTGCCGCCCGCTTCTAGCAATAAAACAGAGTGCTGACCACTTTCACTCAAGCGATCCGCTAAAACACAGCCGGCCGAACCCGCACCGACGATAATATAATCGTAGCGTTGTTGCATTTTGATTCTCCTGGAAGGTTTAAGCGTAAGGGCTTTCGAAATCGCTCAGTTGAACTAGTACGCTCTTGGTTTGCGTATAGTGCTTCAGTGTTTCGACGCCGTTTTCGCGGCCAATACCTGATTGCTTATAACCGCCTACTGGCATTTCTGCCGGAGAATCACCCCAGGCATTAACCCAGCAGATACCCGCCTGAATCTTATGAATAACGCGATGTGCACGAGAGAGGTTCTGCGTGAAGACACCCGCTGCCAGACCATACTCCGTGTCGTTCGCACGCTCGATAACCTCTGCTTCATCACTGAACTTAAGCACAGACATAACAGGGCCAAAGATCTCCTGCTGTACGTGACTCATGCTATCGTCACAGTCGATAAATACCGTTGGAGCAACGAAGTTACCGTTAGCAAGGCCATTTTCCGTAACTTTGTAACCACCGGTCAAAAGGGTCGCGCCGCTTGCTTTCGCTTCTTCAATTGCAGACAACACTTTGCCTTCGTGCTCTTTTGAAATTAGAGCGCCAATTTGCGTGTTTTCATCAAGGGGATCACCGACAACCAGCAGTTCAGTACGAGTTTTAAGCTGCGCCACGAATTCGTCGTAAATGGATTCATGAACAAATACGCGGGTACCGTTGGTGCATACTTCACCTTGAGTGTAAAAGTTTGCAACCATGGCAGCCGACACTGCATCATTCAGTTTTGCATCTTCGAATACGATCAGTGGTGACTTACCACCCAGTTCCATGGTGACTTGTTTAAGTGATTTCGCGCTGTCACCCATAACGACTTTGCCTGTACCGCACTCACCAGTGAACGAGACTTTCGCAATATCCGGATGCGCCGTTAGCATTTGGCCAACACGGTAATCACCCTGCACAACATTAAATACACCGTCAGGCATGCCCGCTTCTGAGTAAATTTCAGCCAGTTTAAGTGCTGTCAGAGGCGTTTCTTCCGATGGTTTGAAAATCATTGCGTTACCAGCAGCAAGCGCCGGTGCGGATTTCCACATCGCGATTTGAATTGGGTAGTTCCAAGCACCTATACCCGCACAAATGCCGAGAGGTTCGCGGCGTGTGTAGAAAAACTGGTTTTCATTAAGCGGTTGTTGTTCGCCCTGTAAGCTAGGCGCTAAGCCCGCATAGTATTCCAGTACATCAGCACCTGTCGTAATATCAACAGCGTTTGCTTCTTGGATTGGCTTACCTGTATCCGCTACTTCTAGTGCGGCTAATTCGTCATTGCGTTCGCGTAGAATCGCAACGGCTTTGTTAAGAATACGGCTACGTTCGATTGCCGTCATTGCAGACCATACTTCAAAGCCGCGTTTTGCAGACTCAACCGCCGCTTCCATATCATGCTGATTTGCTTGTTTAACATTGGCTAACGGCTCACCATTAGCCGGATTGTATGTGGTGAAATGCTCTTCAGAGCTTCCGGTGTACATTGCACCGTCGATGTAATGTGTTTTCATTTCCATTTTGAAGACCTGTGACTTTTAAATTTTTTGTGAGTAGTACGTTAGCTGCTTTTCGAGATAATCGTTGATGATGACTCTTGCTTTTTCTGCATCGATGCCTTGCGGGTTGAGCGTTCCGCGTAGCCATATTCCATCAATGAGTGACGCAATCCCGTGAGCAACCAATTCCGCTTGCTCTGCACTTAATAGTGCTTTTAATTCTCTTCTTAGATGGGACAAAAGACGTCGTTCGTTTACACGTTGCAGACGCTTTAGCTGTTCGTCATGCATCGAATAAGACCAGAAGGCTAGCCATGTCTTGGCCACTTTATTTTCAGCCTGAAAGCCGACAAAGTTACCGTCAATAATGGCATTGATACGTTGATGATGAGCGTCAGCCGGCAGCTCACGAAGCTTTTTCGTGATCGTGAATGAAAGCTGGCGAAGGATCTCGCGCATCGTTTCTTCCAATAACCCGTGCTTACCACCAAAGTAATGATTGATGATACCCGTTGATACGCCAGCTTCTTTGCTGATCAACGAGATACTCGCTGCATGTAAGCCCACCCTATCAATCACTGACATTGTCGCTTTCACCAGCTGTGGCTTCCTGATTTCAGGCATTCCCACCTTCGGCATTTCATCCCCTTTCATTTTTAATTGAACGGTTAGTTAAATATAAAATGCCTGAATTTTAGTTCGATCTCAAACTATTTTTTGTAGATTCATCCGAAGAATGTTGGAAATTTGTGCTTTGAGACACAGAGATGACGTGTTGAAAATGACTCATTAAAAGACGATACACAGCTTAACTAAAGAAAATTAATCTTTATTTTTCAATATATTATAGACATAAAATTATTATCTTTGTGTTTTTTAATTTTCGGGTAGATTAATTTTCAAATTTATCAACACAAAAAATTTACATCGTACACTAATGATTGCACCGATACTGTTCTGTTTGCACAAACATTGCCCACGCCATGTGGTAACAGTCTCATAACATTATAATTTTCATTTGCACAATTATTGGTCGCGATGAAGTAGGATTTTTCATGCCCGATAACGGCGATTCAAAAGTGTGATCCGTAAACGGTTTTAGAAAAAGCACTTAAAAAGATGTAAAGAGAAACGGGAAAGATAAATTGGCATGTAACGTAAAACAGATAGAGAGGCTCAATCTTGTTTTATGCAACTGCCATTAATGAGGAAATTTTGATGTTGGCTAACAATACAACGAACATTGTTAGCCTTGTGAGTGAGGTTACATTCGCATACCACCATCTACTTCTAATACTCTTCCGGTCACGAACTCGTTAGTTAATGCATATTTCACGGTCGCGGAGATTTCATCAGCAAGCCCCAAACGACCGACAGGAATCATCTTTATTAGCCTGTCCATAGCTTCTGGTTTAATCTGGTCCGTCATCGCCGTTTTGATTACGCCCGGCGCGATCGCAACAGAGCGAATACCAAATCGGCCTAATTCCTTCGCCCACACCGTCGCCATTGTCGCCACTGCTGCTTTGGAGGCAGAGTAGTTGGTTTGACCAATATTCCCAGCTCGAGCCACACTGGATATATTAATAAGCACACCTTTACTGTCGGTGTTGAGCATCACTTTGCTCGCTTCACGACCGCATAAGAAAGTACCCGTGACATTTACGTCCATAACCGACTGAAACTGCTCCAGAGACATTGGCGTAATCTGACCGTCTTTCACTTTTATGAACATACCATCACGCATGATGCCAGCGTTGTTAATCACGCCATTGAGCTGCTTAAAGTCCGCTTCAATTTGCTCAAATGCCGCGCAAACCTGTTGTTCGTTTGTCACGTTCGTCACATAAACTCGAGCATTAACGCCCAGAGATTCACACTCTGCCTGTGTCTCCCTCAATTGTTCCAAATTGAGATCGATTAACGCGAGATTCACTCCGCTTTCTGCCAGCGATAATGCCATCTGTTTGCCAAGCCCCTGCCCAGCACCTGTAATCGCAACAACCTTATTTGCTAACTCCATAAGCGCTCCTTAGGCTTGGTTTTGCTTTTGGTAGAACTCAAACAAGCTAGAGAAATCTTTTTGTCCGTTGCCCTGACCGTTATGAAAATTAAATAGATTGCGTGCCACGCTACCCATTGGCGTTGAAGTTTGACTAGCAACTGCCGCTTCCATAGCAAGACCGAGGTCTTTCGCCATAAGCTGACTCATAAAACCACCTTGATAGCCATTACTCGCCGGCGCATTCTCCATCACGCCAGGGCACGGGTTGTAAAGCTCTAACGCCCAGTTTCGACCTGAGCTTTGCAGCATAATGTCAGACAGCACTTTAGGATCGAGACCGTTCTCGATACCGAGGTTAAGTGCCTCACAAGTGCCGCTCATCAGAATACCCAGCATCATGTTATTGCAGATTTTCGCCACCTGACCAGCACCAGCGTCACCCGCATGGAAGATGTTTTTTCCCATATGGCAAAGCAACGCTTTAGCCTGAACAAAGTTCTCTTGTGAGCCACCAACAATAAATGTTAGTGTCCCTGCTGCTGCGCCAGCCACACCTCCCGAAACCGGCGCATCGACAAAGCTGATGCCTAACTGTTGTGCCTTTTCGCCAACCATACGTGCGGTCGCGGGATCAATGGTGGATGAATCAATCAGCAATGTTCCAGACTCAACGCTTTCTAAAATGCCATCCTGACCAAGATAGACACTTTTTACATGCTGACTAGCAGGTAACATAGTGACGACAATGCCAGCACCTTGAACGACTTGCTGAACAGAATCAGCACTCGAAGCGCCAAGTGCGGTCAGTTCCGCCACAGCGTTCGGATTCAAATCAAATACTTCAACCTTCAAACCGGCTTTAACCAGGTTCTTAGCCATAGGTGCGCCCATATTGCCAAGACCAATAAATGCTATTTTATCCATGTTCTGTCTCTTCCTTGTCGCTAATCCGTTTAACTATTCCGTTCAACTATTACGCTTAACTATTCCGTTCAACTAAAATTCAGCTGTCGCCAATTGCGTGTCTTTGAGTGGGTAATCCACTGAATCAATGGGTGCAAAAAAGCGTTGCAGCTCTTGTGGTGTCACATCGACAACACTCTTGTGCATCCACGTTGGCTGATTGGTTTTATCGATGATGAGCGCACGAACCCCTTCTCTAAAGTCACCTTCTAAGCCACAACGCAATGTGAGATTAAACTCCATATCAAAACAAGCATCCAAAGACAGCCCCTGATACTGAGTCAATTGTTGGTAAGTAAGATTGAGTGAAAGAGGACTGCCATAACTGAGTGCTTTCTGCGCGTTCACGAACCATTTATCATCCACATCAGCGTTGGCTATCGCGTCAGCTATCGTTGGTAAATCGCCACGACAAAGCTGCTCTATCAAGTTAGCATGAGGTAACATCAATCCCTCGCCCGGCTCTTCGACTTCTAGAGTACGAAGTAGTGTCGCAATCTTCTCGTTAATGTCTGTCTCACTTTTCCAATTGATATCAGACAGTTGGGAGAAGAAATCCCCTTTGCTATCAGGCTGGGTAATCCATTGGCTCAACCATAATGCTTTCATATCGGTCGCATTAATCTGACAGGCAGTTAAACCAAGAAACAGCGCGTAGTGTTTTGGTAACTGATTCAAAAAGTAAGTCGCGCCCACATCCGGATAAAGACCAATTTTGATTTCTGGCATCGCAAAGCGAGTGTTGGTCTCCGCCACGCGATGACTTGCGCCCATAAACAGACCGACCCCACCACCCATCAGGTAGCCATGCCCCCAAGCGATAATCGGCTTTGAATAGGTATGAATCAGGTGATCGCAGCGGTATTCAAGATCGAAGAACGTCTTCATCGCGGAAAGTGCAGAGTTAAAATCTTGCTCTTTGTTTTCTAACGCGCGGTAAATGGCTTGAATATCACCACCTGCACAGAATGCTTTTTCACCCTTCGCATGCAAACATACCGCAACAATGTTGTCATCGATTTGCCACTCGAGCAGCTGATTGTATAACTGCTCGATCATTACATAGCTCAGTGCGTTGAGCGCTGCCGGATTATCTAACTCCAGCACACCAATGACAGAACTATCGGCACACTCAAGCTTTGACACGTTTACTTTGCTGGTCATCTCTACGTTGCTCGCCATGGTGACTCCTTAGCTATTGGTCCAGTTTGGCTTACGCTTTTGTAAGAAAGCGTTCACACCCTCTGTCTGATCTTGCGTATTGAAAAGCTGTAAGAACAGTTCACGTTCCAAAACCAGCCCTGCCGCATGTGTCTGGCTGCGTCGATTTTGGATGAGTGTTTTGCAAGCAGATACAGACTTAGGCGATTGACCCGCGACACGCTGTGCCAGTTCCATTGCGGTTTCCAACGCTTGTCCTTTTTCAACGACTTCTTCAACCAAACCAATTTTCTCTGCTCGCTCGGCCGTCACACGTTCACCACATAGGATCATGCGCTTCGCCCAACCTTCACCGACTAACGCAGTGAGATTTTGCGTTCCTCCGGCACAAGGCAATAAGCCAACCGACGCTTCTGGTAACGCCATTTGTACTTGCTCTTCAGCGATACGAATGTCGCAAGCCATCGCGACTTCCAAACCACCGCCCATTGCATAGCCATTGATCGCCGCGATAGACACCCCATCAAACGCTGACAAGGCTTCAAACGCTTCACCAAATGCGAACGCCATATCCGCCGCTTGCGATTTGTCACCCGAGGCGAAATTATTAAGGTCTGCACCAGCAGAGAAGAACTTCTCCCCTTCACCCGTTAGTACCAAAGCGTAGATAGAGCGATCGTTGCTGAGTTCAATTGCCAACTCTTTAAGCTGATTCAAAGACTCAAGCGTCCACGTATTCGCAGGTGGATTGCTGATGGTTAGCTTGGCAATGTGATTTTCGCGCTCTAATTTGATTTGTGCTGTCATAATCTTTCAATCCCTTTTGTTCTTTAAGGTAAAGCTCTACCGCGCAGGCTAAACCAGCTCAACGCCTTCCGTGAGCAGACGTCTTGAGATGATCAGACGCATGATTTCGTTGGTACCTTCAAGAATTTGGTGAACACGAACGTCTCTGAAGTGACGCTCAACTGGATATTCTTTGATGTAGCCATAACCGCCGTGAATTTGCAGTGCCTCGTCACAAACCTTGAAGCCCACATCCGTTGCAAAGCGTTTCGCCATTGCGCAGTACGCACTTTTTTCTGCGTGTTGAGCATCGAGTTTTGCAGCCGCAAGTCTCACCATTTGACGGGCAGCGACCAGCTCTGTTGCCATGTCCGCCAGCTTGAATTGCAGCGCCTGGAATTGAGCTAGTGAACGTCCAAACTGTTTACGCTCTGTCATGTACTGTTTTGCTTCGTTCAGCGCTTGTTGTGCCGTACCAACAGAACAGGTAGCGATATTGATTCGGCCACCATCAAGGCCGAGCATAGCGAATTTAAAGCCTTCACCCTCTTCACCCAACAAGTAGTCAGCCGGAATTCGGACGTTTTCGAAGGTGATCATGCGCGTTGGTTGGCAGTTCCAGCCCATTTTGGCTTCTTTCTTACCGTAACTGATGCCTTCGCTGTCAGCAGGTACAACAAAAGCAGATACACCGCCAGCACCTTCTCCACAAGAGCGAGCCATAACAACGAGTACGTCCGTATCACCCGCGCCAGAGATAAACACTTTTGCGCCATTCAAAACAAACTCATCGCCATCACGCACTGCACTCGTCGTCAGAGATGCCGCGTCAGAACCTGCATTTGGCTCAGTGAGGCAGTAAGAAGCGAGCTTTTCACCCGTGATCAATTCACCACTAAATTGTTGAGCAACTTCCGGTTTGGCAAAGCTGGTGATCATCCAGGTTGCCATATTATGGATAGTCATAAACGCTGTAGTTGCCGTACAACCCATCGCCAATTGTTCAAAAATAATCGCAGCATCCAAACGGGAAAGCCCCAGGCCACCGTGCTCAGGTGGCGTATAGATACTCAAAAAACCCAGTTCACCCGCCTGACGAAGTACATCTTTAGGGAAGTGTTGTTTTTCATCCCACTCTGCGGCGTGCGGTGCAAGCATCTGTTCTGCGAACTGTTTAGCTGCGTCTGCGAATGCGATTTGATCTTCGTTTAATTCAAAATCCATCTTGAAGTCCTAAGGTCTAATTCATTGCATTTGAATCTAGGCCAAGCAGGAATAAGCTTGGCCATATACTGTTAACGTGGGTAATTAGCTAAGCTGAATGGTCATGTTCGGACCGCTTGGAATGTCATCTTCAAACCAGCGTGCGGTGACCGTTTTCGTTTCAGTGTAGAAGCGAACCGCTTGTTTACCGTAGGCATGCAAATCGCCATAGAAACTGCCTTTCCAACCCGTAAATGAGAAGAATGGCAACGGAACTGGGATTGGCACGTTAATACCCACATTACCCACTTCAATATTGTGCTGATACTTTCTCGCGGCAGCGCCATTCGCTGTGAAAATAGACGTACCGTTACCAAAACGGTTCGCGTTGATAAGCTCAATCGCCTCGTCCAGATTATCCACTTCCATGGTCAGCAACACTGGGCCAAAAATCTCTTCCTGATAAATCGACATGTCTGTCGTCACGTTGGTAAACAGTGTTGGACCCACCCAGTTGCCGTCAGGAAAACCAGCCACTTGGCAGTCGGTACCGTCCAGAACACAATTCGCGCCAGATTCTTTGCCTTCATTAATTAAGTTCACCACACGTTGTTTCGCTTGCGGGCTAATAAGCGGTCCATAACCTGCTGATTCATCATCCCACGCGCCTGGCTGAACTTGAGCTAACGCCTCTTTAAGCTCTGGAATCCATTCTTTCGTTTCACCAACAAACACCGCCACCGAAATCGCCATACAGCGCTGACCTGCGGCACCTACGGATGCGCCAACAAGGTTATTAATCACTTGCTGTTTATTTGCATCAGGCATAATAACCATGTGATTCTTCGCACCAGCAAATGACTGAACGCGTTTTAGGTTGTCAGTGCCCGTTTTGTAGATGTACTCTCCAACCGGCACAGAGCCAACAAAGGAGATAGCGCGGACGACTGGATCGGTAAGAATGCGGTCAACCTGCTCTTTACTGCCGTGGACAATTTGCAATACACCTTTTGGTGCACCGGCCTGTTCAAACAGTTCAGCCAGTTTCATCGCGGTTAGCGGCACTTGCTCCGACGGTTTCAAAATAAAGGTGTTGCCGCACGCAATCGCCATAGGGAACATCCACAAAGGGATCATCGCAGGGAAGTTAAACGGAGTGATACCTGCACAAACACCAAGTGGTTGAATGTAAGAGTAACCATCAATATTCGTTGCGACATTCTCAACCGTTTCGCCCATCATTGAGCTACAAATGTTTGCAGCTTGTTCAACGACTTCAATCCCGCGCCAAACATCACCTTTAGCATCCGCTAGGGTTTTACCTGTCTCGCTTGAAAGCAATATTGCCAACTCGTCGTGCTGCTCTTTTAGTAGATGTTGGTAACGCAGCATCAATCTTGCACGCTCCGGTGCAGCCACTTCTTTCCAACGCTTAAACGTCTCTGTTGCGCTGGCGATCGCCGCATTCATTTCTGATTCCGTGGCACAAGGCACTTGTGCAATCACTTCATTAGTTGCCGGGTTGGTTACATCTAGCCATTGTTTTGAGTCGGAGATGGCGAATTCACCACCGATATACTGCTTTACTTGTTCTGTCATGATGACATCCTTGTATTTTTCAGCTTGTTACTGACTACTGTTATGTAAGTGAAACTTTGTTGAGAATGAATTAGCAGATTTCAATCGCGATCGCGGTTGCCTCACCGCCACCAATACAAAGCGATGCAACGCCACGTTTTCCGCCAGTTTGCTTAAGCGCGTGAATCAACGTCACGAGGATGCGGTTACCACTGGCACCAATAGGATGACCTAACGCACAAGCACCACCGCGCGGGTTAACTTTGTTCTCATCGAGTTCGAGTACTTTCACTGCGTATTGAGTGACAACAGCAAAGGCCTCGTTAATTTCCCAAAGGTCAACGTCCGATTTGTCCCAGCCCGTTTTTTCCAGCAGTTTTTCAATCGCGAAGACAGGTGCGATGGTGAACTCTTCTGGCAGCCTTGCATGTGTGTTGTAACCCACGATTTTGGCCAGAGGTTGAAGGTTTTCCTGACGACCAAACTCGCTATCGACCAATACCATTGCCGACGCGCCATCTGAAATGGAGCTTGAGTTTGCCGCTGTTACGCCACCATCTTTAGCAAACGCAGGGCGCAAAGTTGGAATTTTGGCAACGTCGAGTTTGCTCGGTTGCTCATCGTCGGCAACTAAGATGTCGCCGCGTCGACTTTTCACGTTAACAGGCACGATCTCTTCTTTGAACAAACCTTGCTCAATTGCTTGCTGCGCGCGAGTCACCGATTGCTGCGCCCAAGAATCCATGCTTTCACGATTAAACTGATACTTTTGCGCTGTTTGTTCAGCGAAGACACCCATCAGCTCGCCTTTATAAGCATCCTGTAAACCATCATAAAACATGTGGTCGAGCACTTGTTCGTGGCCTAAACGGAAACCCTCTCGCGCTTTCTTTAATAGATAAGGAGACGAAGACATGTTTTCCATACCACCCGCAATAACCGCGTGCGCGTTGCCAGATTGAATAAGATCATGAGCAAGCATCACGGTCTTCATGCCCGACCCACACACTTTGTTCAGCGTGGTACAACCTATGGATTGTGGCATGTCAGCTTTTAAACTCGCCTGTCTTGCAGGGGCTTGCCCCACACCTGCTGGCAGAACACAGCCCATCAGTACTTCATCTATTTTGTCTGCATCAAGCTGACTTTCTGCTAAAGCGCCCTGAATGGCTGTCGCCCCGAGTTCAGTGACATCGGTTGAAGCTAATGCCCCTTGAAAAGCACCGATAGGCGTTCGTTTAGCGGCAACAATCCATGTTTCGTTTTTCATTCTGTTAACCTTTTGTTGACGTTTACGTCATAACTATACTAACATTTACGTTAACGTCAAGTTTGAGGTTATTGTTTGTTCGAGTGAATCGTCAGTTTCGGGTAAACGTCAGTAATATCAAGGCTCAAGAGTGTTCACTAGTTGTTTACTTTAACGTTAACGAATTGTATATTCGGATAAATGTTATACGAAAGTCGTAAGGTTAAAGAATGAATACATTTAAGATCAGTGAGCTCGCGAAGGAGTTCGATATTACAACCCGAAGTATTCGCTTTTACGAAGATTTAGGTCTGCTAACTCCAGAACGTAAAGGCAACACTCGAATCTACAATGGTCGCGATCGAATTCGACTAAAACTGATTTTGCGAGGTAAGCGATTAGGCTTTTCTCTTGCAGATATCAAAGAGTTGTTTGAACTCTACGATACCGATCAAAGTACTGAGCAGTTGAACTATATGATTCGGTTGATCGAAGAGAAGAAGGCAGCATTGCAACAGCAGGCGAATGACATTCAAGCGGTAATGATGGAATTAAATGCTGCGCAGTTGCGATGCCAAAACACACTGAGATCCATGAAAGGCGAAAAAGTCACCTGACACCTCAGCACTGGGATGTAGGTGACGTAAAGGCAAGGACACGCAATGAAATCTACCTACTCTTCCCTAAACTTTGTTTATGACGAAAATACCGATTTGCTTCGCGAGCAAATCAATAGTTTTGCTGCAAGAGAAATTGCGCCTCTCGCGCAATCTATCGACCAATCTAACGACTTTCCAAACCATCTTTGGTCCAAATTAGGTGAAATGGGTCTTTTAGGTGTGACCACCAGCGAAGAGTTTGGTGGCGCAAACATGGGCTACCTCGCCCACGTGATAGCGATGGAAGAAATCAGCCGGGCATCAGCTTCGGTTGCTTTAAGCTACGGTGCGCACTCCAACCTTTGTGTTAACCAAATCCACCGCAACGGGACACAAGCTCAAAAAGAGAAATATCTGCCTAAACTTATCTCCGGTGAACATATTGGTGCGCTAGCAATGAGCGAGCCTGGCGCAGGTTCCGATGTGGTATCCATGCAGCTCAAAGCCGAACGTAAAGGCGATATTTTCCTGCTAAATGGCAACAAAATGTGGATCACTAACGGTCCAGATGCACATACCTATGTTGTCTACGCCAAAACCGATCCAAGCCAGCACTCCAAAGGCATCACGGCCTTTATTGTAGAACGTGGATACCCTGGATTCACTCAAGCGCAAAAGCTCGACAAACTAGGCATGCGCGGTTCGAACACTTGTGAATTGGTATTCCAAAACTGCGAAGTCCCTGCTGAAAACATTCTTGGTGAAGAAAACCAAGGCGTGAAAGTGCTGATGAGCGGTTTGGACTACGAACGCGTTGTGCTTGCCGGCGGCCCGCTTGGCATTATGCAGGCATGTATGGATATCGTTGTGCCATATATTCACGACCGTAAACAGTTCGGCAAATCCATTGGCGAATTCCAGCTTGTACAAGCGAAAATCGCGGATATGTACACACAAATGAATGCTGCTAAAGCCTACGTTTACGCTGTGGCAGCCGCTTGTGATCGCGGTGAAACCACACGTAAAGACTCCGCTGGTGCGATTCTCTACAGCGCGGAACTGGCAACCAAAATGGCTTTGGATGCGATCCAGTTACTCGGTGGAAACGGCTATATCAATGAGTTTGATACGGGTCGTCTGCTTCGTGATGCCAAACTCTACGAAATCGGCGCGGGCACTTCGGAAATCCGACGCATGCTTATTGGTCGCGAATTGTTTAACGAAAGCGCCTAGCCATCATTTAACCCCAGGCGGACTGACTCAACACATTTCATTATTCAACCTAAATTGGTGACAGGCAATCTGCGCCTGTCACTCCGAATGGAGATCGGCTATTTATGGCTTGTTTGACGACCAATATTAATACCCACTCAGAGCAGTATCAGGAAAACTACCGCTCTATGGCGTCACTTGTGGATCAACTTTATACCGTGACCGCGCAAATAGAAGACGGTGGCGGCGAAAAAGCGCGAGAACATCAGCAGAAGAAAGGCAAACTCCCTGTTCGAGAGCGCATTCTGGCCCTACTCGATCCAGGTTCGTCCTTTTTAGAAATCGGTCAGTTTGCTGGCTGGGATGTGTACCCTGATTACGTTCCATGCGCCGGAGTGGTTGCAGGTGTGGGTGTGATAGACGGCACAGAGTGCATGATCGTCGCTAATGACGTGACGGTAAAAGGCGGCAGTTACTATCCACTTACCGTTAAAAAGCACTTAAGAGCTCAGGAAATTGCAGAAAAATGCCAACTGCCATGTGTTTACTTAGTCGATTCTGGCGGCGCTAACCTGCCTCGCCAAGATGAAGTATTTCCAGACAAAGACCACTTCGGCCGTATTTTCTACAACCAAGCCCGTATGTCGGCCAAAGGCATCCCACAAATTGCTGTGGTGATGGGGCTGTGTACCGCTGGCGGTGCTTACGTTCCTGCCATGTGTGATGTTTCCATCATCGTAAAAGAGCAAGGTACGATCTTCTTAGCGGGTCCACCTCTTGTGAAAGCAGCGACTGGTGAAGAAGTGAGTGCTGAAGATCTTGGCGGTGCCGATGTTCACTGCCGTACATCTGGCGTAGCCGACTATTATGCAGAAAACGATCACCATGCGTTAGAGCTAGCAAGACAGGCCGTTTCACAAATCAACCACTTAAAGCCGATCCAACTTAAGCAAAAAGCGCCACAAGAACCACGTTTCTCTGCGCAAGAGCTTTACGGCATCGTCGGTACCGATCTTAAAAAGCCGTTTGATGTAAAAGAAGTAATTGCTCGAATCGTCGATGATTCCCAGTTCGATGAATTTAAAGCCTTATTCGGTGAAACCTTAGTCTGCGGCTTTGCTCATATCCATGGTATGCCGATTGGGATCGTTGCTAACAACGGCATTCTGTTTTCAGAGTCGGCACAAAAAGGCGCCCATTTTATTGAGCTGTGTGCACAACGAAAAATTCCTCTGCTTTTCTTGCAGAACATCACAGGCTTTATGGTCGGTCAAAAATACGAGGCAGAAGGCATCGCTAAGCATGGCGCAAAAATGGTGACCGCTGTGGCATGTGCGGACGTGCCTAAATTTACCGTTGTTATTGGTGGCTCGTATGGCGCAGGTAACTACGGTATGTGTGGCCGAGCTTATGATCCAACCATGATGTGGATGTGGCCAAATGCGCGTATTTCCGTCATGGGTGGCGAGCAAGCTGCGGGCGTAATGGCGCAAGTGACCCGTGATATTAAAACGCGCAAAGGTGAAACCTGGAGCGCAGAGGAAGAAGAAGCGTTCAAGCGCCCAATTGCGGAGCAATATCAGACACAAAGCCACGCTTATTACGCCAGTGCTCGTCTGTGGGACGACGGCATTATTGATCCCGCGAAAACCCGAGATGTTGTCGGCATTGCTCTGTCTGCTGCGCTTAATGCACCGATACCAGACAGCAAATTTGGCATCTTCCGTATGTAGTCGGATACAAAGCAAACCTTAACTCCTCGCTATCCATCAATGATGAATAAAGTGCTGATTAGCGAGCATTGGAATATCAGACTGAAATGTCAGACAAAGGAAGTCACATGACCGGACTACTGCTTGAAAAAGACAGCAATGGCGTTGCCTGGTTGAGCCTGAATCGGCCAGAAAAACACAACGCGTTTAATGACGAATTGATTGCCTCACTGATTGAGACACTAGAGCAACTCGAAAAGGAAGATTCTCTCCGTGCACTGGTGTTAACTGCACAGGGAAAACACTTTTCTGCGGGGGCTGATCTTGGCTGGATGCAGTCAATGGCAACCAAAACCCAAAGTGAAAACCTTCAAGATGCACAGCAACTAGCAAAACTTTTGCATACGCTTGATACCTTCAGCAAACCAACGATTGCCATGGTGCATGGCGCAGCATTTGGTGGTGCGCTTGGGCTGATTTGCTGCTGCGATATTGCCATTGGCACACCTGAGAGCCGCTTCTGTTTGAGTGAGGTGAAACTCGGCTTATTGCCCGCGACCATCGGCCCATACGTAATCCGAGCGATTGGACAACGACAAAGCCGACGCTATTTTTTAACCGCTGAACTGATTGATGCCGAGACTGCGCTTTCGATGAACATTCTTCATCAAATCGATGCCCAGCCAAAAGAGGCGGTCAATCGTATGGTTGATCAGCTGATTAATAATGGTCCGCAAGCCATGCAGGCGGCAAAAGCACTTTGTTTACGTTGTGATAACCAACCTATCAACCACTCATTAATTGAATACACCAGCCAAGCGATAGCTGCTGCTCGTGTGTCCGCAGAAGGACAAGAAGGCCTGACTGCTTTTTTCGAAAAGCGTGCCGCTAATTGGAGGAATCATGTTTAAAAGAATACTGATTGCAAATCGCGGTGAAATCGCATGCCGAATCATTAAAACCGCAAAAAGCATGGCCATCGAAACCGTTGCCGTCTATTCCGAGGCCGATCGCAACAGCCTGCACGTCAAACATGCGGACTTTGCCGAATTTATTGGCCCCGCTCCGGCGAGTGAGTCGTATCTGGACATTGATGCCATCATCGGTGCTGCAAAAAAATGGCAAGCCGACGCTATTCACCCTGGCTACGGCTTTCTTTCGGAGAACCCGAAACTGACGAAAGCGTGCAGTGAAAATGGCATAGTATTTATTGGCCCTTCCACCAGCGCAATCGAGGCTATGGGTTCTAAATCTCAAGCCAAAGCAATCATGTCAGAGGCGAACGTACCATTGGTTCCCGGCTATCACGGCACAGACAACAGCGTAGAGCATTTATTAGCAGAAGCGGAAAAAATCGGTTACCCGGTGATGCTAAAAGCGACTCAAGGTGGTGGCGGTAAAGGCATGCGAGTAGTCAACAGTGCGGCTGAAATGCCGTTAGCCATTGACGGTGCGCAGCGCGAAGCACTTTCAAGCTTTGGCGACAAACAGCTTCTTATCGAAAAATGCATATTGCAGCCGCGCCACGTGGAAGTGCAGGTATTCGCCGATCACCATGGCAACTGCGTTTATCTTTCTGATCGCGATTGTTCCATTCAGCGTCGTCACCAAAAAGTCGTCGAAGAAGCGCCTGCTCCCGGTCTGAGTGATGAACTGCGTAAACAAATGGGTGAAGCCGCTGTTCAGGCCGCTCAGGCGATCGACTACGTTGGCGCTGGTACGGTTGAATTCTTACTTGATAGCCGTGGTCAGTTCTACTTCATGGAGATGAATACTCGTCTGCAAGTTGAACACCCAGTCACTGAATTGATAACAGGTGTTGATCTCGTTGAATGGCAGTTCAACGTTGCGGCTGGCGAGCGTTTGCCTATCTCACAAAACGAAATCACACATAACGGTCATTCAATCGAGCTACGAATTTACGCCGAAGACGCCGAGAATGACTTTATGCCATCAACTGGCCGCATTGATTACTTGAAAGAACCCGTCTCAGACAGCAATGTTCGCTTGGCGTGCGTGCGTGTCGATAGTGGTGTCACACAAGGCGATGCCATTAGCGAGTACTACGATCCGATGATCAGTAAACTGATCGTCTGGGGTCAAACGCGCGACATTGCACTCAAACAGCTTAAACAGGCTTTAACTCAGTATCACGTGCGTGGCGTCACCACCAACATCGGTTATCTGCACAGCATTATTTCGCAGCCAGCCTTTGCTGATGTTAAGCTTGATACCGGATTCTTGGTCCAACACCAGCAAGGCATTAACGAGCAACAAAACGTGTCTGATTCGATCTGGCTCACATTGGCCGCCATTGCGCGCTGGAACGATATCACCTCGACGTCTGGAGATTCATCATTACCGTCCCCTACTAAACAAGGTTTTAGGCTGTCGGTTGAGAACGTGTATCGATTTAACTTCACGGATGCAACGTCTAACCATCAAGTACGCTTACACCATTCTGCTAAGGAGTCCGGTTTCCAGCATCCTGATCAATTTACGATTCAATGTGGTGATCAAGTACATCAGGTCTGCCTGCTTGAAAAAGATGGACAATTCATCGTTGATATTGATGAGGTGCGTTACATCTTTAATGCACTCAACGACGAGCAGAAAACGACACTGTTTTATCTTGGTCAGCAACGTACATTTGCGCACCAACCAAGCTTTGAATCACCAAAAGGCAAAGAGGATGAGCTTAGCCCAACGGCGCCACTTAACGGCATAATCTCCGCTGTCATGGTGAATAAAGGCGACGAAGTGGCGGCTGGTGATCCATTGTTAGTTCTCGAAGCGATGAAGATGGAGTACACCATCACCGCTCCGGTAGCTGCCACCGTTGATGAACTTTTTTATCAGCATGGAGACCAAGTACAGCATGGTTCGATACTGCTGCATTTAACTTTGGCATCAGAGAGTGTCTATGTAGATAAGGAGCGCGAGTATGCTACCAGCGAAGGTTAATATCGTCGAAGTTGGCGCTCGCGACGGCCTGCAAAATGAAACCGCAGTGACGTTGGTGGATAAAGTCCGCTTGATCGATCAATTGAGCCTCAGCGGGTTAAAACACATTGAAGCGGGTTCTTTCGTCTCGCCGAAATGGGTGCCACAAATGGCCGATTCTAATCAGGTATTTGCGGGAATAACTCAACAACCAGACGTAGTTTACAGTGCGCTGACACCAAATTTAGCAGGATTAGAACGAGCACTAGAAAGTGGCGTAAAGCAAATTGCGGTATTTGGCTCTGCTTCTGAAGCGTTCAGCCAGAAGAACATCAACTGCAGTATTGCGGAAAGCCTCGCGCGGTTTGAACCTGTGATCGCTTTAGCACAGCAGCATAACATTTCTGTGCGTGGGTATTTATCCTGCACCATGGTTTGCCCCTACGAGGGCGAAATCAAACCAGAGCAAACCACCGCGGTAGCGAATACGCTGTTTGATATGGGGTGTTATGAAATTTCTCTGGGCGATACTGTCGGTAAAGCAACCCCAAATCGCGTTATTGCCATGCTTGATTCGCTGTTAACGCAACTACCAAAAGATGCTCTCGCAGTACATTTTCACGATACTTACGGGCAGGCATTGGCCAACATTTACCAAGCTTTATTAATGGGAATTAACACCGTTGATAGCGCCGTTGCAGGTCTGGGAGGCTGCCCTTACGCAAAAGGAGCGAGCGGCAATGTCGCAACAGAGGACGTGCTTTATCTGTGTGAGCAACTTGGTATTGACACGGGCGTTGATCTTAACGCGGTCAATGAAGCAGGTTGGCAAATTTGCCGCGCATTAGGTAAACCACCAGCGTCAAAAGTGGCACTCGCAATTGGCGATCCGAGAAGCCTTTAACCGAGAAGCCTATAAAGTGACTACACAGTAACTCAGGGTAATCTGGCGATATAAGCCAGCCAACCTGAGTTACTGCATCATAGTCAGCCTAATCATAAACCTACAAATTACCCTACCCAACGACTCCAAAGTGGCTGAGTTTGTGCCAACTCTTCCGCCGCACTTGAAGCCTGCGCACTGAGGTGTGGCGTTCGATGTTTCTCCATCTCAGCATAGCGATGTAATAGCGCTAACGTGTCTTGTGGTGACTGACGTAATGCCTGTTGCAGGCGCTTACACCAAACCTGATGCCGTGACTGATGATACCCTTCTGGCGACTCTACTGCTTCTCGGCGCAAGTTTTCAACACACTGACCAAGCATCAGAAGCCCGAGTCCTGCGCGACCATGCTGCGGCCAGTCCATACTGGTTTTTCGAGTCATACTCGTTAGCCTAACAACTCTGTGTTTCATACGCGCCTGCCAAAACGGGAAAGACGTAGTATCTGAAGCTAGAGAGGAAAGAGAACGCCACATCGCCTGCATGAGCACTTGTTGTCTGCGAAGCAAATTGGTCGGAAAGATAAGCTTAAATGCGAGTAATGCCAGTGTCGGTCCGGCGATGATTGCGACGCCTTTGATGACCATTTCACCTGCATCAGGGGTATAAGGCAAACTTGGTGTCGAGAGCAACAAAAAGATCATCACATAATCCATCGAACCTGACATCACCTTAGGGTAAGCAAACGGAAGTGTGATGAGCAAAATAAACGGAACCATCATGACTAGCATTTGCCATTCCGAGTTCGCCAATGGCCACAACAACAATTGACAGATAGCAGTTGCAGCCACTGCCACCACTTGCCATAAGGTGATGTGTTTCATAATAAGTGCCGGACTCTCAAAGGTAGAGAACAGCGTCACCATTACAGATGTTCCGAGTAAAACGTATGCCCCAATCGGCGAGCCGGTAATCGCCCAACCTGAACCCGCAATAAGGATAAGCGCACTAGTGCGATACATAGCCTGCAAAGCACTTACCCAATCACGATGAAGTACAACGTGATAAGGCGATTGTGTGGTAGTCATTCGACCGTGTTGATTAAATGCGTGCCTACCAGATAACGCTTGTTTTAGTTCAGCCAGTCCCTGAGCGAAATGAGGTGTGTTACAGGCTTGAATGGCATAAGTCAGGTTAGATACCACTTGCTCAAGAGGAGATTTCAGATCATGCGCATCAATGACTTTTTGTAAGTAATCCGCCAGCTCATCATTGCGAAGAACAGGACGCTTTTCGGCCAGTATCGTTAAGAGAGAAACATGCGCAAACACCACAGCACGCATGGATTGGACAGCACGACGAGAACGAAGTGAGCCTGCGCTATGTGGATCTAACGCTTCTTCAATTTGTGAAGCTTCCAATAGAAGTTGTTCGACAGACTGAGAAAGCGGCTCTTGTCGAACCTGTTGCTGCAACGCACGCAGTACGGATACCGTCAGAGTTCGAAGTCGCCAGATCAGCGCGTCCTCGTCACTTCGATGGGCGAACACAAGGCCGACCACAAGTGCCACAATGACACCAGTGAGAACTGTGAGAAGGCGGTCCGCGCCAAGCGTCCAGATACTTTGGTGGTTGACCTCACTTAAAAGCACAACCAGTGAAGCAGAATAGCCAGACAGTAAGGTGCAGTAGCTAAACAAACCATGGATGACATTACCTGCGGCTGTACATAGACCAACCCATAATGCCAAGCCGATAACCAGCAAAAATAACTGATCACCGCAAAGATGCATTAAAGCCAACCCAACTAGCGTACCAATCAGTGTACCCAGAATACGGAATAGCCCTTTCTCTATCAGCATTCCCCGCCCTGGCTGGGAGGCTGCCCAAACAGACATCGCCGCCCAGGATGGGTGATCCAGTCCAAGTAACCATCCAATAAATAACGCCACACAAGACGCAATGGCCGTCCTAAACGCAAAACTAAGACGGCTGGCATCAAATCCCCATTGTACTAATCGCTCCAGCATTTGGCCTCTCACTACTTAACTCTTAAAACGTGTGGTTAATTTATTTAGCACTTCCAGCATAGTGCTTATCTCTTCATCGGAGATGTCAGACAGCATATCTTCTTCAATTTCCAGCAAATGAGCGCGCAATACTGAAACTTGCTGGCGCCCCTCTCCTGTTAAATAAATTCGTTTCGTCCGCCGATCATGTTGGTCAGCTTGGCGAGTGATGAAGCCTTTCTTTTCTAAGCTATCGAGAAGGCGAACCAGTGATGAGCCTTCTATGCCAACAGAAGATGCCAACGCTTTTTGGCTGATACCATCACCAAACTCGTCTAAGTGCAAAAGCGGTGACCAACTCACATCGGTAAAACCTACCTGAGCTAGTCGTTGGTCGATGTGTCTTCGCCATAAACGGGAGGTAATCGAAAATTGAATACCGAATTTTAATCTGCTCATAATAACTTCAATTAATATAATTTGAATTCAAACTATTTGAAATGATAACAGCATTCTTGCAGAGATCAATCTCTCTGTCGTTATCGTCACGCTTGGGACTTACGAGCTTTGATTAAGCAGATTTAACACTGACAACAAGAAAATTATTGAGCCTCTCCCTACTCTCTATGCCACACCATGAATATTTTTCATGTGCCACATTAAGTAAAAGCGTTTTAATTCATGTAGCACGAAGGGTATAAAAAACACTCTATCTATAACTCAAAATAATATTGAATTTGAATCTCTACTCGATTTTTTGTCACTAACAACAAACATAACGTCAGAAAAAATTTAGAAAGAACAGAGATAGCTAGGAATAAGTTCAGGTTTACCTTAGGTATAGGATGTCAGCTCAAAATGAATAAAGACTTTACATTTACGATTAATAGCATTTGCTTTGATGAAAATTATCAGCCTTCTGATAACACACGTATCACGACAAACTTTGCCAACTTGGCAAGAGGTGAGAGTCGTCAAGAGAACTTACGCAACACCTTAAAGATGATTAACAATCGATTTAACGCCTTAGCGAGCTGGGATAATCCCGTTGGCGATCGTTATTCAGTCGAACTGGAAATAATTTCTGTTGATCTGGACATTGAAGGCAGCGGTCAAACCTTCCCCTCGATTGAAATATTAAAAACGAACTTTGTTGATCATAAAACTAATGAGCGTATTGAAGGCATTGTTGGCAATAACTTTTCTTCTTATGTTCGAGATTATGATTTTAGCGTATTACTTTTGGATCATAACAAGAACCAAAATCAATTTAGCATTCCAGATAACTTTGGCGATTTACATGGCAAGATATTCAAGAGCTTCGTAGATTCAGATACTTACAAGAAAAACTTCAAAAAAACGCCGGTTATCTGCTTGAGTGTTTCAGACAACAAAGTCTATCAACGTACAGAGAACCATCATCCTGTGCTGGGCTTTGAGTACCAACCTAATGAGTCTTCTTTGACTGAACAGTACTTCAAGAAAATGGGCTTACAGGTTCGCTATTTTATGCCACCAAATAGTGTCGCGCCTTTAGCTTTCTACTTTTTTGGTGATCTGCTCAATGATTACACCAATCTTGAGCTCATTAGTACGATCAGTACGATGGAGACCTTCCAGAAAATATATCGTCCTGAGATTTATAATGCTAATTCGACGGCAGGAAAGCGCTATCAGCCAAATTTAAATAACCTGGATCATTCATTAACTCAAATTGTTTATGACCGAGAAGAACGTGGCCAGTTAGCTATTGAACAGGGCAAGTTTACTGAAGAACATTTCATCAAACCGTATAAAACGATTCTTGAGAATTGGTCAGTTAACTACGCTTTATAATCAACGAATATAGACAGCAGCCTTTATTATGAAAAAATTATTACCTACTTCGACGTCAGGCAGTTTACCTAAACCTTCTTGGCTCGCTCAACCTGAAACACTTTGGTCACCTTGGAAATTACAAGGTGAAGAACTTACTGCCGGTAAAGAAGATGCGTTACGTATCTCTTTACAAGAACAACAATTCGCAGATATTGATATTGTTAGCGATGGCGAACAAACGCGACAACACTTTGTAACGACGTTTATTGAGCATCTCAGCGGCGTTGATTTTGAGAATCGCAAAACGGTTAAAATTCGTGATCGCTATGATGCAAGCGTTCCAACCGTAGTGGGCCCTGTTTCTCGCCAAAAGCCAGTTTTTGTTGAAGATGCTAAGTTCTTGCGCCAGCAGACCGATAAACCTATCAAATGGGCATTGCCAGGTCCTATGACAATGATCGATACGCTGTACGATGATCATTATAAAAGTCGTGAAAAACTGGCTTGGGAATTTGCCAAAATACTCAACCAAGAAGCAAAAGAACTCGAAGCTGCAGGTGTGGACATCATCCAATTTGACGAGCCTGCGTTTAATGTGTTCTTTGATGAAGTTAATGATTGGGGCATCGCAGCATTAGAACGAGCCATTGAAGGTCTGAAATGTGAAACGGTTGTCCACATATGCTATGGCTATGGCATCAAAGCCAATACCGACTGGAAAAAAACGTTGGGCTCAGAGTGGCGTCAATACGAAGAAGTTTTTCCAAAGCTGCAAAAATCTAATATCGATATCATCTCATTAGAATGTCACAACTCTCGAGTTCCTATCGAGTTGCTCGGGCTTCTTCGCGGTAAAAAAGTGATGGTTGGGGTAATTGATGTCGCAACCGATACGATTGAGACACCAGAGGAAGTCGCCGATACGTTGAGAAAAGCACTTGAGTTTGTTGATGCCGATAAGCTCTACCCTTGCACTAACTGCGGTATGGCACCGTTGTCTCGCCAAATAGCGAGAGGCAAACTTAACGCCCTAAGTGCCGGGGCAGACATCGTTAGAAGAGAACTATTGGCTTAACCGTTCTCAAACTAAAGCGAGGGTTACCGTGTTCGAACAGAATGGATTCTGAATCCATTGTCCAATTGGTAACCCTTCATCAAATGTGATTGTCTATCTTTGCCTTTAGAATTAGGCTTGGGCAAACAAATAGAAATCTGAGTAATCTAAGGTTTCGGCCTAATCTAACGGTCGATTATCAGCGAAAAATCGTTTGATACTCTCCCGTTTTCTTATTGATAACATGCTGTTCTCTCACTTGTTCGGTGCCCTTTTCATTAATATCATCGACCCAGTAACCGTCGTAACTATTAACACAAGTGACGGATTCACCGCTGTTCCACGAGTCGTATACTGACACGTTATCAACTCTCATGCCGTGCCCTTTAAGGATATCAGCGTATTTTGCCCCAAAGTCCAAACAAAACTGAATGCGTTCATCAATCATGGCCTGACGTTTAGCAGCTTGTTCTTGTTCTCTTTTCTCGCGCTCTAAATTTTGGCGTCTTTGCTCTTCTTGTGCCACTTGCTCGGTCAGACTAGCCAGAACTGCAGTCTTGTTGTTGCCACTAAACCTGCGGTGTAGATAAATCTCTGAACTCTCGTCATACGCAATGGCGTAACCCGTATCAGTAGCACCAACAACAGTACAGGTCAGAACACCACCCTTAAAATCTTCAGCAACAACTGGCAATTGGTTTAAAACGAGCGATGACACTGACATTGATGGTTGGAACTCTTTATCTTGAGTGACGACTAGTCTACCGAGCTCTTCACACTTTTCTACGTGTACATCCGATAAAACAGGATTACTAGTAGATGTCGTAACACACCCTGCTAGGCTAATTAACACAGCCAAGGA
Organism: Allocatenococcus thiocycli; assembly: GCF_921292965.1. NCBI lineage: Bacteria > Pseudomonadati > Pseudomonadota > Gammaproteobacteria > Vibrionales > Vibrionaceae > Allocatenococcus > Allocatenococcus thiocycli. Next base: position 223,078 of record NZ_CAKLCK010000029.1, read on the forward strand.
GATAATTTTTTTCATATACAGTCTTTTACTCAGCGCTACTCGCACAAATATTGAAGCTCGAAGGTATTACATCAGTCTTTACTGTGGATGTATAGTTTGCTTTCCGTTTCATACACGGTTTTTAATCAAGTCAGCCAAAGCAATCGATCCCCCGAGACAAAGAACTAAAATGCGCTGCAAGTCAGCAGCATTGCTCTCTTTGCCGATGTAATTTTGCCTTCTTTACATAATCGTCGCCGTCATCTTATCAACATAGTTGCAACTTAGGGAGTGCTGAACGCCATTTTTTAGCTCTAACAACCAGTTAACTTATAAAAAGAACAACATCCTACCAAATGACAGGCAACATTGCTTTCAATGCCACTCCTGCACCTACGATACCTCATCATCATTTGACCATTCGGAGCCAATGCATTCGAAGTCAACAAATGGTTGCAAGAAATTACCTGTCCCTCAGAGGCCTAAGCCAAGCGAGACTGTGGCTAATTTATACGATCAGGAATTCGCTCTCGCCAAAATAACAAAAAAGCCATGGCACTTGACCATGGCTTTGAACGAGATAAAAGTTAGACGTTAGATAAAAGTCAGGCTGCAGTCTTATCCCCATACACCTTCTGTCGGCTCGACTACGCTCTCGCAATAATTGAGCGCAGGTGTTCTGTCTTCTGATAACAAAAGTGGCCCATCAATATCGACCCATCGAGCTTGTTGAGCGAGAAGCAGTGCCGGAGCCATAGCAAGAGAAGTCCCAATCATGCACCCGACCATCACTTCAAAGCCCATCTCCTGCGCATCTTTAAGCAAAGCCAATGCTTCTGTCATGCCACCGGTTTTGTCCAGTTTAATATTCACCGCCTGATAGCGTCCTTTCAAAGCAGCTAGCGAGGAACGATCAATACAAGACTCATCCGCGGTAATGGGCAACAACGGCGTGATCGTTTCCAGTAAGTGCTCTTCTTCAAACGACAACGGCTGCTCAACCATTTCCACACCGAGTTCAGCGAGAACTGGCAAGTACTCACACAGCTGTGCAAAGCTCCAACCGGTGTTGGCATCAATCACCAAACGGGTATTAGGCGCTGCCTCACGTACTGCACGGACACGTTCTAAGTCACCATCCCGACCGAGTTTTAGCTTCAGAATTGGGCGATTTTTTTGCGCTTCAGCCGCTTTGCCCATTTTTTCAGCACTATCGAGTGATAAAGTGAATACCGTTGTTACTGGTTGAGGTGCGTCACTAAAACCCGCCATTTGCCATGCTGGTTGCTGTTTTAGCTTGGCTTCCAGTTCAAATAAAGCACAGTCAACGGCATTGCGTGGCGCAGCAGATGGTAGCAACTCACCGAGTTCTTCACGGCTGATACCCGACTCTACTGCTTGAACAACAGATTCAACATCCGCCAAGACATCGTAAGGGTAATCGGGCTCGAAGACATTCATCCGTTCGCATTCGCCACGCCCTACGAGTCCATCTTGTTCTATCTCAACAACCACAACTTCACCATGCAGCATCGGATCCATGCGTGAAATGACAAATGGTTCATGCAGTGGCCACCTTTCAACGCGCACACTCATCTTACGCATAGCAAACCTCTTCGATGCCATCGACAATTTTCGCCACGCCTGTACGGACAGGGTCGACCACAGGTACACCAAATTGTTTCTCAATACGTGCAATTTCAGCGAGTGCCTCTTCTTCACTCAAATTCACCGTGTTCAGCGCGATACCACCCAGACGAATATTCGGGTTCGTCACGCGGCCCATCGTAAGGTTAATGTCGATTACCGTTTGTAGATCAGGCACGCTGTAACCTTCCATTTCATCCATTTGTGTGCGACCAGCCTCGTGACAAACGATGATCACATCCGCTTGAGCACCATGTAACAAGCCCAAGCTTACCCCCGCATAAGCTGGATGCAGAAGTGAGCCCTGCCCTTCGATAATGTCCCAATGTTCTGGTGCGTTATCTGGAGAGAGCGTTTCAACCATGCCAGAAATGAAGTCGGAAACCACGGCATCTACAGGCACACCACTGCCTTCAATAAGAATACCGGTTTGGCCAGTGGCGCGGAACGTTGCCGGAATACCGCGTTTTTCCATCTCTCGATGAATCGCTAGCGTGGTAAACATTTTTCCAACACAGCAATCAGTACCAACGCTCAGCAGACGTTTACCAGTGCGCGGAAGGCCTGTGCCACATACCATTGGCCCTTGAGGCACGCGAACATCCAATAGTTTTTGCCCCGTACGTTCAGCCGCTGCAACCAGTTCAGGGATGTCGTTTAGGCGCATGTGTAAACCACTTGCGACGTCCATTCCCGACTCCATCGCTTCAATTAAGATGTCAATCCAAGCCAGTGGCAACGTGCCACCTACGGGCGCTAGGCCAAGAATAAAGGTTTTCGCGCCGCACGCAGCCGCTTCGCGCGGTGACATTTCCGCGATACCAAGGTCTGCTTTTGCGCCCGGAAGTCGATATTGCGCCAGACACTTTTCTGGTCGCCAGTGAGCCACACCTTTAGCTACTTTCGCCATTAGAAGATCATTTGCATCGCCCAGAAACACCAAATAAGGCGTTTTCAATTCAATCTTGTTCATTGTGTTGATCCTTTTTTAAAGTCAAACGAGCCCACAAGAGTCTTTGCTCCTGTTGCCATCAGGTTGTGGTAGGGTTGAAAAATCAGGTCGTAGCGACAGTCGCTGGCTGTGTGCCCGGCGTTCGCTGGATCTGATGACGATAGAGATAACGTTCTGCCTGACGCCAGGCCATTACAAATACAGTTGCAATCACCAAATACATCGCTGCCGCCAGAAAGTACGTCGAGATATCAAAAGTCTGAGAAAATGCGCGTCGAGTTTGTCCCATCAAGTCCATAACGGTAATCACACTCGCGACTGCGCCGCCTTTGAGCATTAAAATACATTCATTCCCAAGGGCAGGAAAAGCAATACGATACGCAAGCGGCATGACGATGTGTCTGTACAACAAGCTATTATTCATGCCCATTGATTTGGCCGCTTCTATCTCACCTGCATCTACAGATTGAATTGCACCGCGTAATATCTCGGTCTGATATGCCAGTGAGTTGAGGGTGAACACCAATAGCGCACAGTTAACTGGATCGCGGAAGAAACCCCACATTCCCATTTCCATTAGCCAAGGGCGAAACTGACCAGATCCGTAATAGAGTAAAAACAGCTGAGCAATCAGTGGCGTTCCACGAAAGAAAGAGATAAAGAGCTGTGCTGGCCAACGATAGATGCGCGCCCGCTGAATACGCAATAGTGACATAGGCAATGCCAGCAAAGCCGCTATCGAAACCGAAATAAAGGTGATTTTCAGCGTCATCCATGCCCCATCGAGCAACATCGGAGCGACCTTAGCAATAAAATCCGTCATAGCTTTCTCCTTAGCGACTCACTCGAATACCACGTTTTGAGTGTTGCTCCATTGCTGCCAATAATCTTTCGCAGCACAAGCACACCGCCCAATAGGCCAAACAAACCGTCAGGTAGAACAAAAATGGCTTTTTGGTGGCACCTACAGCGATGTTCGCCGCACGCATCAAGTCATCGAGTGCAATGACCGACACCAGAGCGGTATCCTTTAATAAGTTGATCCACAAGTTACCTAACCCCGGCAGAGCCAAACGCAGCAGTTGCGGGCGCTCGACCAGCCAGAATATTTGAAGTCTGGACAACGCGAGTGCGTATCCGGCCTCACGCTGACCTTTATCCATCGCTTTCCAGGCACCACGCAGCACCTCTGCCGCGTAGCCGCTAAAGACCAGACCAAGTGCAATCACGCCTGCACCAAACGGATTCAGTTCGAAAAAACCGTTACTCGGGTCAATCCATTTAAGTGTTTTGTTAATCAGCAGACCGACGCCATGGTAGATAATAAACAGAGTCAGCAGCTCCGGAAGCCCTCGTAGTACAGTGGTATAAACATTGGCAAACCAACGGTGGCTCTTGTTGGTACTTATTGATAGCGCCGCCACGCCCGTTCCCAAAAATAATCCCACAGGTAAAGCACACAGAGCTAATCCCAGAGTCACCACTAAGCCTTTAAGCAGCTCGTCTCCCCAGCCAGTGTCACCCAGACTCAGATACATCAGATAATCCATCGCGTCGCTCTCTTTTTGATTTACTACTTAGTGGCGACATAGGCCGCCACATTAGATCTGACTTATTTCAGAGTCAGCAAGTTAATCGAGAAGAACTCGTCGTTGATTTTCTGATAAGTACCATTTTTGATGATGCTCGCTAACGCCTGATCTAAACGTTGGCGAAGTTCCTGATCTTCTTTACGAAATGCGATACCCACGCCATCACCCACATATTGTCGGTCCATGATCAGGTTGCCAACTTTTTCACAACAAGCACCATCTTCAGAACTTAACCAGTCCGTCATTGGCATGATGTCGCCCGCTTGAGCGTCAATACGGCCACTAACCAAGTCGAGGTTTACTGCATCCTGTGTCGGGTATAAACGCACTTCAGAATCTGGGTATTTCGCTAACAGGTACTCAGCCTGTGTCGTCGAGCCTTGTGCACCGATGATCATGCCTTTCATCGCCTCTGGGGACACATCTTTAATACCTGACTGCTTATCGACAACAAACGTCATCGCAGACGCCTGATACGGAGCGCTGAACGCCACTTGTTGTTTACGCTCATCGGTAATGAACATGGAAGCCAGAATCATGTCGTATTTACCCGCCAAAAGCGCCGGAATAATACCGTCCCAATCCTGAGCGACGAACTCACATTCGACTTTCATCTCGCTGCAGAGTGCTTTACCGATTTCGATATCGAAACCAGCTAGCTGGCCGTCTGCGGTGTAGTAGTTAAACGGAGGATACGCACCCTCTGTACCAATTTTGATTGTTTCTGCATTAACGCCCGCTGAAGCAGCGACGGCCACGGAGGTTGCAAGCAAAGCACCTAAAAATTTTCCTTTTGACATCATGGATTCCCTTCTACTTTTGTTATCGTTTCATTCCAGATTCTCGCTCGCTAAGAAGACATCTCCCTTCTACTTCAGCAAACGGTCACAAAGACAGTATTGAGTATGTGAAAAAAGTAGTTAAAAGCCATAATGATGAATTAGTATGATATACATAGCCTATCGCTATGGGGTGTTCGTTCAAGTAACCATTCAAGGAAAGAAGCACATGCTAAACCCTAAAGACCGCCTTTTACGTAATCTCGACTGGAACTTACTGTATACGTTCTTAACCATTGTTAACGAAGGTGGTATTAGTGCTGCTGCGCGCAAGTTATCGCTCAGCCAACCCAGCGTAAGTAATGCGTTGAAGCGACTTGAAGAGCACGTAGATAAACGGCTCATCCTGCGTAAAAAAGGCGTGTTCTCTCTTACTCTGCACGGGATGCGAGTTTACGAGTATGCCTCATCAGTGAGTCGTATCATTGGCAACATGGCGGATCAATTTGTTGATCAAGCGGATAATATTCAAGGCGAGTTGACGATTGAGATAGCCAGTCATCTGCAGTGCCCGGCGTTTGATGCCACACTGGCGAACTATCACGCGCTGTACCCTAACGTTATTTTTAACGTTAATACCCATCCAAGCGCTGACATCGTCAGTCACGTCGCTGACGGTTTATTGCACATAGGATTGAGTAATAAGAAAATAGCAAAAACAGGCATTCGCTGTGACTTTCTCGGCTACGAACAGATGGGTTTTTATTGCGGACGAACCCACCCGTGCTTTGGTCGCGAAGACTTGACCCTCGACGAAATTAAAGGCTTGCCCTACATCTCTTTTGAAAGCGACCAGCCAGGAGAAGGACTGGACGCTATCGCCCACTTTCGTGAACAACAGCAGTTTTGGGGTAAATTAGTTGCCGTTTCGTCCAATGTTGAGGAAGTTCGCCGCATGATCATGGCAGGAATCGGCTTTGGTGCACTGACTGTCGAAAGCGCCAAACCTTACGTTGCACAAGGACTACTGTGGCCACTTCCTCCCTACGAATCACTGCCCGTAACCGAAATGTATCTGGTAACGCCAGAAACGGTCTCGTTGAGCGATATTGAAGTGCAGTTTGTTAAACTGCTCAAGCAACAAACTCAAGAGTTGGTGCGCGATACCCTTAATGCGATTCAGAGTGCTCATCATCAGCCTCAGGGAGATTAAGTCGTACTACCAATCTCTATAAATATTGAAAATTAACGCAGCCCAGCTAACGCAAGTGTCATCTCTTTTGCCGATATTTCTTGGCAACCTTGCGTATTTTGGCCGCACCATAACGGGGTGAAGTCATCTATGTCTTGGCTTTCAGCTTGCTTGCGAAGTTGCGTCATTTCGATGGAAGCAAATGGGAATTCCGGAACAGACGAGCTCATATAACCCAGTTCTCTCATTGCTCGATTGACAATGCCACGCGCTGGTTTTCCAGAAAAGATATTCGTTAGTGCGGTATGTTGTGATTTCGCCTCTTTCAGAGCCTGTTTATGTAGTGTCGATGTTTGAGCTTCTGTACATAATAGATAAGCCGTTCCGACTTGTACCGCTGTCGCTCCTAGCTGTAAACAAGAATGCACTGAGCGACTGTCAGCGATACCACCTGCGGCTATCACCGGAACGTTGACTCGATTTACAATTTGAGGAAGAAGTGCAACCAAGCCCATTTGCGTCGAGATATCTTTGGATAAGAACATTCCGCGGTGGCCACCAGCTTCTATGCCTTGTGCAATTATGCCATCCACTCCGCGAGACTCTAACCAAAGTGCTTCCTCTACCGTCGTCGCAGATGACACGACTTTGGTGCCCCATTGTTTGACTCGATCTAATAAGTCACTGTCGGGCAGACCAAAATGAAAGCTGATGAACTCCGGAGAAAACGGTTCAATCGCATCCGCTATCTCATGGCTGAATGGCACCCTGTTCGCGCCACCAGCCGCAAGCGTCATATCTAAATCCAGTTCATCAAAAAACGGTTTTAACTCATTTTGCCAAATCGCTTGGCGCTGTTGATTGAAAGGCGATGCCTCATGGCAGAAAAAATTGAGGTTAAATGGTTTGCTGGTTGCCGCTTTGATCGCCTCCATTTCACTCACGATTTGATCAATACTCAACATGCCACAAGGTAAGGCCCCTAGCCCTCCCGCTTCACTCACAGCAATGGCCAGATTACTTCCTTGGACACCCGCCATCGGCGACTGAATAACGCAAAGTTCGGTACCTAATAAATCCTTATATCTTGTGTTCATTATTTCCCTGCTTCTCTAATTAAGAAAACGAAGCACACATAATGCAACCTTTTGCGTATTCATACAATCCGCGAGTATCGCTGAGGTTCAAGGTTTTAAAGGTTAAGGAGCCATCACATGAAACGGTGAATTAAGGCAAGGTTGGCTAACGCTCCCGAGAAACTTTAATTTCGCCATCAATATGAACATCACGTTGAGGAAATGCGATCTCAATGCCTTTTCGCTCAAAGGCTTCATAAATTTCAAAACGTATCTGACTGGATACGGCACGAATCCCTCCTTCAACCGTTGAATGGATCCAAAAATACGATTCAAAGATAAGAGCGTTATCACCAAAGTCCTGGAAGAATACATCGGGCTCTGGATTACCAAGCACTTGTTCTTGTTTTAACGTCACTTCTTTCATTAACGACGCGACCAGTTTTACGTCACTTCCATAAGCAACACCGACCACGACGGTGCCTCTTACCAACCTGTCGCAGAGTGTCCAGTTAATGACCACGTTTTCAATCAACTGACTGTTTGGTATTAACATGTGCACACCATCAGTACGTCTGATCCGCGTAGAACGGGTATTAATTTGCTCGACAGTGCCTTTTGCTCCTTCTACTTCCAAAAAGTCACCAATCCTAATCGGCTTTTCACCAATCAAAATCCAGCCACTAATAAAGTTATTAATGATGTTTTGAGCACCAAAACCAAAGCCAATCGCGACAGCACCGGACAGGAAGGCAAACGCGGTAATAGGTACATTGATCAACGAAAGAGTGGTCAGGAAAATAATCCCGAGAGCGATGACGAACAATATCCGCTTAACTAAATGAATAACATTCGGATCTTTCCCTGCTGACGCCATTCTGGACGTAACCGCTTTAATAAGTATTTTGGACAGCCACAAACTAACCAGTATCCAAGTGGGAACCATCAATATTGCCCACAAAGTGATGGGTTGATCATTAAAGGTAAATAAGGTGGTCTCTAGAAAGGAAATGACTTTATCGAACATAGAAGCTCACTTTTATCTTATTGTTTTTGAGTAATACAACGCGTGTTAATTAAATTGTAATCCACATAACGACAAATGAAGGTTTTAAGCCTTATCCGAATCAAAATAGAACCTGTAAATCCGAAAAAGCATCGAAGTGTGCTGATGAGGAGCATATTTCTCACAAATATTGTTAAGGCTATCAATAGTCGACTAATGTTAGTGATGTAAAACTTATTTCGGACGTTATTTGTAGAGCTCGGTGAAACGACCTGCAGAACTATAAAAGTACAGAGATGTTCTTGGGCGTTAACCGATAAAGGAACGCATCATGAGTGAGAACGAGAAAAACAAGCCGCAAGGGATTTATAAATATTATGAAAAAAATCCTGAGTCTGCGGATGAGAAAGTCTTTGGACGAGTCAGTCACCCTGACAGGCGAGGCTTTTTAAAAGGCGCGGGATTAGCAACGATGGCAGCCGTGCTTGGCGGAGCCATTCCCTTCCACCGAAACATGCCAGCTGGGATTATCCCGGCAGCATTTGCGGAAGGGCTCGATGACGTAATGATTGAAGGTAAAGATGGTCTGACTGTGCTTAACGACAGACCAATGAATGCTGAAACGCCACCTCACCTTCTTAATGACGACATTACGCCTACCCGCCATCATTTCATACGCAATAACGGCATCCCTCCAACCGCAGTCAACGCTGAAGCGTGGAGCTTAACCATCGATGGTTTGGTGGACAAACCCATGTCGCTTACGATTGCCGATCTGAAGAAAAACTTCGATGTGATCGAGCAACAACTCGTTGTGGAATGTGGCGGTAATGGCCGTGCATTCTTTGATCCTAAAGCATCAGGTAATCAATGGACTTATGGTGCGGTTGCCTGTTCAAGCTGGACGGGAGTGAGGCTAGCTGATGTTCTCAAAGCTGCCGGTGTCAAAGACGGTGCGGTTTATACGGCACATTACGGTGCAGATAAACACCTTTCGGGTCAGGAAGGTAAGTTACCAATTTCTCGCGGCGTACCCATTGCCAAAGCGATGGGCGCTGAAAACCTTATCGCTTTCGAACAAAACGGGGAACCACTTCACCCAATGAATGGTGCGCCTCTACGTTTGGTTGTCCCTGGTTGGCCAGGTTCATGTTCGCAAAAATGGCTGACACGAATTCAAATCCGCGATCAGGTACATGACGGTCCAAAAATGACAGGGACATCCTATCGTGTGCCTAACAGACCAGTGGCTCCCGGCGAAGAAGTGGCAAAAGAGGATTTTGAAATCATCGAGCGTATGCCGGTGAAATCGCTCATCACTTCACCACAAACTAACTCACAAGTGGATGGAAACGAGGTTGCGGTGCGCGGTCATGCCTGGTCTGGAGACCGTAAAGTGACAAAAGTTCAGCTTTCCATTGATTTTGGCGCAACCTGGATGGATGCCGATCTCGCCGCCCCAGCAAACGAAGGAGCTTGGCAGACCTTTAGTGCTAAAGTGAAATTCCCACAACCGGGCTACTACGAAGTTTGGGCAAAAGCGACCGATGATCAGAATGTTAGCCAACCTTTTGCCATCGCTTGGAATCCAAAAGGATACCTAAATAACACCTTTCATCGCGTTGCTTTGGTCGTTAAGGGGTAACCACAGTGAAAAGTCAAAACCTTAGAGAGCGGGTCTTCCCGCTCTCTCTATCACTATTAAGCCTTGTTAGCGGGCTTACCTTTGCAAACACAGAGTTAATTGAAGCGGGCGAACGACAAGCAATGGTATGTAAAGCTTGTCACCAATTTGAACCCAATGGCGTCACTGTGGTTGGTCCGCCACTGTGGGGGCTGGCAGAACGTTCTATTGCTAGTTTTGCGGGCTTTAATTACAGCGAGGGAATAAAACAGCATCAAGGCAAATGGGATGCTGAAAAGCTTGATGCATTTTTAGCGTCCCCCACTGAGTTTGCACCAGGCACCAACATGGTGTTTCCGGGAGTGAAAGACCCAGGAGCTCGAGCCGCCGTCATCGCGTGGCTTGCGACTAAGAACCCCTCACCTCCTGACTGGGTCACCCCTTCGTCGGGAATGGAAGTAAAATCAGCGGGGGATGGAATCTTAACACCGGGAGAAAACATGGAATTGGTTGCGGCAATATGCTCTGCTTGTCATTCTTTACATATGGTCGCTCAGCAAGGTTTGAGCAGAAAGCGTTGGGATAAAATGCTCGACTGGATGATAGAAGAGCAAGGTATGGAAGAACTGGCGGGCGATGACAGGGAAGCCGTGCTTGATTATTTATCAACGTATTATGGTCAGTAGCGATTTGTCTGATTTGAGACCTCAACAAATCGCTACCTCTTCTGCCACACCATCCAGTGCTCTTTACCTTTGAACACGTCAACGCTATCGGTGACAGGTGAAGATTCAATTAGATTGAAAGACGACTCTAACCGTTCTGCTAACTCTCCGCTACGTAAACAAAAGGGAGGAAAACGCGAACGGTACTTATCATCTATGACAAAATAACCTACCAACAAACCACCACGAGTTAATAGCCTATCAATCATGGCAAAGTAATCTTCCCACTTATCTCTTGGTAACGCAGCCAAAAATGCACGTTCATAAATCACGTCAAACGTTTGGAATAACGCTTCATTAAACACGTCTCCAAGTACGACTTTATCCTGATGTTGACCAAGCTTAGATTTAGCCAGGTTTACGGCTTCTGCGCTGTAATCCATTGCAATGACATCATGTCCATGATCGACGAACTGTGTTACCTCATACGCTGCACCACAACCGGGAATAAACACAGATTGAGCATCACCGGAGATTTGGCTTAGGTAACGTATTAGGTCTTCGGGCGCTTGATTTCGATCCCACGGCATTGTGCCTTTGACAAACAAATCATCCCAGAAATTCACATCGATACGTGGTGAGTCTGTCGTTTTCATTGCACTTCCTTTAAAGCGGTATTGTTTAACTTAAAAAGGGATACGCGACTTATCTCGGTATCCCTTTTATCCTAGCCTTACCCTGTTATATCTAACGTTGCTAATTACGTAAATCGTTAATCAGAGGTTGCTCCGTGCTGTTCGGCACAAACTGGACCTTGCCCTTGAGCTTAGTAACAGACTGCAACGTTGCTTGAATATCATCGGCAGAAACGTGATCTTCCTGGCAACAGAATGTAATCGTATCGCTGAAACCATCGCGCTCAATTTTTAACGAGCCGGTAATTTCATGGCGACGACACACTTCCTGTATCTGGTGCGGATAAACAAATAAGCCTTTAACTTTGACTGCCGAATCGGCGCGCCCCATCCAGCCCTTTATGCGCATATTAGTACGTGGTGAATCAGAGTCTCTTTCGATGTGAGCAGAGAGATCACCGGTTGCGTAGCGAATAAGCGGAAACTTTTCATCCAGAGAAGTCACCACCACCTCACCGATTTCCCCTGATTGAACAGGCATACCATCAGGGTCAACGATTTCAACAATGATATCCTCTGCAATCACTAAGCCTTGTTCACCAGAAACCTGATAAGCAATCAAACCAAGTTCGGCGCTCGCATACGCTTGAGACACTGCAATGCCCATGTCTGAAAACGCTTTTTGCATGTCTGCAGTGACCGCTTCTCCAGAAACCAGAGCCTTAGTAATGCTCGGCTTCTCACCATATTGCTCTTGATACTTGGTTAGCAACGTAATTAGGTAAGATGGTGTCCCAGTGTAGCCAGTTGGCTGTAGCTGTTTGATCGCTTCAATCTGCGCTTCACTATTCCCTACTCCAGCCGGAAACACGGCACAGCCGCAGGCTCTCGCCCCGCCATCCATAATGAATCCGCCCGGGGAAAAATGATAAGAGAGCGTGTTGTGGACTAAATCCCCACGGCGAAACCCAGCCGCGTGAAACGCACGCCCCATACGCCAGAAGTCAGCTTCATCCGTTTGCGCTTCATACAAAGGGCCTGGAGATTGAAACACGCGAGCCATTTTCCCGATACTGACGCTGTTCAAGCCCCCAAACGGCGGCTTAAGTTGCTGCTGGCTTGGCACATTAAACTTGCGTGTAATCGGCAACTTCGATAGCCCTTCGCGACAACTTACCGCGGAAGAATCAATATCTGCGAATAGTTTGGCGTAATGCTCGCTGTGCGCTTTTGCATTTTCAATCAGTGTTGGCAGGCGTTTAAACAGAGATTCTTCTCGCTCTGTTGACGGCAGAGATTCTTTCGCATCGAATAATTCGTTCATCACAACTCCTTACAACCAACGCTTACGGCGTTTGTAAGATTTTAAGTTCTTAAAGCTCTTGCGCTCTTCATCACCGCCACCAAGGTAGAACTCTTTCACGTCTTCATTGTTAAGCAGCTCATGCTTGGTGCCATCGAGCACAATCTTGCCTGACTCCATGATGTAGCCATAATCGGCAGCATGAAGGGCAAAGTTCGCGTTCTGCTCCACCAGCAACATGGTAATGCCTTGGTCTTTGTTGATCTTCTCGATAATACTGAACACCTCTTTCACCAGCAGAGGTGAAAGCCCCATCGACGGTTCATCAAGTAAGATCATTTTTGGGCGAGCCATGAGTGCACGACCAATTGCGAGCATTTGCTGCTCACCGCCAGACAAGTAGCCAGCGAGACCAGTACGTTCTTTGAGTCGAGGGAAGTAGTCAAACACCATTTCGATGTCTTTCTCGACCTCGTTGTCGTTGCGGGTAAACGCCCCTAAACGAAGGTTTTCAATAACCGTCATGTCTTCAACGATTCGACGCCCTTCCATCACCTGGAAGATACCCGAACGGACAATTTCTTCCGGGCTCTTGTTGTCGATACGCTCGCCCATGAAGGTAATTTCACCACGAGTCACTTCACCGTCTTCGGTTTTCAACAAACCCGAAATCGCTTTTAGTGTGGTCGATTTACCCGCCCCGTTTGCGCCTAATAGCGTCACGATTTGACCTTTTGGTACTTCAAGGCTCACACCACGCAGAACCAAAATTACTTCGTCGTAGACCACTTCGATATTGTTCACCGAGAGCAGGATTTCTGCTGGTTCTATATTCGTTGCTAATTCACTCATCAAGCCACTCCTTGTGCAGGTGAGAGTTGCCTCTCACCTATCCTATTCTTAGTAATCGTTATGCTTAGTAAGTAGAAGATTAGTAACCTAACCAATCATCACGGCGTGACAATGTAACCTGAGACACTTTCTTGATGTCTACCGCGCCACCTTGGTTATTGCCCATAAACACGTTTACGGTTGTTGTGCCACGGTGATCTTCTGGTTGCCAGTTAGCAGGAATACATACTCCCTCTAGACCTTTTGGTACCCAGTTTTTGTGTACGTACATGCCTTTCTTGATGTTATCACCCGTAATACCACCGTTGTCTTTCGCCCACTCCATCGCTTCTTTCATGTAGAACGCAGAGCAAACGCCACGGATGTAGTGGTGAGTTCGAAACTCTCCCGGTTCCGATTCTGACAGTTTGGAAATTTCCTCAACCAGTTTCATTCCTTCTGTATCATCACCCCAGAATGCGGTCATACCCGGGAAAACGTAATCTTTCAGACCGTCACCCGCAGCTTCAATAACCGGTTTATCACCGCCCCAGATGTTCGCCATGTATTGGAAGTCGGTGCCGACCGTGTTACACGATTTCACAAGAGAAATAACCGAACCACCTAAGTTTGCGATGTAGCCGTAGTTGGTACCAGACTCTTTAAGTGACAGACATTGCGCTTTGAAATCGCCCGGTTTAAGTGACACGACCACTGGGTTTTGTACTTCAAAGCCCAGTTCTTTGGCATACTCTGCACACGCCTCTTTTGGCGCATTCGGGAACGGGTGGTTATCACCGATGTGAGTAAATTTAGGCGCAGTGGTATTACCTTTCGATTCCCAGTCTTCTTTCGCCCATTTCACCAATGCACGACAGGCATCTGAGTAAGAAGCGCCATAGAAGAAGTTGTACGGAGCAGGTTTGGCTGTTTTCGGGTTTTTACCTGTTGGGTCTGTTAAGTGGCCCGAGTAAGATGCCGAAAAGACTGGCACTTTGTCTTTGGTGACAAAAGAGATTAACGCTTCGGTATCCGCCGTACCCCAACCTTGCAGCGCTACCATGTTCTTACGGGCAACCCAACGTTTGTAGTTAGAAATCGCAACTGGCACTTTGTACGCCATATCCACCGTTTCAAATTCTAATTCGGTACCGTTGATGCCGCCATTTTCGTTAATCCACTGCAGTGCATCTCGCACACCAGATCCGTACGGTTTACTTACATAAGCCGTTGGCCCAGAGAAGTCCACCAGATGCCCGACAAACACGGAATCTTTTGCCCAAGATGCGGTAGTAAACAGTGCTGAAGATAGCACCAACGTTGTCGCTAAATGTCCTTTGTTCATAACTCGTTGTCCTTGTTATTTAGGTATATTCCACTTAAGTACACGTTAATAAGAGAACGGATAATGTTTCCAATACGCTCGAATCTGCTGCCAGCGATGTGACAACCCTTGAGGTTCGAAAATCAGAAACAGCATGATGACCAGACCAATTGCCATCTCTTTGAAGTAAGCCAGCCCATCAATAAACGAAGTGTTATCGCTAAACGCAGCCAAACCCGTTACGCCAAACTCTAAAACTTCTGGCAGCAATACGATAAATATCGTGCCCATTAATGTGCCTTTGACAGAGCCCAGACCACCGATGATGATCATCGCCAGGAACTGGATAGACATCATGATGGTGAAGCCTTCCGCAGAGACAAAGCCTAAGTAATGACCGTAGAGTGCACCGCCGATACCTGCGTAGAATGCGCAGACACCAAATGAGAGCAGACGATACTTGGTCAGGTTGATACCCATGATTTCTGCGGATAGGTAATGATCTCGTACTGAGACAAACGCACGTCCATCACGCGAACGAATCAGGTTCGATGCCCACATGTACATAAAGATCAGCGCAAACAGTGCAACATAGAAGAAGCTTTCATCGGTCGAAAATTCGAAACCAAACAGATTGATTGGGTTTGCACTTGCACCGTAAGAACCACCACTGAACCACTCAGCGCGAGCAAAGAAATCTTCTAGAATGAACTGCGCGGCTAAGGTTGCGATTGCGAGGTACAACCCTTTGATACGGGCAGCTGGCAGACCAAAGATCATCCCGACAATCATAGTCAGGTAACCCGCGAGCGGAATGGCAAGCACCACAGGAATGTTGTATTGGTTATTCAGCCATGCCGATGCAAAGGCGCCAAAGCCAAAAAACGCACCGTGACCTAACGAAATTTGCCCGGTAAAACCGACCAGAATGTTCAGACCCAGCGCTGCAATACCCAGATATGAAATCTGAATAAACAGGTTAAGGAAGTAGATATCCAGAACCAGCGGCGCTGCCAGCATCGCGATAACACCCGCTATCGCTAGTCTTCTAATGGTTTTGGTTTCAAAAATCGGCGTATCACTTTTGTATGTGGTTCGAAAATCCCCACATGGGCGCATGCTAAGTTGAGCCATGTTATTTCTCCTTAAATACGCTCAATATCTTTGGTACCAAACAGGCCATATGGCTTGAAGGCAAGAATGATTAACAACACGTAGAAAGGTGCGATGTTGTACAGGTTACCCACTTGCAGGTATTGGCTATCAACGAACTCAGCCAGATTCTCTAGTAACCCGATAGTGATACCACCAACAATCGCCCCGACCACCGAGTCCAAGCCACCTAAGATTACCGCTGGGAATACTTTGATGCCGATGATGGATAGCGCGTCAGAAACACCGTTTACAATCCCGATAACAATCCCTGCTGTCGCGGATACCATCGCCGAAATAGCCCAACTGATCGCAAACACTTTCTTGATGGAAATGCCAAGACTCTGGGCTACTTGCTGGTTAAATGCCGTCGCTCGCATCGCCAAACCCATTTTGCTGAATTTGAAGAACCAGTAGAATGCACCCATGATGATCATTGAGAAGATCAAGCTAAGGATGTAAGCAAACTCGACGTTTAAACCACCGATATTCACTACGTTTGTTTCGAATACTTGTGGATAAGAAACGGCTGATACGCCAAATATCCATTTCATCAGTGCCTGGAAGAACATCGACAGACCGATCGTCACCATAATGACCGAGATGATCGGCTCACCGATTAAAGGCCTGAGTACAATGGTTTGCACAGCAATACCAAACACCATCATAAAGGCGAGTGTCAGTAAGAATCCGATAAAGAACGGTAATTGAAGGTGAACCAACGCCGCCCAGCACACCCATGCGCCGATCAGTAGAAATTCACCTTGCGCGAAGTTCACCACCTGAGTCGATTTGTAAATCAATACAAAGCACATGGCGACAACGCCATACAACATGCCGACGATTACGCCATTAATGACGAGTTGCAGTAATAAATCCGTATTCACTATGCGATCCTCCGTTGTTCGCTATCCACCAGTGTCAGCTCATGTTGAATAAGCGTTTCAATCACCAGTGACGTTTGAATGCGTGTCTTAGTCCCATCCTGATAAGTAATCACCGTATCGACATCGACATTTGGCGCTGCACTGTAAATGGTTTCGATGATGTCACCGTATTTCTCCGCAACCACACCACGACGAACTTTACGAGTACGGGTTAACTCGCCGTCATCGGCATCCAGCTCTTTATAAAGCAGAATGAATTTGCTGATTTTCTGTGCGTCCGGTAGCGATTCGTTCACTTTGAGTACTTCTTCGCGAATCGCTTTATACACCTCAGGTTGCGCAGAAAGGTTGGTGTAGTTGGTGAACGCAATACCCTTTTGCTCTGCCCATTTGGCGACGATCGCGTAACGAATACAGATAATTGCAGAGAGCCAAGGTCTGTCTTTGCCCACCACAACCGCTTCCGCGATAAATGGTGAGAACTTGAGTTTGTTTTCAATAAACTGCGGAGAGTAACGGTCGCCATGGCTGGTTTCCGACATGTCTTTTAGTCGGTCAATCACCACTAAGTGACCAGAATCTTTAAAGTAGCCCGCGTCGCCAGTGTGCATCCAGCCATCTTGCACATCTTCATCGTAAGCAGCTTGGTTGTTGAGGTAGCCGGTAAACATACCAGTACTTTTGGCAATGATCTCACCCACCCCATTGCTGTCTGGGTTGATAACTTTCACTTCCGCATTGTCAAACGCCACACCGACTGAGTCGTAGTCCACGTCATTCGCTTTATGCACGGTGTACGCGCCACACATTTCAGTCTGACCATAAAGCTGTTTGAGTGGCACACCAATCGCTTGCAAGTAACGGAAAGTATCTGGGCCCATTGCCGCACCGCCTGTTGCCGCAGAAGTCAGATTCGAGAAACCTAAACGGTCACGCAGTGCACGCAGAAGTATCCATTCGGCTAGCTTGGAGCGTTTACCCTGATCCAAGGCTTGATTCGCCAACTTCATGCCGAGTTTGTACATTTTCTGCTTAAACGGCGTAGAGTCCATCATTCGAGCAGACACGTCTGCCACAATGTTTTCCCATACACGCGGAGCCAATAAAACGAAGTTTGGGCCAATCTCGCGTAAGTCCGCCATCATGGTTTCCTGCTCTTCGACAAAGTTGACGATTTGACGGGAAATCAACGCCTGACCAACCACATATACCTGCTCCATGATCCAAGGCAGTGGAAGTACCGAAACGTAGTTATCACCTGGAGAACGTGGGTCGGCACGCAGATAAGCCGCACAGTGATCCAAAAACGTGCCGCTGTGAAGCTGTGCAAGCTTTGGTTTAGAAGTCGTACCCGAAGTGGTACAAAGAATCGAAAGATCGCTGCCTTTGGTTGCCGCAACCATATTCAGATATTTGTTAGGGTCAGCTTTGTCGATTAACTGACCTTTTTTATACGCTTTCTCGACATCGATAAGTCTTGGATCATCGTACTTGCGCATTCCGCGTGGATCACAATATATGATGAACTCAACGCTCGGGATCTCATCGCCCAACTCAAGCAACTTGTCACATTGCTCTTCATCCTCTGCAATCACTACTTTCGCTTTGGCATAGTTGATTAAATACGCCACTTCCTCGTGCATCGAGTCTTGATAGATGCCCAGTGAATAACCTTTGATCGCATGCGCGGCCAGTTCGCCCCACACCCATTCAGGTCGGTTGTCGCCTAAAAGCCCCACAACGTCTTGTTCACCAACACCTAAATCTTGTAGTGCAAGCGCCATCCACTTGACTCGGTCTTCATAATCCTGCCAAGTAAATTCTCGCCAAATACCAAATTCCTTCTCGCGCATAGCGACCTGATCTGGCCAGTGCTTGGCGTTGTGCTGCAACACTTTTGGAAAGGTATCTAAGTTGGTTATATCTGCCCAATCATTATGTTGCTGTGCCATTATGCACTCTCCTCTAATGTCGGAAGTTCTTCACCCAAATAAGCTTGTTTCACGTGTGGATTCGCCATGACTTCTTCTGGCTGCCCCATCGCAATGTGTTTACCAAAGTCCAAAACGAGCACCCGATTGGATATGTCCATGACGACACCCATATCGTGCTCGATCATGATGATGGTGATGTCCAATTCTTCGTTGAGATCCATGATGTAACGTGCCATGTCTTCCTTTTCTTCAAGGTTCATACCGGCCATTGGTTCATCAAGCAGAAGGAGTTTTGGCTTCAAAGCAATAGCGCGAGCAAGCTCAACACGCTTACGTAACCCGTAAGAAAGCGTGCCAGCGGTGGCTTTACGGATGTGTTGGATTTCTAAAAAGTCGATGACGTCTTCTACGTACTTGCGGTGTGCCATCTCTTCTTTTTGTGCGTTAGAAAACCAGTAAAGCGGGCCTGTCACGAAATTGTTTTTCAATAGGTGATGGCGGCCAACCATGATGTTGTCGAGTACAGACATATGAGAAAAAAGCGCCAGGTTCTGGAACGTTCTACCCAGACCTAACTCTGCTCGTTGACTCGGTGTACGCTTGGTGACGTCATTTCCGGCAAACACTACGGAGCCTTTGTTAGGCGTGTATCGTCCTGAAATGCAGTTGAGCATTGATGTTTTACCAGCACCATTGGGACCAATGATTGAAAAGATTTCCTTTTCGTTCACATGGAAGCTCACATCGGTTAAAGCTTTAACCCCACCAAAGGCCAATGAAATATCGTTTACCTGCAAAAGAGGTGTTTCCGATACCATAGTTGATCTCCCTTTCTTTTTGAGTGCGTTCCGTGAAGCACTATTTCCATATCCAGCCTGACGTTGATACTGGCAACTGCTTATACACCTATGCATCAACTCATTTATTCAGTTTACGTAAACGTCAAGTTAAAGTCAGAATAGTGCCTAGAAGTTGAAGTTGCAATCCAGTTCATCGATTAAGATTTGAACTAACGCAAACTTTAAGTAAATAAATTGTTAATAGAAATTACATGCAAAATTACATGTTCGGATAGTTAGGGCCACCGCCCCCTTCTGGAGGTGTCCAGGTAATGTTTTGACTTGGGTCCTTGATGTCGCAGGTTTTACAGTGAATGCAGTTCGCCGCATTAATTTGTAATTCAGCTTGTTCCTCACCCTTTACAATTTCATACACCCCAGCAGGGCAATATCGCTGTGCTGGCTCGGCGTAAAGAGCTAAGTTCTGCTCTATTGGAATTCGCTGACTAGCAAGATGCAGATGACATGGCTGATCTTCTTCGTGGAAGATATTGGACAAATAGACTGAAGAGAGGCGATCAAAACTCAATACGCCATCCGGCTTGGGATAGGCAATCTCATGGCTCTTTTCTGCCAAAAGTAACGATTGATGATCAGGATTATTACAGCGTACATTCCACTTCGCTTTGCCTTTTAACACGTTGTGTTCCAGCATCGCCAAGCCTCCACCTAACCAAGCGCCAAAGCGGTGAATGCCGCTTGAAAAGTTACGTGCCTGATACAGTTCTTCGTATAACCAAGACTGGTGGAAATGTTTCTGGTAATCAGCACTAGCCGACTGATTTAAAATTGCTTCGAATACTGCTTCGGCGGCAAGCATCCCCGATTTCATTGCGGTATGAGTGCCTTTAATTTTGGCACCATTGAGCGTTCCGGCATCACAGCCAATCAGTAAACCCCCAGCAAATTGTTGAGTTGGAAGGGAGTGGAACCCACCTTTAGTGATCGCTCTCGCGCCATAGCTGATGCGCTTACCATTTTTAAGGTATTGCTCAATCATCGGGTGATGTTTGAACCGCTGGAATTCGTCAAACGGGCTGAGATGAGGGTTGGTATAATTAAGGTCGACGATCAGACCAACCGCAACTTGGTTACCTTCCAAATGATAAAGGTAGCTTCCCCCTGTTGCCTCACTCGCAAGTGGCCAGCCTAACCCATGCACAACTAACCCTTGCTGATGCTGCTCGGCTGGAACTTCCCACAGCTCTTTAAAACCAATCGCATAGTGCTGAGGCGTTTTATCATCAGCCAGATTAAATTTGTTAATCAGTTGCTTACCGATATGTCCACGTGCACCTTCGGCAAACAGAGTAAACTTAGCACGAAGCTCAATACCCGGCTCAAAATTGGCTTTCTGCTCGCCATTTTTATCCAAGCCCATATCGCCAGTAATTACGCCACAAACACGGTTTTGCTCGTCAAAGATAGCCTGACTGGCACTGAAACCTGGGTAAATTTCCACGCCTAAGTTTTCCGCTTCATTCGCCATCCAGCGGCATAAGCTACCTAAGCTTATTATGTAGTTACCTTCGTTGTGTAACGTATTCGGCACTGCCCACGTTGGCAGCTCATGACCATTGAGTTCATTACTCAGATAGTAGGTTTTATCCTGATTAACTTTAGTATTCAGTGGGGCACCCATTGCCTCCCAATCAGGAAACAGCTCCTCCAGACCGCGCGTTTCAAACACCGCACCAGAGAGTATGTGCGCTCCGACTTCTGAACCTTTCTCGACAACACAAACTGAGATTTCTTGGTTTTTTTCCATTGCCAACTGTTTAATGCGGCAGGCAGCAGACAAGCCCGCAGGCCCTGCGCCAACAATCAGAACATCAAACTCCATGCAGTCTCTTTCCATGGTTGTATTCCCTTCTTCTTTTTGCATGTTGCCAACTTGTTAAACAACAATATATTTAAAGTTGACGCAAACGTAAAGGTAAATTAACATCAATTTAAAGACGTCATCACATCGTCTTCACTGTAAACACATAGTCTTCACTGTAAAAAGGAATCTAACGTGAAAATACTAGTGCCAATTAAAAGGGTCATTGATCCTTACATTAAGGTCCGTGTTAAGTCGGACAACAGCGATGTTGAAACCAATAACGTCAAAATGACTATCAACCCTTTCTGTGAAATCGCCGTTGAAGAAGCTGTGCGACTTAAAGAACAAGGGATTGCAGAAGAAGTCATCGTTGTGAGTGCGGGTGGCACACAGTGTCAGGAACAATTGCGTACTGCCCTAGCGCTAGGCGCAGATCGAGCCATTCATATTGAAACTGAAGACAAGATTGAACCGCTGGTTGTATCGAAACTACTAAAAGCGATCGTCGAGCAAGAGCAAGCTCAGCTGGTGATCACCGGTAAACAGTCTATCGACACCGACAACAACCAAGTTGCACAAATGCTGGCAGCTCTGCTTGACTGGCCTCAGGCAACCTTCGCTTCGGAAGTGAAGATTGAAGATCAAAAGGTTCAGGTGGTAAGAGAAGTTGACGGCGGTTTGATGACAGTGGCAATGAACTTACCAGCGGTGATCAGCACTGATTTACGCTTAAATGAGCCTCGCTTTGCGTCTTTGCCAAACATCATGAAAGCCAAACGCAAACCACTAGATACGATCACTCCCGAGAGTCTGGGTGTTGAGATTGTATTTAGCCAGACCATCACTGAAGTCACGCCACCAGCGCAACGAAAAGCAGGCATCAAAGTAGAGTCTGTCTCTGAACTTATTGATAAGCTACGTAACGAAGCGAAGGTGATTTCATGAAGAATCTAATTATTGCAGAACATGACAACCAGCAACTGCATGCCGATACGCTGAAAGTTGTGAATGCTGCGAGTCAGGTGAGCCAAGACAATACTCTACTCGTGGTTGGTTATCAGTGTGAAGACGTTGCCCAACAAGCAAGCCGAGTTGATGGTATTGCCAAAGTGATTTGCATTGACGACGAATCGCTGGTGCACCAATTCGCCGAAAATATTGCTCCTGTTGTGTCAGGGATAGCCGACGGATTTGACGGCATCTGGGCAAACTCTTCATCAAAAGGGAAAGATCTTGCGCCACGCATCGCAGCTAAATGCGGAGTTGGACAAATCTCAGATATCGTTCAAGTGGTGGATGACAAGACATTTATCCGACCAATTTATGCGGGCAACGCGTTCGCTAAAGTAACATCAAACGACTCATTGCGTGTGGTCACCGTGCGTGCTTCGGCCTTTGACCCGGTTGCCTGCAATAGCCAAGTTGACATTGAACATCAGCAAACCACCGTTCAATCTCCAGTTGTTGAGTTGGTCGCTATCGACAAGACCGTTTCAGAGCGACCTGAACTCACCGCCGCTGAAATCGTGATTTCTGGTGGTCGGGGTGTGGGCAGCAAAGAAAACTTCGAGCTTATCGAAAAAGTCGCCGACAAACTTGGCGCAGCGATTGGGGCGTCTCGCGCTGCCGTCGATGCTGGTTTTGTCGCGAATGACTTACAAGTTGGCCAAACCGGTAAAATTGTCGCACCTAAGCTTTATATTGCGGTTGGGATCTCTGGTGCAATCCAGCACCTTGCAGGTATGAAAGAGTCTAAAGTCATTGTTGCGATCAACAAAGATCCAGACTCCCCTATCTTTGAAGTTGCTGATTACGGGCTAGTCGGCGATCTGTTTGAGATTTTGCCACAGCTTGCTGAACAACTGTAAACAGTCAAACAAAGGGCGAGCAGGTTAATGCTCGCCCTTTTTGATCCTCTTATATTAAAACCTCGCGCTTAAACTAGAACCCACCACTTACGTTCTGAGTTTCAGGCTCTAAAGGCTTGCTACAATTTTGTGACTCTTCAACATCAATCTGCTCATCTGGTAGGAATGTTTTCGCATACTCGATGTGAAGGTTATGATTTAACATCAGCTCAAACAAATCCTTATCTAAGTGCCCGTCTTGAACCATAAAATTGAGTATTTTTATAGCTTCACTTAGTGGTTTGGCTTTTTTATACGGTCGGTCAGATGCGGTGAGTGCTTCAAATACATCGGCAATGGCTAAAATTCGAGTTGCGGTCGGCAATTCATCTGCACTGAGTTGTTTTGGATATCCGTCACCTCGGAGGGTTTCATGATGACCACCTGCATATTCTGGAACACGCCTTAATTCTTCCGGTAATGGCAACGCTTCAAGCATTCGTATCGTAGAAACAATATGTTCGTTAATTCGGTAACGGTCTTCTGCAGTTAACGTACCTCTGCCAATACTCAAATTATACAGCTCTCCTTGATTTGCCTGACATTCAGGAGCGCGCATTTTAATCTCTTCACCAGTTTTACTATTCGGGTCTTGCGGCCATTTAATCAAATGTTCTGGCTTATCAGACAACAGATTTTCTTCACACGGCACACTCTGAGGCTCTATGCTCTCGATACGTCGACTTTCTTCTGGCGACAAACCCAGCCGGTCATCTAAGTGGCGAATCCAGGTTTGAGCGGCGATTTCCTTCAATCTATTAAGATGTTCGTCTGACATAAACTCGCCACCCACATTACATTGGGCAACAAAGGCAAAGTCATCTTTAATCTGCTCCTGACGCTGAGCAAGCGCGCGTTTCAATTCGTCAGCATCTTTACCAGATTCAATGCCTTTCCAATAGTCAATTTCCGCCTCTCTTAACAACACTTCAAAACGCATTCTAACCAGATGGATTCGGTTAAATATCGCTTCAAGCTTGGTGCCTTTGTCGACGATATGTTCTGGTGTGGTCACTTTACCGCAATCATGCAACCACGCGGCAATTTCAAACTCCCGCCACTCTTCTTCTGTTTTCAGTTTGAAATCTTTAAAGGCTGGCAAATTACTCTTGTTAGCGGCTTTCGCGAGTTCAATCGCAAGTATTGGTACCCTCTCACAGTGCCCCGCCGTATAAGGAGATTTGTCATCAATGGCTTGAGCAATCAGCTTGACGAACGAGTCCATTAATTCTTGCTGATGTTTTTGATATTCTTCGATCGAGCGAGACATAGAGAACATCGAATCCGAAAGCGCCGAAAGCTCGGCTATCCAACTTGGTACTTTCCCTACTGAGCTAAAATCCCGCTTCTTAATTTTTTCGCTCTCACCAAATAATGCCCGAACCGGTCGAACAATGACATTGGCGAAAAACAAAAGTACTGGCAAAAGCAACAACATCGCACCAAACGTGATGACCGTAGACTTGTTCACTTTATCCATATACGGCGCTTGAATTATCTCGGTAGGGAGAACAAACCCAATGTATTCTTTGGTGCCCAGGCTTGCTTCGACTCGCTGCACATAAAGGGTGTACGGTTTGCCGTGACTTTCAATTGATGCCAATACCGGACTGTCCGTTTCGCTCTGTTTTGCCATGTTGACCAGTTCACGAAAAGGCACAACCCCCGCTTTAAGAGAACGGACAATATTGTTGTTTTGACTGCTTTGATCGCCCTGATCTTCTAACCATTTCTTTTCTAGCGATTGCTTCTCTGTGTCAGAAACAGATGCCATGGCTTTGTTAAGTAAACTCACCAGTGGCTTTTTATCTTCAGCAACCATTATCGACAACGTTTGATCATAGCTTTGTAATTCTGGGAGCACCTTTAACTCACTAAGAGAATATGCGCCAACCAAATAGTCTGCGACTCGCTTGGACTCCAACGATGCATCGGCTGTTCGGTTTTCCACCGCTTTAAGTGCACTTAGACTGTCTTTCACTTTTAGGACATTAATATTGGGATAATCGCGCTGAATGAGCTCAGCCAATCCCGATCCCACCGAGATAGCCAGTGACTTCCCTTCTAACTGATCTAAGCTGCTGACGTTTGGATGTTCTGTTCTGGTGACAATCGCGCTGGATAGCTCAAGATACGGTGTGGTCGATAAGCCCGTGTGTGACGTTAACGGCAGCTCGGGGACTGACTGTTGAATATCGATATTACCAGATAGGTAGAGAGCGTTTAAATCTTCCCAACTGTAACCGTTAACGTATTTGACGTCTAAACCGAGTTTTTTGGTTAAGAGACTCACCAGATCGGTAGAATAACCTTGCGGTAACCCGCTGTAAGAGAAATCGAATGGTGGCCAGTTTGATTTATTCGCGATCCGAAGAACACCAAGTGAATCGACATAATGCTTCTCTTCGGCAGTCAATGCTATCGGCTGTGTTGGTAAAGCATCAGTGTCACTGGCTAACTCGAAGGAGTGTGCATGAATGCGTCCGTTGGTATCAAATATCATTGCTTCACCATCGGAGTTATTCTTAGCAAGAAATGCGGATAATGATGTAAGAGAGATATCTGCTGCGATAACGCTATCGGTATTTTTTATGCGTTTGGCGTAAGTGACACCCGGCGTTTGTAGATTGTGGAAAAGATAAGGCGCAGTTTTGACGACTTCATTGCTGTTGATGGCTTTTCGATACCAGGGACGTCTATTTGCAGAATACGTCGTGGGCTCTACATTGCGGCGAGTGAGGTTGAAATTACTATCGTAATACTCAGACAATCGCTCCTTTCCTCCTCCTGATTCATAAATTTTAACCACTAACCAACTTTCATCTGTCGCCGCACCGTGTTTGGATTTTAAATTCTCACTGCTGCCGAGATTTATCAGCTCATAAAAGTCGCCATTTCCATAACCAATGTATACCCCATATAAATTATTATTTTTTAACATCGCTTGGGCGATCACTTCTCGGGCTGAATGTTGATCGTTGGTTTCGACTTCCTGATCTATTTGGGGAAAGTGTGAGAGTACATTGATGAGGTTACTTGTTTGTGTATTGAGTGAATCAATTTTTCCGCTAAAGCCATTTGCAGTCCGGTTGAACGCCGTTGATGCGGCATCTTTGGCAAGTCCCTGACTAAAGTAATACTGTAATGAAAGGGCTAAGATAACGATTAATGAAGATAAAAATAGAAATACGGAAACCACTGTTACTTTCATACTGAAAGTACTTTTCTTGACCGCTTCGCTCATGTTCCCCAGCCTCCCTGGATAACAAATCACCTGCCAACGATATGATTATTCTTATTGTTAAAATATTAGGTTAGATCAGATACTTAAATATTCAAGATTTAACATAACCTCTAAGTTGCCTTATCCTGGCTAAACACAAAAAGAAAGGAGCCGCGAGTGCGACTCCTTAACATCCATTCGGCTGGTTATACGCTCTATCAATCTTCTCTTTCTGATGTCGCTTCGAAAACAGATAAATCCAACGCAAGGCTTTCACCCAGCCAATACGCATACAGAGTATGATCTTCCCACTCGTTACCTGAAAGCGCGTGAACCAAAATTGACAAACCTTCTCGATTTTCATCTAACCATGGAATGAGCTCATCAAAATCCTTAGACGTGAACTTGAGCTGACAACTCCATTTCGGGTGCGGACCAACCAATTTCTCATGGACTCGTCCCATTTTTACACGAAACCTTTCTTCGGCTTCTCGGCATAGCCCTGACGCAAACGCCACCGTTTGGTGATCAAAATAGACATGGGCATGATAAGCCCGATGAGAGTTTACAGGTCGTTTAATTTCGTTCATGTTGTACTTCCATATCCTTTTTAATTAAGGACTTATAAATATTAACTTAACTGTCTGACATTGTAGACTATCTCAACCGCCTCCATAGATGAAGTTGAACGTTATCATCCATACAGCAGATTAATTCTAAACGATTAAGCTTCTTTCCCAGGGTGGAACATCGCCGCCAAAACGCTCTAACACTACCTCTAAATCGACGACACCAGATCAGCTTTTCTCCTAAACCAACGTCGACCAAATACGTTAATCACTAACCCCACTGCAATGACAATTACACCCATCACTTGGTACAAGCTTAGGCTTTCATCTAACAGAATCCATGCGCTAAGCAAGCCAAATACCGGAACCAGTAATGACAAAGGCGCAACCAAAGCAGTTGGATAACGACTCAGCAGGTAACTCCAACCTCCGTAGCCGACAATAGTCGCCAAAAGTGACAGGTAAACAATTGAAAACAGATTGTGCCATTGCATGTTTAACAACGAGCTCTTGATAACGTCTGGGCCCTCTATCGAAACAGAGGCAATGGCAAAGGCGAAGGTGGGTACTAACGCGCTCCAGACGATCAGTGACATAGTCGGCACGCTGTAGTTTTGCATGATCACTTTATTGGTAATGTTGCCAAGCGCCCAACAAGTTGCAGCACCTAAAATGAGTATCAAGGTCACACCAGTAAGCGACGCAGCGCCATCATGTTGCGCTGCCGCAAGTAGGTAAACGCCACAACCCGCGGTCACAACTGCAATAACATTGTGACGCTGCACCTTTTCTTTGAGCAGTAATATTCCAAATCCTAGCGTGATAAATGCCTGTGCCTGTAAGAGAAGTGACGCTAACCCTGCCGCCAAACCAACATTCAGCGCCCAGAAAAGTAACGCAAACTGTCCAAAACTGATGGTTAAGCCATAGGCAACAAGCCATTTTAAAGGCACTTTAGGGCGAGGAATAAAAAGCAACGCAGGAAACGCGACTAAAGCAAAGCGCAATCCCGCCAGTAACAGAGGCGGCATCCCTTGTAGGCCGACTTTGATAACCACAAAATTGACACCCCACACCAATACGATGGTGAGAGCTAATAACCGATCACGTAATGACATTATGCTTCCTTTCAGGCGTCCACCGTGTCACGTAATACGGATAGTTGGCAAAAGCGGCTTACCGATTACCCCTCGGGGGATGAGTTGGATATAGAATCGAACTTCCAGACTGCCTGAAACATGGAATTAACACAAGAGTTGCATATGTTTTACTTCATCCAAAATGAAAAAGAGCCCGCGACAGGCTCTTTTAACGCTACACTAAACATATTCATACACAGAGCATTTATGACATAGCATGAGAGTGGTTGTCTTTGTATATTTTGATCCACTGGTAAATGATCACCAATAGGATACAAAGCGCGAGTGCGATACGTGTGGCTCCCAGAATACCCTGCCATCCCCAGGCTTGATAAAACGGCTCTAAGAAAAATACGCCTAAGCTCGCACCTGAGTAGTAAAACAAACTGTATAGCGCTTGGGCACTACCTTTAGATTTAGTGGCTTTTCGACCAATCAAGGTACTGGCTTGCGCATGACAGAAAAAGAATCCGACCGATACCATCACCATTCCAATCACCATGGTATAGATATTTGACCAGCTCATTAAAAAGTTGGCCATCAACATAATGATTGCACCAAACGCCACGCCAGCAATCTGACTGTGTTTTTTCGCAAACTGACCAGCAAGCGAAGAGCTGGTTGTACCGCCAAGTAACGTTAAAAACATCAAACTACGAACGTCGCTAGGCAGGTTGTATGGGTAATCGCTTAACACCATCATCAAATAATTAGAAAGGTTAACAAACGTACCGAATGCCAAACCGATGAGTAGATACAACACCACCAGCTGAGGGTTTTTAAGGTGATAGCCATAGGCTTTGAGACATTTGCCCACGCGAAGAGGAGCTGGTTTAAAGTGACGCTGCTTAGGCAGTAAACAGTAAATGATGACATAAAGAACCACACTGATACCAGCGATCATATAGCCAGCGTATGCCCAGTTACCCAGTAGTTCCGTGCTGAGTCCACCCATTAAGCGACTGCAGATCCCGCCAAGTGTGTTAGAGGCTACGTAAAAACCGACCGCGCCTGCTAGCCAACTTTTTCTCAGTTCTTCGCCCATAAGCGGTACGGCCAATGCCGGACATACCGCCAAAAACATACCCTGAAGAAAACGTAAGCTTAAGAAAACGTCATAACTTTTTACCATAGGCAGAGCAAGCGAGACCAAAAGCCCAATCGCGGTCCCTACTAATAACACTTTGCACCGTCCGATAGCGTCAGACAAACTGGCGAAAATCAATAAGCCCAGCCCCATACCAAATAAAGGTGCTGACATCGCTAAGTTTGCAGCCAAAGAGCTAACCTGAAACTCTTTCTGAAGCACAGGCAGCAAAGGCTGCAACCAATAGATATTGGCAAAAGTGACGATGGAGAAGAGACAGACACAAATGACGACTCTGCTGTAATGGGCTGATTTTTTCACTGCAAACTACTTTTTCTTGTCAATTAATGAAACTGGTTACAGCGCTAGGGTATCGACCAATTGACAATAAAAAAAATATTTTGTATTTATCAGATCCATAAATAAAATTTATATACATAGATAAACCGAAGCCGTCATTGTGCGATCTAGGTAAGGATGAGTGGATATGGAATTACGTCAGTTAAGGCACTTTGTTGCCGCCGCAGAGCAGAGCTCTATTTCCGCCGCAGCGAGGTTGATGAACTTAGCGCAACCAGCAATTAGCAGTAGTATCAAGAAGCTGGAGCAGGAACTGAAAACGCCACTGTTTAATCGCAGAGATCGTGGTATTACTTTGACCGTCGCTGGCAATGAGTTTCTTTCGCACGCTATACAAATCTTAAAACAGGCTGATGATGCCAAACTGGCGATGCAGGCAATGGAAGGATTAGATCAGGGTTTGGTTGACGTTGCCGTACCCAGCATGCTCGGCTCTTACTACTTTCCGCCTCTTGTGATGGCATTCAGGCATCAATATCCGAATATTGATATGAATATCCTCGATACAGGCACACGTAATATTCGACGAATGTTACTTGAAGGAGAAGTGGAGCTTGGTGTCGTTGCGAGTAAAGATCTCACACCGGAATTAGAAAGCGGCCCACTTATCCGCGAAGAAATGGTCGTTTGTATGGCCGTCGATCACCCTTTAGCAGAGAAAGAGGTGATTGAATATTCTGATTTTCTTGCTCACGATTTAGTCCTGTTTCAAAAAGGCTACTATCACCACACCTTAATCGATCTGGTTTCTCAACAAGTTAACATGAAACCGAAAGTCGCGTTTAGCAGTAACTTACTGCCTTTAATCAAAGCAGTGATTCGCCAAGGTTACGCCATTTCACCGATGTGGAAAGTCGCAATCAGAGATGATGATGAGATCGTTACTCGTCCATTTGCCGAAACGTTCGAAATTGACCTAAGTTTGGCCTGGCGTAAAGATAGCTACCTTTCGCGTGCCAATCAGACGTTTCGCGACTTTCTCTTATCTGAAGTCAATAAGAATTAACGACGCTCTAAAGCGACAACTTAGTAAGTGCAAACTGCCCTTTTTTAGCCTGTGCTATTCTTGAGTAAGGTATCACTGATATAAGTAAGCTAGTGATCATGAGCAGTCCATCTGACTTACCATTACATACTCGCTTCTCCCGAAATACGTTGGGAAAAGATCTGTTTGTTGGCGATATTCATGGTAATTTCGAGCTATTTATTCATGCGTTAAAGTCGCTTCACTTCGACAAATACCGAGACCGTGTATTCTCGGTTGGTGATTTAACCGATCGAGGTGATGACTCTTTACGATGTTTAAACCTCGCGAGAGAAAAATGGTTCTTTCCCGTCCTGGGAAATCACGACAGCTTTATTTTGGAAAGATTCGATCAAGACCCATACAGAAAGTCCATGTGGATGATGAATGGTGGCGAATGGTGGTTGTCCTTAACGCAAGCCGAAAAAGAAGCCGCCAGAGAAACCGTTGCATCGTGCTTTTGCCTGACGCTCAGTGTGGAAGTTAACCACTGGCGCATCGGCGTACTTCATGCGGAATACCCATTTACTCTGTGGCCACCCGACGAAAAATCCGTAGATAAAGAATCGATTAAGACCATGCTTTGGGGGCGGGATGATATTTTAAGAAGCACAGGTAAGCACATTGATAATGTTGATTTTGTTGTGTCCGGCCATACCCCGTTAAACAGCCCCAAAATGAAGAAAAATAAGTTATTTATTGATACTGGCGCAGGTTACAGTGCGAACAACTTTATTCCTGACCCTCGTATTACTTTGTGTGAGTTCCATCAAGGATCCATCGAAATGCACTCGATCAATATGCATGATGAAAAACGACTTGCGTTCGAGGTTATTTAGGCAGCACGAATCATTCATGGATTCAGAAATATTTGTACTGCCTAGTTTGTAAGTGGCTTATAGAGCCAGCCATTTATTAAACCTAACATTACCTAACTTTGTATATTTTTTGACTATGCTTTAAATATCAACTAACTACTTGAAGTCAGAGGCTAGGATGAGAAAGCAGTTACAAGTCGTGGTAACCGGCGGCCCGGGCGGAGGGAAAACTACTGCATTGGATCTCTTTCGCAGAGAACTGAGGGATAAAATTGTGGTTGTTCCTGAGGCAGCCACACTACTTTTCTCTGGTGGTGTCGAACGTTCTGACAACGAACAAAGTACTAAGATGGTACAAAAGACCATTTTTCAACTGCAAAAAAATCTCGAAGACATCTATAAAATCCAGTATCCAGATAGATTATTAGTCTGTGACCGTGGTTCGCTTGATGGACTCGCCTACTGGCCCAATTCAGAAAGTGACTTCTTTAAGCAAATAAACTCTACTTTCGAGCAAGAACTCGAACGCTATGATGCCGTGATCTTTTTTGAGTCTGCTGCTGCATCTGGACAAGACATCAGCAGCAACAATCCAACCAGGAGTGAATCTCTGGAACAAGCAGCAAAATTAGACAAAAAGCTGCAACGAATCTGGTCCAAGCACCCCCACTTTTACTTTGTTGGCAGCTCGGAATCATTTGTTAGAAAAATCATGTTTGGAATCATGACTTTAGAAAATGTGATAAACCGCTACCCTACCCATGCTCTGCAAAGTCAGAAATAGAACCAGCGGCGAAACTATATTTCAGAGATCACGGTGGTTGTAAAATGATGGATAACGATGTCTTCGTCCCAATAATTTTCTGGCCACCCTCCTTTGCGCTTTAACGCACGAACAAACTGTTCAGGGGTCGGCAAAACTTCCCACACAGAAGGAAGAAACACAGCTCGGTGCCATTCATCTTCTAATAACAGCCCATCAATACCGGGACGCAATGTTGCCAGTAAGGTTGCTTCACCATGATTTGTTAGAGGCTTTAAGTTTGATAAGACGGATATATCGACATTCAATCCAGATCGGTCACTCAGTGTAAGAGGTAGGAACCGAGAATCCTGAAAACCGCTGGCATACGCATTTTTACAGACATTAAGCCACAGAGGTTCATTCGCTTCTAATGAACCAATGCAGCCGCGTAACTTGCCGTGATGCTGTAACGTAACAAAACAGGCGGCTGGCTTGAGTAACTCTTTAAGATCTGGCTCTGGCGGTAGCTGTAAACCATTACCTCTTAGTGCTTCATCAAGAACCTGCCAAACCATTTGCAAAAGACGTGTTTTGGCCTCCTGAGTCAATTCAAAACAAGATGAAGCTAGCATAACCAACGACTCCTTCAGACGGCTCTGGAGCGCGATTTTCATGATGGGCCATCACATCTCCTGAATTGGTGTAATTAATACACTTGATCTCCCAGTGTTGTTCCTTGGCGAAGTCGAGCAAGCCATTGATTGCATTACAGCCACAGGCTCGTTCGGGGTGAATGTTGCTACCAAACGACAAAACACGCTGAATGGTATCGGCATCAATCTCATTGGCTTCGCTGTAAGGATGGTAATGACTGAGGTCGCTACTCACGACGATGAGAGTATTGGGTGTTTGAGTCACCGCTTCCAATATTCGCTTAACGTATCCGTGTAAATCGCGTCCCACGACTATTGGTAAAAGCGTGAAATCATTCAGACAATATTGTAGGAAAGGCAACTGCACTTCTAACGAATGTTCCCAATGATGCGCTTGATCTGATGTTGCAACCAGATCTTGTGACAGCAAATCCTCAACACCCTCGCGATCTATCATCACCTCTCCCGTTGGGGTAAGAAATACATCACTGTCCGGGACGGCACAGCCATCTAATGCGACATGGTGGCTGGGTCCGAACAATACAACGCGAGAAAACGTATTTTTGCTATTGCTCAACAGGCGAAAAGCCTTAGCCGCTACTTCGCCGGAATAAAAGTAGCCTGCATGGGGCACGATAAGTGCCTTTGGCGCCTCAGTTAGTAGTGCTTGCTCGGCAAAATAACCGTCGAGCTGAGTGATGAGTTCATTTGCTGTTGCGGGATAAAATCTTCCGGCCACCGCGGCTTCCCGATATTTCATTGCATTCCTACTCGTTTGGCATCAACTATACTTTTAGTGTAGGTCATTAGAGGGTGAATTCACTATGCAAACCTCTCCTCCCGATTATTTCCCAACTCGCTACTGGCATAAGCTAGAGGACGGTCGCGTATGTTGTGATGTATGCCCACGCAAATGCACACTGCGAGAAGGAAAACGCGGCGCTTGTTTCGTGCGTATGCACCGGCAGGGAGAAATCGTCCTGACCAGCTACGGACGTTCCTCAGGTTTTTGCATCGATCCCATTGAGAAAAAGCCGCTCAATCATTTCTATCCCGGCTCCAGTGTTCTGAGCTTTGGGACCGCTGGTTGTAACCTTAGTTGCCAGTTTTGTCAGAATTGGGACATCAGTAAGTCACGCGAGTTTGACACCTTATGTGACACAGCAATGCCAGACGAATTGGCACAAACGGCACTAAAATACGGTTGTAAAAGCTTAGCGTTCACCTACAACGACCCAGTAGTATTTATGGAGTATGCCATCGATGCAGCTATCGCGGCTCGTGACCTTGGTTTGAAAAGTGTTGCGGTCAGCGCAGGTTATATCTGCGAAGAACCAAGAGAAGAGTTCTATCGCCATATGGATGCGGCGAATATCGATTTGAAAGGCTTTACAGAGCATTTCTATCACAAGATATGTCACGGTCACCTACAACCTGTTTTAGATACCTTGCTGTACTTGAAAAAAGAAACCGACGTATGGTTTGAAATCACCACGTTACTCATTCCTGGTGAAAACGACAGTGATACCGAACTTAACGCCATGTGCCAATGGATATTCGAAAATTTAGGGCCTGACGTTCCACTTCATTTCAGCGCCTTCCATCCAGATTTCAAAATGTTAGACAAAGGCAGAACCCCGCTGAGCACCATATTGCGAGCCCGGGATATCGCCCTTTCGCACGGATTACACTTTGTCTATTGTGGCAATGTTCACGATCCAAATTCCGACGCTACCTATTGTCCTTCTTGCGGTAAACCGATCATTGAGAGAGATTGGTATCAACTCGGAGAATACCATTTAGACGATACTGGCCACTGCAACCACTGTGGCCACAAAATCCCTGGGCGATTTGCAGGACCAAAAGAGAACTTTGGACCTCGACGCATTCCTGTCGCGATTCATCGGCGATGATTGATTTCCCTCAGACAACTAAGATAAGGGAAGCCATGCCACCTCACTTCACCAATTACACGTGCTGAACACTGACGATATTGTTATGATGTCGGCTCTTATTCAGTCGGATTTACAATAATTTTATGAATTTAGACAGCCGGTTATCACGCGTACTTCACATCTTGCTTCACTTGGCTCACGAAAATAAACCAATGAGCTCTCAGCACTTTGCTACTATGCTCGGAACCCAGTCTGCCGTCATTCGTAGAACCATGGCTGGTTTGAACAAAGCAGGTTATATAACGTCGACAAAAGGTAAGAACGGCGGCTGGTCTATCAGTTGTGACCTGGAAAAAGTGACACTTCTTGATATTTACCAAGCCATCGGTGAACCCAAAGTATTTTCTATTGGCTTTGATAACCAAAATCCTAACTGCCTTGTCGAGAAGTCGGTAAATACATCGTTAAACGAAGCGCTACAAGAAGCTGAAGCGCTGTTACTCAAACGCCTGTCACAAGTCACCCTCGCCTCTTTGAGTGACGAGTTTACCCGTCAATATACCGAGCACACAGAAGCAACACACCAAAACGAATAAAAGAATACCCAGCTTTGTTTTGTGGTTGATATTCGCACAAACTTTAATGTATCTTTTGATGATACAGTTTAAGTTAAGTAAGATCGTTTTATGTTTGAATTATTAAGTACAACGCAAGCAGAAAGCTTGTGGGTCTGTTTTGTGTTAGCCGTTGCTGCATCCAGTATCTCTATCACCATCACGCAAACTGAACTTTTTATCCCGGTCCAGAACCTTGCCAATAAGTGTGGGTATATGATTGGCTACCTGTTTAAGTGCTTCTATTGCATAAAGCATTGGGTCGTCATTCTTGGTGTCGCGCTCTATCAACCCAGAGTCATTGTGAGTGATTTCGCGTTGGTGGATTGGATTGTTTCCGCCTTTTTTACCATAACGATAAGTAGCTTAGTCAGTGGCATAATGTTTAACGTTTTTATCAGAGCCATGAACAAAAAGCTAAAGCAAATAGAAGTTCAAGAAGCCTCTCAAAAATAGTTTAGCCACTTTCGAGACAGAGCAAATTCACAAACAACATCGTTGTCGCTCTGCGTTTGCAACTCGCCGTGTTTGGGCCGAATGCCCACGCAGTTTTTTTGAATTATTTCTACCAGCCGAAGTGGTAACAATCCGTTAATTTTCTTTATGAGAAATATAAATTGACTGTTTAATTAGGCATTAAAAAATAAATCACCTGTAAGTGTATTGGTTTTTAACTTGGTAATATCTTTGTTATTCAAAATGATATTTCCACTTTTAGCGCAGAAGAAACCTGTCAAACTCATTTGGTTAAACTTATGTTTCGTTTTTAACTAGTGTGCAACTTAAATAAACGGATTAGTTTAAGTAGCACGTCAATGACAACGGAGCGACGACGATGAAAGTACTTATTCAATACACGCAAGCAGGTAAATACCGAGATCAGGCATGGGAAACATTAACGCTTAAATCTAAAGGGCAAGTTCAGGCAGTTACCCCAGCATGTGCGGCGCAATTGATTGAACAAAAGAAAGCAAGCTTAGTCACATCTGACGATGATCAGATCATCTTCTTCACCTAATCATCCTCAACATCAATACTTTAAATATCAGGACAAAGAGAAAGCTAGGGAGCAGTTAGAGCGGATCTTGAATCACGCTAGCTGTCTTTCATCCAGCAATTATCCTCGATGAAGGCTAGCTCCTCTTGGTATCCAGAGCTTAGAAGCGGAAAACGTTTATAGGTTTTCGGATCCAGGCTATTGAGTTCGATATGAAACCCCGGAGCCTGACGATCGCGTTTCCATTGATTGCGAAACAGCAACTTAAAAAATTTGACGATATATGTGGCCATGGTTTGGATGTCTACGCGTTCAAATTCTTCCGTCATCGCATCAAAAATATCCCTTGGTGACATACCGGCTTCTAAGGTCAAAAAAACCATACGATCGAGCACATCATAAGGCATCAAATCCTCTTCATCACTTTGTTCTTCGGGGCGCAACTCCGCCGTTGGACGTTGATTATTGATATAAGAA
The DNA here is from genome assembly GCF_921292965.1 of Allocatenococcus thiocycli. NCBI lineage: Bacteria > Pseudomonadati > Pseudomonadota > Gammaproteobacteria > Vibrionales > Vibrionaceae > Allocatenococcus > Allocatenococcus thiocycli. Next base: position 259,828 of record NZ_CAKLCK010000029.1, read on the forward strand.
AGCGCTTCTAGCTTCATAATGTGATTACCAGTGCAATAAAATCCTTTTTGCTCTAGCCATACCAGTAGCTTGAGAATTCGGCTTTTAGTGACACCGGAAATAGGTGCGAGGACTCCGGAAGAATCACCATCCATTGTGCAGTAACCTACCGCCCCTTCCGACATGTTGCTCGTTGTCAGCAGCAGTTTATTTTCCAGATTAGCGATGAACCAAATACTTGGAGAGCGCACACGAGCCTGAATATTTTGCAGCGCAATATCGTGATCATTCCAATTGAGCTCTAGATTGGTTGCTTTTGATATCATCGACTCGTAATTCTTCACCACCTCGGCAACACTGAGGTTTAGAAATTTAGCACCAAATGACTCCGCTACTTTTTGCGCAGCAGTACGAGTAACGGAACCGCTGTTCGCGCTGGCCTGATACGCAGTTGTCAGCATGTTCGCCATTATTGCTGATGCCGTATCCCTAACGAACGGCTCTAGGTTGTTTGAGGACCCCGCCTGTTTGAATTTACTCCTTTGATCTTCGCTCAAAAATTGACTCAAATGGTCTGGTAGTGAACACTCGTCATCTTTCTCTGTTTTGGTAACCAGCTCCCAAAGTTCCAGAATAACGGATGTATAAACAGCACTAGCGACCAAGGCAGAGTCTGCTCCGCCACTTAATGAAAGCGCGTAGCCACCAGTATGTGTCTTTCTCAGCCAATCACGTAAACCTATTGCTATCGCACGCAAAGCTTCTTCATGTTCCAGATATTCACTGTCTTCCCAAGGCTGATTTAGCGGCTGTACATGCAACTTGGGAGAGTTAAGAGATTTACCGAGTGTGACTTTGACGACAGCCTCTTTATCAAAGTCATGTTCCTCATAATAGCGTTGACTACTATTGATTTGGCCAATCCTGCTGCGGGACAAGTCGACATCGGCTGTCACAACCTCCACATCACTCATGTGAAAACGTTCGCCTTTGGCTACCAAACTGCCATCAACTGCAATCATCACACCAGCATCATAAATTGCCCTGCCAGATTCACACCCTGATAGATTGGAATACACATAACAGGCCGAATATACGCGGCTTGACTCTTCCACCAGCCGCTTACGAGTGAGCGATTTACCTATCGCAAAGTGACTAGCACTTGGATTTGCAATGACTTCAACACCTTGGTTGAAGAAACGTTCTGAAGTGCGGTCGGCAACCCAGGCATCCTCGCAGATTTCAAAACCAACTTTTACATCGTTAACGCTGTAAACCAGATTGCCAACACGCACAGGTGGTGTCCCCTCTTTGAGTACCACCGTCGCGTTTTTATCTCGAGTCCATGGCGTAAACCAACGTTGCTCATAATGAAGACCATTCGCAGCTAAATTCCGCTTTAGAGAGATACCTTGAATGCCCTCATGCGTAACCAGTGCAACACCATTGTAAACCCGATTGTTAATCATCACGGGTAAGCCAACGGATACCGCCATGCTATTGGGAATCGACAGCGTTAGGTCAGAGACACTTTTCAGTGCGCGCTCAGAGACATGAGGACTATGGAAAAAATCTTCACAGCCATAACCAGAAATACACAACTCTGGCGTAATAAGCAGTTCGGCTCCAGCTTGATGTGCAATCTTGATTGCTTTTTGAATGTTATGCAGGTTTCCACTCCAATCCATTGGAGTCTGGTTTAATGAGCATGAGCTGATACGCAGTTTCTTCACAATACTTCCTTTCCTCAACTTCTGGCCTTAAGCCAATACTCAGTAAGTATTAGTGATTGAAACGAAAATGAGCAAATGTAGCTTCCCGCAACATCAATCTTGACAGGTTTTCATAAACAAAAAGCCCCATCTTGAGGCTTACAATATGGGGCTTTTTGTTGTTGAGTTCTTGTCAGATTATGCAAGCGACTCTACTGATTTTGTTTTACCACTTTTGATTTTTACCGCGACGATAACCGCCGCAAGCACAGCAATTGGTACTAGTGGATCAATGATAGTACCACCTTTACCAAACACTAAGTTTAGTACCATGATGATTGATGCACCGATAGCCCATGCAATCGTTGAAGATACAGACCAAATCTTCAATTGATCCGTTAACTCAGTGATACCAAGCGTACGGTTGATGATGTGGAAGTAAGAGTCATTTAGGTGAGAGAAGCCTACAGGACCTACCGCACACGCCAAAGCTACGAAAACAGGGTCTAGACCTAATGTTTCTACAAGAGGCAGAGTCATTGTCGCCGCAACCATCATAGACGCAGTTGCAGAGCCCTGGATTAGACGAAGCATTGAAGCAATTGCCAATGGAACTAATAGCGGTGGAATACCGCTGCTTGCGATAGCTTCAGCAACTTGTGGACCCGCACCAGACGCTTTCAGTACTGCACCCATTGCACCACCACAACCTGTTACTACAAGGATTAAACCCGTTGTCGATAAGGCATCGTCCATTGAGCCAACCATATCTTTACGTTCAATCTTACGAGTCAGGCCATAAAGTGCCATTAGAACACCCAGACCAACTGCAACTACAGGGTTACCCAGTAGAGAAAGAACTGTATGTAATGCTGAATCACCTTTACCTACTAACGTATTGATTAGAATAAGTGCGATAGGGATAAGGATAGGACCGAACGATAAGAAGTTACCAGGTAATTCTTTGTCATCTGTTGCTTTTACTTTTTCAAGGTTCGCCCAATCCGCTTGATTCGTAATCCAAGATTCGCCATTTGGAACTCGGTAGTATTCATTACCTACGCGGCGGATGTAGATCATCGATAGCAGCATCATTGGGATTGATACCATTAAGCCCCAAAGCATGTATTCCCCAAGGTCGACACCGAGAATACCAGCAACAGCCACTGGACCTGGTGTTGGCGGAACAAGTGCGTGAGTAATCAACAAGCCTAGAGCAAGAGTGACGCCTAAGCCAACCGCTGATTTACCCGTATCTCGTGAAATTGCGCGGACAAGAGAGTGCAAAATGATGTACGCAGAGTCACAGAATACAGGGATTGCCACGAGAACGCCGGTGAAACCAAGCGCGAGATCCTCACGGCCTTTACCACAAATTTTTACGAAGGTTTTCGCCATGCGAACCGCAGCGCCAGAGCGTTCAAAACACGCGCCCAAGATCACGCCAAATGCGATGATTAGGCCGATACCGCCCAGTACGCCACCAAAGCCAGCTTTAATCGCGTTAATTAGATCGGTTGGGGCCATTCCAGCAAACAAGCCCATAATGATACTGGCAATAACCATTGCGAGTGCTACTGGGATACGTGTTTTTACTATCATCCCCATCATGGCAATGATGCCAATCACAATTCCTATTAATGCTCCGTCCATTTTTGTTTCCTTTGTCTCGTGTGTAGGGTTTGTGCTATGGGCAATCAAGTTATGCCCAAAGCACTTATTGTTATTTATGACACTTAATCTCTTTGATTAAGTTATCTTTATTTTTCATCTGGCTTTGCTCAGCAAAGCCCTCTTATATCGTTATTCTTTACAGGTACGGCTTAACCCAATCGAGTCCTTCCTCTGTAGTGTTTCTTGGGTTGTATTCACAACCGATCCAGCCCTGATAACCTGAGTCGTCTAAAACATCGAACAGATGCGGATAGTTCAGTTCTCCTTCAGAAGGCTCGTGTCTTTCTGGCACAGACGCGATTTGAATATGACCCGTGTACGGCGCAACCTCACGGATAAGCGTGCTTAAATCTCCGTCCATAATTTGTGCGTGGTAAAGGTCCAGTTGCAGCTTCACATTTGGTCGGTTGACTTGCTTAATTAACTCAACAGCTTCACGCTGGTGAGCGACGAAGTAGTTGGGAACGTCACGGCTATTTAGCGGCTCGATCATGAGCTCAATGCCATGCTCTGCAAACTTGTCTGCTGCATAACGAACGTTGGCGATAAACGTTTCTACATGTTGCTCGCGAGTAAATTGCTTATCAACGATGCCAGACATCGCGTGTACCTTTTTGCAATTCAACTTGTCGGCATACATTAACGCTGTGTCTACACTGGCTTTAAACTCATCTTCGCGGCCAGGGATTGCTGCACAGCCTCTTTCGCCGGCATCCCAGTCACCAGGAGGCATATTGAACAGGGCTTGTTCGAATCCAAATTGCTGCATTTTGTCTGCCAGATCCTGCGCTTCATAAGCGTAAGGAAAAAGGTATTCCACCGCTTTAAATCCCGCTTGATGCGCTTTTTCAAAACGTTCCAGAAATGGTACTTCTGTAAATAGCATGGTGAGATTTGCTGCAAACTTAGCCATTATTTACCTCTCCCTTTTAGATCTTGGACTTCGGCATCTGTTAAGTAACGGATCTTGCTGTCTTTAAGAATGAAAGCCAGTTTCGCGGTTTCTTCGAGCTCTTCTGCATTATCTACAGCATCTTCAAAGTCAGTGCCCGTGACGACAGGCCCATGATTCGCCAGTAAGAATGCTCGATAGTCGCTGGCTCGTTGTGACAATTCCTCTGCAATTTGTGGGTCACCCGGACGTAGGTAAGGGATAACCGGTAGCTCCCCAATGCGCATCACATAATATGGAGTAAACGCTTTTATTGCGTTGTCACGATCCAGCCCTTCCAGACACGACAGTGCGGTTAAGTAAGTCGAGTGAAGGTGCACAATCGCGTTACACTCAGAGTTGTTACGGTAAATTGCCAGATGGAACGCCACCTCTTTTGATGGTTTCTTACCTGAGATGTGATTACCATCGATATCCACAACGGATAACTCTTCTGCTACAAGGCGGCCAAATGAAGAACCAGTCGGTGTTGCCAGAAAGTGGCCATTGGGTAATTTTATCGACAGGTTACCAGCACCACCGGTGGCGTAGCCGCGCTCAAACATTGAACGCGCCAGTGTTACCATTTGTTCTCGAAGCTGTTGCTCCGTCTTAGAGTTGTTGCTCATTCGTACCTCACTCATGCAAAGAATGATTGGGCTTTGGCGAAAAAGTTTTCGTCGCCAAAGTTGCCAGATTTAAGTGCCAGTGAAAGCTCTCCTTCTACCGACTTAACCCAAGGAACACCTGGTGCGATTTGAGGGCCAATATGGAAACCTTTAACTTTCAGGCTTTGAGTAACGACACCCGAGGTTTCCCCTCCCGCGACAATAAAGTTCTTCACACCATTTGATTGAAGTTTGATGGCGAGTTGGCTGAAGAACTGCTCTACCGCGTGACTTGAAGCCTGAGCGCCATATTGCTCTTGAATCGCTTTCAGAGCGCTCGCATCCGCGGTCGCGTAAACTAAAGGTGCGAATTCACTTGCGATATTTGTCATAACCCAATCGAAAACGACATCCGAGTAATCCTCATTAGTCAGACAGGCCTCAACATCGATAGCAAAATGAGGGGCTTGTTGCTTGTAAACCGAAACTTGTTGATTGGTCATCACAGAGCATGAGCCAGAAAATACCACCGTTGGTGCTTTCGCCGGTTTACCTTCTTGTTTGGCATTGCTCTGATCTTCGAGCTGTTCAACCCAGTTTTTAGCAAGCCCCGCTGCCAGACCTGAACCACCAGTAATAAGTTTTAGCGATTTAGCCGCTTCTCCCAGCGTAACCAGATGCTGGGCGTTGAACGCATCGACTACAGCGTAACGATGACCTTGCTCTTTAAGTTGAGTAAAACGCTGAGTAACGGCTTGCGCACCTTGTTCAATCGTTTGGAAGTTAACCAAGCCGGTTGTACCTTTTGATTGAGCATTCATCATGCGGATCAGGCTTGAATCGGTCATTGGTGTCACTGGGTGATTACGCATACCAGAATCACTTAGCAGATCCTCGAACACAAATAGATGCCCGTTGTAGACCGTACGACCATTTACTGGCAGAGCAGGACAAACGATCGTGAAGTCTTCACCAAGTTCAGCCAGTAATGCGTCAGTAACAGGGCCAATATTGCCTTCTGCTGTGCTGTCAAATGTTGAGCAGTACTTGAAATAGAACTGCTGACAACCTTGTTCTTGTAACCACTGAAGTGCCGCGACAGAGTCTTGGATTGCTTCGTCAACAGGGCATGAGCGAGATTTCAGACTGATCACAACCGCATCCGCGTTTACGTCAATCTCTGTTGCTGGGATTCCGTTTAATTGCACAGTTCGCATGCCGTTTTCAACCAGAAAACCAGCAATATCGGTTGCGCCAGTAAAGTCATCCGCGATAACGCCTAATAACATATTTACTTCTCCACTCCAGTACGCTTACTTATCTACACCAGGTAATTCAATGCCATCAAAAATCTTGATCACCGCACTGTCGTCTTCCTGACCAAAACCAGCGTTGCTTGCGCTGACAAACATGTTTAGTGCTGCACTAGACAACGCCAGTGGAAATTTAAGATCTTTCGCTGTCTCAGACACAAGGTTGAGATCCTTAACAAAGATATCGACCATCGATTTTGGTGAATAATCGCCATCGACCACATGCTTCATACGGTTCTCAAACATCCAAGAGTTACCCGCAGCGTTTGTGACCACGTCGTACATAAGATCCAGAGGGATATTTGCGCGGGCCGCGAGTGCCATGGCTTCTGCGCCGGCAGCAATGTGAACACCAGCTAATAACTGGTGGATGATCTTGACTGTCGCGCCAAGGCCAATCGCTTCACCAATGTTGTAAACTTTTGCTGCTGTGGCTTTGAGGACGGGCTCGAGTGCATCAAATGTACTTTGAGCACCAGATGCCATGATGGTCATTTCACCAGCTTCTGCTTTTACTGCACCACCAGATACTGGCGCATCCAGCATCACCAGATTGTGCTCTGCAAGTTTTGCTTCTATTTGCTTGGCAGCATCAGCAGAAATCGTTGCTGAGACCATTACTGGTGTGTTCGGTTTTAATGAAGCTGCAAGACCTGTTTGAAATAATACGGTATTTACTTGTTGTGCATTCACGACAAGGACCAGAACAGAATCCAGCTTATCGGCAAACTCCACCGCATTGGTTGAAACGGCTTTTGCGCCAAATTCCGCCAACTCTTCAAGAGCTTGAGGATTTAAATCAAAACCATAAACATCAAGACCTGCACGCACACAAGATTTTGCAGCGCCCATACCCATTGATCCTAAACCGATCACACCGACAGATTGAACTTCACTCATAGTAACAATGCCTTCTTGGTAAATATTGAACTGAATTTTGTTAATTCTTGTTTATTGGTTGTGATTATATGTGAAGGTTAACATCTGGACTCCGCTCTAAGTCACATTTTTAACAAATATTAACATTTAACTGATATTTCACTCGTTATAAGTGTAGTAACACCGTTGTTTTGAGTGAGTTCACATCCTTAACACTGTTAACGCAACATATGTTCACATATATTCACAAAATAGAGAAAGGTTGTTAGGATACTGAAAAACAAGAACATGAAGTGAAATAATGATTCCAGCAGAACGTCAAAGAACAATTTTGTCCCTTCTATCACACCAAGAAGTCCTCAGTATCTCTGATTTAACAGAGCATCTCGGTGTGTCACACATGACGATTCGTCGTGATATTGTGAAACTAGAGTCTTCGGGAAAAGTAGTCTCTGTTTCCGGCGGGGTGCAGCTTGCTCAGGTGCTGCATAGTGAGTTGTCACACGATGCGAAAGTAGAACAACAGGCTGATGAAAAGGCGCACATTGCTCAAATTGCCGCGACGTTAATAGATAAAGATGCCACGGTATATTTGGATGCAGGTACAACAGCGTTAAGTATTGCCCATCGAATCGTCGACCGGGATGATCTGCTGGTGATCACTAATGACTTTTCGATAGCGGCTTACCTAATGACCCATAGTCAATGTGAGCTATACCATACAGGTGGAAAGGTTGACCGCGAAAACCAATCGAGTATCGGCGGAAAAGTTGCGGAGTTCCTTGCGGGAATGAACATTGATATCGCCTTTATATCGTCTTCTTCTTGGAGTTTAAAAGGATTATCTACACCCAATGAAGGCAAAGTGTGGGTTAAAAAAGCCATAGCAAAAGCGGCGCAAACAAACTACCTGATTTCCGACTCTACCAAATATGGTCGCGTCGGTAGTTTCCACGCGTTAGATATTGAGGAGTTTGATGGCATCATCACCGATCTGAACCTATCGCAAGTCGTTAAAGTAGAGCTTATGGATAAAGGTTTGACCGTGCTTGATAAATTACCCTCTCTGGGCTGACAAAAAAATCATCGAATGGCAATCCTTCCCTCATGTTGGTTAACAGGTGCGGGAAAGGCTTTGTCTAGCTCTCGAATATCCTCTTCGGTCAGTACAATTTTTACTGAATCTAGATTCTCTTTCGTACGTGCAATCGAGCTGGACTTGGGAATCGCAACCACGCCTTTTTGTCGAATCAGCCAGGATAATGCGATTTGAGCCGCCGTCGCTTGATGACGTTCCGCGATAGTTATCAGTTCTGGATGGTGTACCAAAGCGCCCTGATCGAGTGGGCAGTACGCCATCATCGCCATGTTGCGTTTGTCGCAAAACGGTTTCACAGCCCACTCCGGTTCACGATGCGAAAGGTTATAGAGAACTTGATCTGTTGCGCATAGCCCAACCTTATCAGCCGCGCAAAAATCTTCCAGCTCATCGATATCAAGATTACTCACCCCATAGTCACGAATTTTACCTTGGGTTTTTAGCTGATAAAGTGCTTCCAGAGTTTCCTCAAACGGGACGGTTCCCGACCAATGCAGCAGATAAAGATCGAGATGATCCGTATTCAAACGGGTCAAGCTTCGCTCACAAGCGGCAATTACGCCTTCTCTGGAGGCGTTGTGGGGATAAAACTTACTAACCACATACAATCTGTCGCGATATCCAGCCATAGCCTCACCAGCAATACGTTCGGCTTCACCTTCGCCATACATTTCTGCACAATCGATTAACTTCGCGCCATATTCAATACCAAAGCGTAACGCGTCGATTTCCTGTTGTCGCGATCGTGGGTCCTCGCCCATGTACCAGCTTCCCAGCCCCAACTGTGGTATCACGTTACCACTGGGTAAAATAAATTCAGCCATCCCACCTTCCCTACGCTTTATATTTTGTGTCGCTCGACATTAATCCGTGCAGTCTGCGAATCACTTGATTTGGGTTACACATATAGAAATGTAGGCGTGTTCTCGCAGCTCGTAAACAAGCAATTCAATCAACCATTGCCACGATGTAATCACGCCAAGTCAATGCACCACTTGAGGTCAAAGGTTCTATATCTCTCACCAGTTTGGTTCGAATATCGCCCTTATTCCGGCAACATAAATACACTGAATCATCAATCCATATAGGAACATAGCGAATTTCCAAGCTGGCATACTTCTGGCTTAGTCACTTTGCTTTTAATGGTTTTCGGTTGTTACATACACTACTCTATTGACAAGGGCTTACGCAGATAAGTCAAAAACCATGGGTATCAAACATATTCAATGGAGTGACTTATGAACCACAAATCGAACGTTCTATACTTAAAGAATACTGAACCATTTTCTTCTGACTCGATGCCGAAAACGATGGCGATACGTGCGAGCTTGCTCCACTTTCTCGAAGATCCTGCCAAGGTCACCAACCCCAAACACGCTTTTCAATATTTTGAAGACGGTCTGTTAGTCGTTGAAGATGGCCTCATCAAAGACGTGAAAGCGTTCAGCGATTCAGATACAACTCAATATGCCGACATCGTGGATTATCGCGGCAAACTTATCGTGCCTGGCTTTATTGATACTCACATTCACTACCCTCAAACAGAGATGATTGCTTCGTATGGCAAACAACTACTCGAATGGTTAGAGAATTATACCTTCCCAACCGAGAAGCAGTTTGAAGACAAAATACATGCAAAAGTGATCTCCCGATTCTTTATTAATGAGCTGCTAAAAAATGGCACCACCAGCGCTTTAGTGTTTGGTACGGTTCATCCCGAATCCATCGACGCTCTGTTTGAAGAAGCGCTTGAGAAAAACATGCGTATTATTGCCGGTAAAGTCATGATGGATCGCAATGCACCGGACTACTTACTCGACACGCCAGAGTCCAGTTACAAAGACAGCAAAGCACTGATTGAGAAATGGCATAATCACAAACGCCTTCAATACGCCATTACCCCAAGGTTTGCTCCTACGTCTTCGCGTGAGCAATTAACGGCAGCTGGCAAACTCAAAGCAGAATTCCCAGATGTTTACGTTCAAACCCACCTCTCTGAAAGCAAAAATGAAGTGGAATGGGTGAAGTCTCTTTTCCCTGAACACGAAGACTATTTTTCTGTCTACCAACACTACGGTCTGGCTGGTGATCGCTCCGTCTTTGCCCATGCGATTCATCTCACTGAACGGGAGTGGAATGCGTTTGAGGACACGGATTCTGTTATCTCGTTCTGTCCTACCTCGAATCTGTTTCTTGGTAGTGGGCTTTTCGACTTAGAGAAAGCCGAACAGAAGAATGTACGCGTGGGATTAGGGACTGACGTGGGTGCTGGCACCAGTTTTAGCCAGTTCCAAACCTTAAATGAAGCTTATAAAGTCATGCAGTTACAAGATAAAAAACTGTCCCCATTTAAAGGATTATATCTCGCGACTCTTGGCGGGGCGAAATCACTCAGTATCGACGACAAAGTTGGTAACTTTGAAATAGGCAAAGAAGCTGATTTTGCAGTCTTAGACTGGGCCGCAACAGACTTACAACACCTTCGACAGCAACATGCGAAAAGTTTAGAAGATAAGCTGTTCGCGCTGATGATATTAGGGGATGATCGAAACGTAGATGCCACCTACGTTGATGGTAAGTTGGTCTATTCCTCCACCGATCACTTAGTGACAACACTAACCTAAAGCGAAATCCCCCATCTGATGGGGGATTTTCTTACTCGGCTTCCCTGATACGCAGAGATGTTTGCGGCGCTCGATTTACGTTGAGTGTAAATATGTCTGGGCGAGAGTAATGGCCTGCAACGTCGAAAGAGCGTCTGGCGGCAGCAACTTTATCTGTATCAATATCGCAATACAAAATCCCTTCCTCTTCATGCAATGGGGCAACTAACGTCTCCCCGCCGGGGGCGATGACGGTGGAGTCTCCGCCGTTAATCCACTCGTCTTTATCAGGATAGAGGGTTTCTTTTTCTGGGAAGTCATCAGGCAAATCGTTAACTCTCAACAAATTACCACTGCCGACAACGTAGCATCTGCCCTCTCTGGCGATATGGCGCAAGCTTTCAGTCCAGTCCGAGCCGCTGTCATAAGTAGGTGCAATGTAGATTTCGACGCCCTGAGCATAAAGCGCATAACGTGCCAACGGCATGTAATTTTCCCAGCAAACGAGTGCGCCAATCCTGCCAACCGGTGTGTCTACTACCCTTAATCCAGTCGCATCACCAAAGCCCCATACCATTCTCTCTGGGTTAGTCGGCATCAGTTTTCGATGAACATTGATGAGATTGCCCTCATGACAAACCGTGATATAAGTGTTGTATAGCGTTGTTCGGCTGACGCTGGAGTCGCGTTCATTAATGCCGCATACAACCGTGACGTGATGACGTTTTGCCGCTTCATAAATCGGCTCTAAATCCGATGAGCTTAAATCAACCGCGTTGCTCATTAAGCGTTGATAAAGACTGTCTGTTGTCCCCCAGTCTTTGCCAGGGCGCAGACGCCATAACCAGACAGGATAACCAGGAATAAAGGCTTCCGTAAAAACAACAAGCTCTGCGCCGTTATTGGCAGCAGACTGAATACTTTCAACCGCCAACGCGATGCTCTGCTGCTTATCTAAAAATCCAGACGCACGTTGAACCACAGCTAACTTTTTCATGACTACACCTCCCTCAGAAACTCGGTTCTCACTCTATTAATGAGCAAACTTTTTAATGTGCAATATCAGTTTAGGTGTGCAAAAATTAAAACGTTATCCCCAAAAAATGCCCATTAACTGTGCAAAAATGCACACAAGGACGGTTTGTATGAACTGGGATGATCTAAAGATATTTTTGGCCGTCGCTCGCCGTGGTTCTGTCAGTGGCGCAGGCGCTGAGCTTGGGGTACAACACTCCACCGTTTCAAGACGCCTTCGAGCAATGGAAGACAAGCTTGGCGTGCGCTTAGTAGAACGTATGCAAGGAGGCTATGGACTGACGCTCGCGGGTGAAAAACTCAGAGCGACTGCCGAGCATGTCGAGCGAGAAGTACTCAACGCTGAGGACATGTTGTTAGGCCAAGATAAACTTCTCAAAGGCACGCTGCGAGTGACGGTCGTTCACCACATCGCATACGCTTTTTTCCTTCCCATATTTGCTCGTTTTCACCAAACCTACCCGGACATCGATCTGGAAATACAATCTTCAAACACGTACTTGAGTATGCCGCACCGAGAGACTGACGTTGCACTGCGAGTCACTAATAATCCAGCGGAAGTACTGATTGGGAAGAAGTTAATCACTTTTGCATCAGCGATATACGGCAGCAAATCTTATCTAGAGCATTTAAAGAAAACGGGCGACAAGCCAAATTGGATCGGAACTGAGTGCTGCGACTTCCACCGCGCCTGGACGAAAGAGGTTTGCCCGGAAGGAAAGCACGACTTCACCGTTGATGATACGGGATTAGCGCATATGGCGATAAAACAAGGCGTCGGACTCTCTTTCTTACCCTGCTTTATCGGTGATTTTGATGACGATTTGGCTCGATACGATGAACAATTCTCTGCTTTCTATGGTCTGGATTTGTGGATGTTGCTCCACGAAGACCTAAGACATACCGAGCGTGTAAGAGCGTTTCGAAACTTTGTCATTGAAGAAGTTGAGAAGCAGCGCGACAAACTAGAAGGTCGTTAGAGAAAACGTTAATCCAGCAATATCTCATAATGGCGTTCTACATTATTCGTCACTTTCCCCCAATGTGACTCCTTCACCCTTACTTGGTGAGCCTCAAATGCAGCCTCGTCGACGAACTCTTCGTACACATCAAATCGCAATGAGTTTTCTGCACTTTGGGTAACGCGAAATGTAATGCAACCAGCTTCTTGTAACGTCAGGCGCGTATGTTTTTCTAGTTCCTGCTTTACCACCTGCAACTCCGGTTCTGGCACCAAAATGTGGCCTTTCAAGATCACTTTCGACATGAATTAACCTAATTACAATAACTTGTAGAAGTAAACTGTCGCTTCGAGTTCTCCACTAGAGCTACGCGCGAATTGAGGAATTTGTCCTGCTTCGTTATAGCCAATAGCGCGATATAATGAGGATGCGATATCACCGAGTCGCGTGTCCAATACCAGTAAAGACAAACCGATTTCTGCAGCTGTATTTTCCATCAGTGACATCAGTTTTTTACTTACACCTTGCCCTCTCGCACTGGTTTTTACCATGAGCTTTTCAACTTCACCTCGGTGTGAGCCGTTGGCTTTTGAGCACAGAGAAAGCTGGACTGCACCAATAACGCTTCCGTTATCGTAAGCTAAGAAGATCTTTCTGGAACCAGCCCGCAGATCCGCCTCTACCGACTGCCAATAAGCATCAACTTCCTGCTCATCAACTGGCGTTAAAAATCCGACTGACGCACCACTTTCTATGCAATCAGTAAGAAGCGCATGCAATTGAGCAACCAAACCAGAGATTGAACTGACTTCTTTTATTTCCACTTAACTTTCCTTGTTTAGACGGGCACGCTCAGTTTAATTAGCATACCAAACTGTCAACGTGTACTAACTCTTTTTAATACTGTTCTGATACTTTAACGCGCACGCTTTGCAAATACATGCTTTTCTTCTTTTTTCTTCAGGAACTTGGGAAAGGAGCCCTTCGGGAAATTTTATCGACGGGTCGTTACACCAACACGATTTAGTGATGTCTTTATCACCTAAATTGAGACAGGAATTCGGCTGACCACACAGAGGGCATACAAGCGGGTCTGGAGTGACGGATTTGATTTTCACATGATATCCTTTAATTGACGACGCCCAGCTAAACAGCAAGTAACCAATAGCGATCAGAGGTACTAAACAAGGCCTGATTGTCGATTATAACCCACCAGCTAAATCCAAATAATTCCCCGTTGAGAATGACGACTTCTCAGACGCTAACCAATAAATGGCCTCAGCGACCTCTTCTGGCTTCCCGCCCCTTTGCAGTGGAATGACACTTTTGAGCCTTTCAATTCTCTCAGGTTCTCCTCCATCCGCATGCATATCGGTATGAATTAAGCCAGGTCTCACGCAATTGACGCGGATACCCTCAGCCGCGACTTCTAAGGATAAGCCTTTGGTTAATGTGTCGATCGCGCCTTTTGACGCCGCGTAATCGATGTATTCATTCGGTGATCCAGAACGAGAAGCTCCGGAAGAGACATTCACAATCACGCCACCTACCCCGCCATGGCGCGTAGACATACGCTTAACGGCCTCGCGACAACATAAAAAGTAACTGGTGACATTATTGACGAGTATTGCGTTAATTCTGCCTGCCGTCATCTCTTCTAAACGCATCTGTGTCTTTAAGATACCGGCATTGTTCACTAGTACAGAAATTTGGCCTAACTCTTGGTCCACGGTAGAAAACAGTCGGGAAACATCCTCTTCTTGAGATACATCGGCCTGAACAGTAATGCATTTGCCGCCGTTACGGGTGATGGTTTCCGCTAACTGGGCTGCCGATTCTGAATTGGATTTATAGTTGATGCATACCGCATATCCATTATTTGCAAAAAGTTGCGCGGTCGCAGCACCAATACCTCGGCCGCCACCCGTTATGATGGCCACTTTTTGTGTCGTCATGAATCCATCCTGTTATCAATGATTTTATTGAACGTTTAGAGTGACATTACTATCACTTACATTTATCCCCAGAAAACCAGCTATTAGGTACTTGAACCGCAACAACTTTGGCAGTGCAGCAGAGAACACCATCAGAAAAAAGTTCGCAGTTCACTGTCATCTTATTTCCGTTGATTTCTTCTACGATCGCCACCAACTCAACATCTTTATCAATGGGTACTGGCTTAAGGTAATTAACTTCTAATTTCCCTGTCGCGTACCATACTGCTTCACCTGAGCCAATTTCTCGTCCCTGTAACTGATAACCTTTGGCAATTGCGGTGCAGATACAATGGCAATCAATTACTGTAGAAATGATCCCACCATTTAGGAACTGTGTAGGACCGGCACAGTGATGAGCAGAAGGAATAAATGTACAAGCGGATTTATTTTCCCCCACCCAATGGCTCTTAATTTGTAAGCCAGACGCATTCTCTGGTCCACAGCCAAAACAGTGGTTATTTGGTATCTGATCTTGAAACGCTTTTCCCTGCTGCATACTTCCTCCTAGAACCGACTCTTATTTATTATCGAAATACTAACTAATCTTTCAGCCAGCATGTCACTTTAACTAAACTTTAACAAGTTTAGCTTCAAAAATTCAAAGGCTTATCAAAAATCAGGCAGGCTCAAATAAAACGGTGGGATCTAACAACAATCTAGTGAGCTGAGAGGAGTAAGGACGTAATTGACTCTAAGAAGAAAAGTACAGAAAGCAACTGAGGATTGTTGCTTTCTGCGCCTCACTTTAAGACTGGCTATTTTTCTCGCTCGCCAGGAAGCATATTTTGTAAGTAGGAATGGCCCGTAATTCGCGTCATCAAAACCACAGCGCCAACATGAACGCAAACGCACACGAAGGTTAAGTTAACTGCGGTCTCGTGAATTTCTTTAACCCAATCTTCTCCCCAGAACCGGTCTGTTTCCATCAGATACCCTGAGATTCCGATAGTTATCAGCCCTACCCACATGCACCAAATCATTATCGCGCCTGCAGGATTGTGACCATGGTGATCATCAACTCGGGTTTGATACACCTCTTTTAAATGCCCTATTGCTTTAGGAACGGAGGGTAAGAAGGAAGTAAGACGCGCCGGAGGTTTAGCGACACATCCCCATAGTAACCTTAAGACAACGGCTCCAACCGCAGAATACCCAACCCACTGGTGTAAAGTGCTACCGTCCTCGGTAATGAAATAGTTTATCAAGAACAAACTAGCCACAAGCCAGTGGGTGAGTTTAACGACTCGATCCCACTGAGTTTTCTTAGTCATCGACTTCCTCTTTTACTATCGTCATATCAACCGGGTTGTAATAGATTTCAACACGCTTACCACTGGTGTCGTAACCATATAACTCGTAGCATCCTGTATCGGTTTGTTTAAACTTCTTAACTTTATAACCTTGTGACTCAACCATTTTCTGAGCCGCGTCGAATTGCATCCAGTTATCTGGGCTTTCTTCGGTACATGTTGGGTCAGAAGCATAAGCACCAAAAGAAAGTAGTCCTGCGATCACCATTGTTGAAGCTAAAAATGTTTTACGTTCCATATGATTATTCCTGTTAGTGGTAAGAAAGATTCAAACTCGCCACCAAGATTAAACGCCATAACTTAAGAACCGCTTAAGAATCATTGCATAAAGGAAAAAAATAGAATTCGATTGAAATGGATAATGCTGGCAGGAGGATTAAATGAAGGAACAAAAAATGGAAGGGAAACAGACGTCATCTACAAGGTAACTGCCCTCTACCTTATAGATGAAATCCGTCTTTCCCAGATGATGGACAAACCAATGGGTTTATTTTGTTGGCAATAGCGAGCGTCTAAATTGTTGCTATCTATTACGCAACAATACTAACGACAGCGAAGTACAAAAGTGATGGACCAAGCAGACAGCCTAATGCCGTATAAAATGCCGCCGTGATACAACCGTAAGGCACCAGCTTTTCATCAGTAGCAGCTAACCCTGCGGCAACACCGCTAGACGTACCTATCAGACCGCCAAACACAATCGCAGAGCGAGGAGAATTTAGGCCGATATATGGCGCGATAAAAGGCGTTAGAATCATCACCAGAATTGATTTTACCAAGCCTGCAGCAATAGAGAGCGCCATCACTTCAGAACTTGCACCAAGAGCAGCACCTGTCACTGGCCCCACAATGTAAGTCACGGCTCCAGCACCAATCGTCGTGATACTTACCGCATCGGTATATCCGAACGCCATCGCAATGGCGGCACCAGAAACAAAGGACATCACCACACCCAAAATGAGCGCTGTCACGCCAGACATCCCAGATTTCTTGAGTTCATCCAATTTGACGCCAAAGCCAGTAGCAATAATCGCGAAATCACGTAGCATTGCGCCGCCCAATAAACCAATTCCGGATAAGAGTGGAATATCAACAGCTCCTTTTGTTCCCCCACTTATCGCTCCCGAAACGTAAGCTAACGTTAGGCCTAACATAATCGCTATCGCTGAGCCATGAATTCTTCCTTTGGTCCACTTTTCAGATACCCAGAAAGAGAACCACATCATTAAACCAATGACCGCGAAGCCTACGATTAGCTCATATTTATTTGATACAGAGATAAGAGATTCAAACATTAGCGCCCCACTTAAGCTTGTTGTTTATCAAGTTGGGACACTGAACTGGTTCCCATTTTTGTAATAACCGGTACTAACGCAAACCCAACGGCAACAGCCGCAACACCCGCGGTAATCGCCATCGGTCCACCGGTAATGGCACCAATCACATTTTGCTTAGCTGCCATCGCAACAACGATTGGGATGTAAATCGCGCTCCAGAACGCAACCCCTTGTTCCGTTTTTACATCGATCTTTTTATGTTTCTGAAGATAATCACTCGCAACAATTAAGATCACCATTGCGATACCAACGCCCCCAACGTTTGAAGGTATGCCAAGTAAAAATCCCAAGACTTGCCCTATCGCCAAGCCCGCGAGTGTACAAAGTGAAAGTAGAGCTACTCCGTAAATGATCATTAAGTCACCTCCAATATATGATACTTTCGTTTCCAACCTCACCAATTGTTATCACATTGTTAACCCCAATCAATTAACGTATTGCCAAAACTGTTAACCTCAGGGTAATTAATTTTCAAAAAAGTAAGGTGACAATTCAATCAATAGAAACTTAATTAATATATATCAATTAGTTAAATTATGATTTCGTATTGTTCCATGCTATTTAGTTGAAGAGCGTTAAAGACGTTTAAAACAAGAATTAGTGATCCACAAGAAAGTTTAATTAAACAATTTATTTACATTAGTGAAGTTAATGTGTTGATTGGCTTAGACGAGCTTAGACGTAATGATTAGAAAGCCGAGTGGCTCTATGGTCTTATAGATTTTTATGAGGAGTAAATGAAGGTCCCTCTCTCACACCACTCGTAAATAGACAAGCGGTTATTGAGAGAGGCAAGTCAGTAAAGGTACTTCACAGGTATTATACGAATTTAACTAACTTTGGGTTCGTGGTTAACGTCCCAGCTTACTTGAGGCCTGTCCGTTTCAACTTCGGTCAATGGCTCGACAAGTTTGAGCTCATTAAAACAACGTTCAGCTAAGCGATGATACATATATGTGCCATGTTCTTTCCACTTAAGTTCATCATCCGAAACGTCTCTTTTGCGTTCTGCCGGACTACCTAAAATCATACTCCTAGGCTTATAGTCGCTCTTGGCTTTTACAAAGCTGTTCGCACCAATAATGGACTCCTTGCCTATACGTGAGAGATCCATGACAACGGCATTCATGCCTACCAGAGTGTTTTCACCGATATGACAACCGTGGATGATAGCGCCGTGCCCGACATGGACATTTTGTTCGAGAATGGTTTCTTTACCAGGAAAACCGTGCATGACACAGTTGTCTTGCACGTTAGCCCCTTTTTTCACGATAAGGCGACCAAAATCACCACGCAATACCGCCAGAGGGCCGATGTAAACATTTTCTTCGATAATGACGTCACCGATGATTTCAGCGCTCGGATGAACGAACGCCGAAGGGTGAATAACGGGAATAACGTCAGCAAATTGATAGATGGGCATTGTACTTCCTTGTTACAAAGCTCACTCTAGCTCAGACCACCAAAACGGATGTAGTAGTTTGGTGACGGAACAGGCAGCTTTCCGTTTGGTGTTTCGCTGCTATCCATTACGTACTTCATTGCCTTAGCGTGAACTTTTCGATAGATATTAATGGTTAACTGTTCGGCCTCTTTTCGTGGCCAGTCTTCCGGTAGCAGCTCCGTTGGTAAGTCCGGATCTTTAACAATGATTCGACGATAAAAGTGAATAACCAGTAGTCTCATTTTAAACGCATCTTCTTCACTAATCGCATCATCCGTCATGGACTCTATTATTTCCCATGCTGGACGAAACAGTTCGATAAACTGCTGGTAGTCCTCTGCAATACGTTCAATATCCCATGACTGCCGAACCATATTTTTCAAGGTTTCTTCGCTTTCAGAATACAATTCAGCCTGCTGGAAAATCTTGGCGCTAGAGATGGTTTTCGTAATCTCTTGCTTAATTTCTGGCGTCAATTGCTGCAGATCAGGCTGAACGAAAAAATCCTTGTCGAACAAACCAAACCCTTTATGTTGCAGGTACCTAACCTTGTCTTTACTACTATTTGTCGGACCAAGTGACGTATGAATAATATTCCAGCGTTTGCTCCACGCTACTTTCTCTGAATGGTAAATCTTCTTGTTGGCGTGGAGCATTTCATTGTATCTAGCAGGTTCCAGATAATAATAACTCTTGCGGCCTACTTTATTGACGGTCAACCACTCATCTTTGTGCAGACGAAATACAGACGAACGCACAACGCGCTGATTCAAACCCAGAGTTTCCATAGCTTGAATTAGGTTACCCAACCAAATTCCACCACCACACGTCCACAAATAGTCACCAAAATAGGAAACTATCAACGATGTACCGCTGACTGATTGGTGACCGGAAATTTCTTCGAAAAATGAATGTAGATCTTGGTTCAAAATAGCTCCATGTTTGGCTTTAACTCGTTTTAAATATTGAAAGCCAATCCGCTTCCCTAATTAATCTTTGTATTATTCACAATTAGGGCTGTTATACCACTCTCGAATTCAAGCTTTATCAAGAGTGGCATATTTCACGATTAAGCTTTTGGACGCAAATCTCTCACGCGCACTGCTTTCCCTTCAGATCGAGGGATGCCATTTACCGGAAGTAAATCAATAGTTGTAGAGATGCCAATCATCGACTTGATTTGATGTTGCAGGCGCTTGGTAAGCATTTCGCTTTGGTCCAGATAAATATTGTCTTTTACTTCCAACAATACAACTAAATGATCAAGATTACCTTTGCGAATCACTTCAAGTTGGTAATGTGGACTAAGCTGTTCGATTTGTAAAATCTGCTCTTCGATTTGCGATGGGAACACATTTACTCCACGGATGATCAACATGTCATCGCTTCTGCCGGTAATTTTGTCCATACGACGCATCGTGCGAGCAGTACCCGGCAACAAGCGTGTCAGGTCACGAGTACGGTATCGAATGATAGGGAGCGCTTCTTTGGTCAACGACGTAAATACGAGCTCACCATGTTCACCATCAGGCATCACGTTACCTGTAATAGGGTCAATGATTTCTGGATAGAAGTGGTCTTCCCAGATAGTTGGACCATCTTGGGTTTCTGCACACTCCATGGCAACACCCGGCCCCATTACCTCTGAAAGGCCATAGATGTCGAGAGCAACAATACCTAAGCGTCGTTCGATCTCTTTACGCATCTCGTTTGACCAAGGCTCCGCACCGAAAATACCTATTTTAAGAGAGCAACCTGATGCGTCACCACCGTAATGCTCTTCTAATTTATCCAGCAAGTTGAGACAGTAAGATGGAGTCACCATGATGATGGTCGGCTTAAAATCTTCAATCAGTTGAACTTGTTTTTCGGTTTGTCCACCCGACATAGGAATAACTGCAGCACCAAGGCGTTCTGCACCATAGTGTGCGCCTAAACCACCAGTAAATAATCCGTAGCCGTAAGAGATATGAATCAAATCTTTCGCGCTACCACCCGCGGCACGAATCGAGCGAGCAACGATATTTGCCCATGTATCGATGTCATTTTGCGTATAGCCGACAACCGTTGGCTGCCCGGTTGTACCAGAAGAGGCATGGATACGAGCCACGTCTTCCATCGGTACGGCAAAAGAATTAAAAGGGTAGTTATCTCTTAAGTCTTGCTTGGTGGTGTAAGGAAACTTATCAATGTCTTCGAGACATTTAAAGTCTGATGGATGCACTCCAGCTTCATCAAATTTTTTGGTGTACATCGGTGAGTTTTTATAGGCATGTTCAAGCGTCCACTTCATGCGTCTGAACTGGAGTTCTCTTAACTCCTCTACAGAAGCGGTCTCAATCGCGTCCAGCGTATTTGAATACTTAATCATGTGTCGATCTCCTCGTAAGTCCTTTTGTTTCTTATTGGCTGTAAATCACGTCTGTTGTATTTGTTTTAATTTCAGACGTTTTCGATGATCATTGCGATCCCTTGCCCTACGCCGACACACATACAGCACAAAGCATACTTCCCATTTCTACGTTTTAGCTCATTGCTCGCAGCCATTACGATTCGAGCGCCGCTCATACCTAATGGATGACCTAACGCAATTGCCCCGCCATTTGGATTTACGTGCTCGGCGTCATCGGCGACGCCTAGTTCACGTAATACCGCCAGCGCTTGCGATGCGAATGCTTCATTGAGCTCGATAACATCCATATCATTAATTGATAATCCTGTCATTTCTAGTACTTTTTTCGCAGCCGGAGCTGGTCCGACACCCATAATAGCAGGCTCTACGCCAACCGTTGCTGTTGCCAGTATTTTCGCCTTAGGCGTTAGCCCATACTGCTTAACGGCATCGTCACTAGCGATCAGTACTGCCGCAGCGCCATCGTTCACGCCAGAAGAGTTTCCTGCAGTTACCGAACCGTTTTGCGCGAATGGTGCTTTGAGTGCAGAGAGCTGCTCCAGAGTCGTTTGCGGACGAGGGTGTTCGTCTTCAGCAACAACAACAGATTCACCTTTACGCTGAGGAATCGATACCGGGACAATCTCTTCTGCAAGTACCCCTTTCTCTTTCGCTTGCTGCGTTTTTTGTTGGCTACGCAATGCAAACGCATCTTGATCTTCGCGGCTGATTTGGAAGCGTTCCGCTACGTTTTCTGCGGTCTCAGGCATTGAATCTGTGCCATATTGATTTTGCAATGCCGGGTTAATGAAACGCCAACCAATAGTGGTATCAAACATCTGACCGTTTCTATCGAACGCGGAGGTCGGCTTACTCACCACATATGGAGCGCGAGACATGGATTCGACGCCACCAGCTACCATCAGCTTCGCTTCGCCCGCTTTGATAGTGCGTGCAGCATGGCTAATAGCATCCATGCCTGAACCACACAGGCGGTTGATTGTTGTACCGGATACTTCGATAGGCATACCCGCCAGCAATAACGACATACGGGCCACGTCGCGGTTATCTTCGCCCGCTTGGTTGGCACAACCCAAAATCACATCATCAATCGCCGACCAATCTAAATCTGGATGGCGCTCCATTAGTGCTTTTAGAGGGATAGCGCCCAAATCATCCGCTCGAACGCTTGAAAGTGCGCCACCGAATCGACCGATTGGGGTTCTGACGCTGTCACAAATATATGCATTAGTCACTTAACTGTCCTCCTTTACTAGCTTTGTGCCAATTCGGTGAGATTTCCCCCGAAACAGCGCTATCAACTTTTGGTCCTGATTGACGATTTCTATGTCATACGTACCGGTTACTTTTCCTTGAGATTTCACATTCGCAACGGCCGTTAACCGATCATTTTCAAAAGCCGGGCGAATGTATTCAATGCTGCATCCAGATGCCACCGCAGCTAAGTTTTCACTGTTACAAGCACAAGCAAATGCGGTATCAGCCAGAGTAAATAACATGCCTCCATGGCAACTGCTGTGGCCATTAAGCATCGATTGAGTCACTCGCATCGTGACTTTTGCCATCCCTTTGGCCACTTCCGAGACATCCATTCCCATCGATTTTGTGCAAGTGTCATTCTCTAACATCGCTGCAACGGCCTTCTCAGCCACCGCTTTTTCATGCGCTGCTTCGTTCAAGTGTTCTGAAAGTTGCTTTGGATTGACAACTATCATGCTGCACCTCCCTTTACTTTGATTGTGAATTGGCGAAGTAGTGGCGATGGACGATATCTTTCTTCGCAGTAGAAGGATTGCAAATGAGTGAGAGTGTCCAGTACTCGTTGCCAGCCAAGGCGTTCACCTTGCTCGATTGGACCAAGTGGATAGTTAACACCACTCTTCATTGCAACATCGACATCTGCCAGAGAAGCACCTTGCTGATTAACTAAATCAAGCGCTTCATTAATTAGCATTACCCAAGTACGCCATAGGATCAGGCCAGGGTAATCATCCAGCACTAATACCTGTTTGCCTTTTGATTGGAAGTAAGCAATCACAGCTTCAGTTTGATTCGCATTATTCTGCAGAGCAGGGGCAATCGCGATAATGTCACTAGCGCCGTAATCTTGGCAGTAATCAAAGACAACCACAGGGCTCTGCAACTGTTCAGATAACTCTGACGCTGTCACACCTTGAGTTGGCGTAACAATGATGTCGTTTACACACAGCTGTGGAGCACCTTCGTTGGTGTAACTGTTAGGTAGCTGAGTCAATTCAACAAAGCTTGGCACGCCACTCCAGTCACCAAGTAACGACACTGACAAGCGTTCTGGCAAAACACATTTTTGCGCCAAATTAACACTAGGTTTGTCAGTTGAACCGTCATAGCAATAAAATCCACGACCCGATTTACGCCCTAAGAAACCTGCCTCAACAAGTTCTTTCTGAGTCAGTGACGGAGTAAAACGTTTGTCCTGGTAATAGGCATCGTAAACACTCTTGGTAACGGCGTAGTTAACATCATGGCCGATCAGGTCCATAAGCTCGAAAGGCCCCATGTTGAACTGACCTGCTTGAGTGATGATATGGTCGATGTCTTGAACTTCCGCGACACCACTCTCCAGCGCTCGTAAACCTTCTGCATAAAACGGTCTTGCAACTCGGTTTACAATAAAGCCCGGAAGCGATCGAGTGATCACCGCGTGTTTACCACATGACTCAGCCCACGCTTTCGCTGCCTCAGTGGCGGCAGGAGAAGTCGCGATTCCTCGGACCACTTCAACTAACTTCATCAACGGCGCAGGATTAAAGAAATGCAGCCCAACGAAGCGTTCCGGTTTCGCCAGCGCACTGGCAATCGATGTCACCGAAATAGACGATGTGTTCGTAGAAAGCAGACAATCTTGTCGACAAATTGACTCTAGATCTCTGAATAGACTTTGTTTGATCGCAAGATCTTCGACAATTGCTTCAATAATCAGATCCGCACTCGCGACATCTTGCAAAGCGTCCGAGCAATACATGGCATCTAACAAGGTATCTTTCGCACTTAGTGACATTTTGCCGTTCGCAACACGCTTTTCTAAACGCGCTGCGATAACCGATTTGGCCTGCTCTGCTTTGCCTTGCTCAAGATCGAACAGAACCACTTGGTATCCAGATTGAGCCGCTACTTGTGCAATACCGGCTCCCATGGTGCCTGCACCTATCACCGCGACGGTTTTGATCACAAACTCCATGATTTACTTCCCTTTAAACTCAGGTGCGCGCTTATCGAAAAATGCAGCGATACCTTCGCGGTAATCGTCCGTTCTTCCCGCCAGTCGTTGAAGATCTTTTTCTAAGTCCAGCTGAACTTCTAAGCTATTTTCACTAGAGTGATTCAGTGCATGTTTAATAAGACCCAACCCTTTCGTTGGCTGCGTAGCCAAATGGTTTGCTACTGACATCGCCTTTTCGATAAGTTCTTCATCTTCAACACATTGCCAGATCATGCCCCACTCTTGTGCCTGACTCGCGCTTACTTTGTCACCGAGTAACATCAGTGCTTTCGCTCGTGCCGATCCCACTAAACGTGGCAGTGTCCAGGTACCACCTGAATCTGGTACCAGACCAATCTTGCAAAATGCCTGAATAAAGCTTGCTGACTTAGCCGCAAATACGATGTCACACGCGAATGCGATATTGGCACCCGCGCCCGCAGCCACACCATTGACTGCTGCAATGACTGGCTTTGGCATTGATGAAATTTGTTTGATCAAAGGGTTGTAGTATTTCTCAATGCTCTCGCCAAGATCCGGCATTTCTGCGCCGCTATTTACGTTGCGATCGTTAAGGTCTTGCCCTGCGCAAAACCCTCTGCCAGTGCCTGTCAGCAGCACTGCGCGCACTGAATCATCAGTTTCCGCCTGCTTTAACGCTCGCTTAAGCGCCTTATGCATATCCGGGTTAAAGCTATTCAGTTGCTTTGGTCGGTTAAGCGTAATGACAGCAACACCAGCTTCTACCTGAAATAAAATTAACTCTTCCATTGATTACTTCCCTTTAAATGTCGCCTTTCTTTTATCAAGAAAAGCTTGGATTCCTTCCGCTCTGTCTCGGGTTTCCGCAAGCAGGCTGAATAACTGTCTTTCCATCATCAGTCCTTGGGCCAAAGTGCCATTTGATACTGATTTTAATGACGTTTTAGCAGCGCGAACGGCTAAAGGCGCATGCTGGGCAATAGCTGTCGCTATCTCTTGAGCTTTATTGAGCGTGTTTTGTGACACCGTGATTTCACTGATTAAGCCTGCGTTAAGCGCCCTTTGAGCCGAGATTGGTTTTCCGGTCAGCACCATATGGTTCGCGAGAGATTTACCGACAGTACGAGACAGTCGTTGCGTGCCACCTGCGCCTGGCATTAAGCCCAAAGTGATTTCTGGCAAACCAAACTGCGTGCCTTCCCCTGCGACAACGACATCACAAAGCAGGACCAGCTCTAACCCTGCCCCCAGCGCGTAGCCATTAACCGCCGCTATCAGAGGCTTTTCGAACTGATCAATACGTTGCCAAAGTTTCGGTCTTGGATTTAGCCAAGTCTCTATCGACTGCTGACTCGACATCTCGTGTAAATCTGCACCTGCAGCAAATATCGTTTCGCCGCCGTAAAGCACTACCGACTTAATGGAAGTGTCCAGAGACGCCTCTTCCAGTAACTCCGCTAAGTGTTCCAGTACGTCATTGCTTAATGCGTTGCGCTTCTGGGGACGATTCAACGTAATCGTTAACACCCCCTGATTGGAGATGTCACCGATCAGGTTCTGATAATCGGTCTGTAATGTCATGCTAGCCTCTACACATCAAAGTCGATTTCGATTTCGCTGGTTGTCGGAACGGCCTGACAACTTAAAACGTAGCCGTCTTCAACCTGATCAGCTTCCAGACTGTAGTTTGTGCCCATTTCAACCTGACCGGATTTGACTTTACAGATACACGTGGCACACACACCGCCTTTACACGCATATGGAAGATCCACGCCCTGACGAAGTGCTGCATCCAGCAAGCTGTCATCTTGTGAGGTCATGTCAATCTTCATGATGCGACCGTCACGCTTAAGCGTTACTTGGGTATTTTCGGACTGGTTAGCTGGCTTCGCTTTAGACTTGGTTGCGGTGTTAAAACGCTCTACATGGTAATTGTCTTCGCTCAGTCCGCCTTCTACCAACGCGGTGTAGCAAGATTCCAAAATCACTTCCGGGCCACAAACGTAACACGCGTCAAAGTCGCTCCAGTTAAACAGGTTGCTACCGAGCTCGCGTAGTTTGTCGCCGTCTAAGCGACCATTCCATAGATCGACTTCATTGGTTTCACGCGAGAAGAAGTAACTAACGTGTAAACGATCCGGATAGCGGTTCTTCAAGCCCAGCAACTGATTGCGAAACATCATGCTATTTACGTTGCGGTTGCCATACAGCAAAGTGAAAGTGCTGTTGTCTTCCTGCTCTAACGCAGTCTTAAGCATGGATAAAATTGGAGTAATGCCTGAGCCTACCGCAATACCTAAATAATTTACTTTGCGTTCTGGACTAGGTGAAAATCCGAAGTGACCTTGTGGCGTCATCACCTCAAGTTCATCGCCGGGCTGAATTTCGTTGACGGCAAAGTTGGAAAAGCGACCTTCTGAAATGGCCTTGATACCAACTTGCAGGCTGTTTTCACTCGGGGCAGAGCAAATCGAGTAACAGCGTCTCAGATCCTCACCGTTGATGTTCGATTTAATAGTGAGGTGCTGACCAGGATGAAAACGAAACTGATCGGCAAGGTCTTGCGGTACATTAAAATGCAGCACCACAGAATCTGGCGTTTCCTTGTCTGCACGAGCGACTTTCAATGGGTAAAAATCTGTCATAATAATCCCTTACTTTATATGCACTTGAAGTAATCAAATGGTTCCAAACACGCATTACATCGAAAGTGTGCTTTGCAAGCTGTGGAACCAAATTCACTCACCATTTTTGTATCAACACTGCCACAATGTGGGCATTCAGGCTGTGCGTTGATGGCGGTGTGCATACACGCTTTTCTGTCTGGTGGCGCGATTCCGTATTCGCGTAACTTTTGTTTGCTCGACTCTTGAATCCAGTCTGTTGTCCATGCTGGATCAAGTTGTACTTCAACCCTCACATCCTCGTACCCTTCGGTATTGAGGGTTTCTCGGATATCATTCATCAGCATTTCTGTCGCTGGACAACCGGAGTATGTCGGAGTGAACTTCACTATCCAGGCATCGCCGACTTTGGCAATATGACGAACCATGCCCAGTTCACCAATCGAAATAACCGGGATTTCAGGGTCTGGAATCGAATTGACCAACAGCCAAACGCGGTGCGTTTCTGGATCAGAAAGCGAATCGAGTGTTTGCTTAATCATCAGCACGCCCTACCACTGTTGGTTTGGATAAGTCCGTTGCATGTACTGAAGTTCCGCCAAAATGAAACCTAGGTGTTCACTGTGCTTACCGGATTTACCGCCTTGCAAAAAGTACTTAGACTCAGGCATCGATAGCGTCGCTTTCTCTAGCGTTGCACTGACATTGCGTTGCCACTGAGCTTTTAGTTCAGAGACATCAACAATAATGTTCTGCTCTGCAAGCGCGATTTCTTCTTCACTTGGCTCAAACATCTCGTCGGTGTAACGCCATAAGTCGTTCAATGCTGTTTGAACTTTTTTATGACTTAATTCGGTGCCGCCACCTAAACGTTCAATCCAACCTGAGCTATATCTCAGGTGGTAAGCCACCTCTTTCAGGGATTTCTTAGCGATAGCCGCCAACTGTTCGTCAGCGCTGTTCGCCAGTTCCTGAAGAAGTAGTGCATGGTAATTGTCGTAAAGAAACTGGCGCACAATCGAAATATCAAAGCCTTCATTTGGACGTTCAGCAAGCAGAAGGTTTTTGTATTCGCGCTCTTCACGCAAATAAGCGTAGTCATCTTCGGTTTTCTGACTCCCTTCAAGCTCTGCAGCGTATTGGTAAAGGTTACGCCCCTCGCCAAGTAGGTCTAAGCCAATATTTGCCAATGCGATGTCAATCTCTAGTTCCGGTGCGATACCACACCACTCAGATAAACGATGACTGAGAATAAGGTTGGTATCTGCCAGCTGAAGTAAGTAGTTTACTTTGGTTTGTTGCTCACTCATGACTCACTCCCTACATATGCTTGATATCAGCAGGAATGGTGTAATGACTAGCGTGGCGATAAACTTTATCTTCAGCAGGGTCAAAAAACGGGCCTTGCTCGCTCGATTGAGATGCAGTGATTTGATTTGATTCAACCACCCAAATAGAACAGCCTTCACTACGACGAGTGTATAGATCGCGAGCGGCTTCAAGCGCCATTTGGCCATCAGAAGCACGAACACTGCCTACATGCTTGTGGTCCAAACCTTGTTTGCTTCGAACGAATACTTCATACAGCGGCCAGTTAAATGAACTCATCTTGATTCTCCTTAATCTGTTTCGATTCTTGTTGGCGCGACTAAGCTGCGCTTTCCATCTGTTTTTTTGCGTAAGCGACAGCTGCTTCTCGAACCCATGCACCCGCTTCCCAGGCATCACGCTTGTCTTTCAAACGCTCATGGTTACAAATGCCGTGTCCATGGATCACTTGGTTAAACTCTTCCCAGTTGATCTCGCCAAACTCGTAGTGACCCGTTTCTTCGTTCCACTTCAGGTCTGGATCCGGAATCGTCATGCCCAGCGCATGAACTTGGTGAACCGTGTTGTCAACGAACTTCTGACGCAGATCATCGTTACTGACGCGTTTGATTTTCCAAGACATGCTTTTTGCTGAGTTTGGAGATTCACTGTCGTTCGGACCAAACATCATCAACGCAGGCCACCACCAGCGGTTGATAGAGTCTTGAAGCATGGCTTTCTGTTCATCACTACCGTCAGCGAGCACTCGACATGCTTCATATCCCTGACGTTGGTGGAAACTCTCTTCTTTACAGATTCGAACCATGGCTCGTGCATAAGGACCGTAAGAGGTACGGCACAACGCCACCTGGTTAACGATTGCTGCACCATCAACAAGCCAACCAACCACACCAACATCAGCCCAGCTAAGGGTTGGGTAGTTGAAGATGGATGAGTACTTCATCTCACCGGTCAGCATTTTTTCGTACAGGTCGTGACGCTCGCCACCTAAGGTTTCTGCCGCGCTATACAGGTACAGGCCATGACCTGCTTCATCTTGAATTTTTGCAAGCAATACCGCTTTGCGACGCAGAGATGGTGCTCGTGTTAACCAGTTAGCTTCTGGCAGCATTCCTACCACCTCTGAATGAGCATGCTGACCTATCTGACGTACCAGTGTCTTACGGTATCCGTCAGGCATCCAATCTTTAGGCTCGACTGCAATCTCTTGTTCGATTTTTCGCTCGAATGACGTTTGCTCAGAAGACATCCTCTTCTCCATTTGATACACATTAAATATCGTTTGTAATTTTAATGTATCACGCAAAAATACATTCGCAACACAATAATTACAAAAAAGTAAAATATGATGCCTTTGATTGTTAAAATTGTGATAAAAAAACAGGGCCAGATGGCCCTGTTGTGTAATATTTGCAGAAATTTTTAGTGAATGTCTGACCAGTTAAAAGTCACCTTGTTGTCTCGCAACTAAGGTAAGGATGGTATAAAGCGCGACCGGCTTTCCGTCCTGATTACACACTTCGACATCCCAGGCCACAACACCCTGTGCCTGTTCTTCAGCAGAACGCTGGCGCTTCTTAATTTTCTTCTTACACGTCAAATGAACCTGAATGGTATCGCCGATTTTAACCGGTTCGATAAACCTCAGTCCTTCCATTCCATAGTTGGCGAGGACAGGCCCAGGTGCGGCTTCCACAAACAGTCCTGCAGCGGCTGAAATGACGAAGTATCCGTGCGCCACCCTTTCACCAAACATGGAGTCTTTTGCCGCGATCTTATCCATATGTGCATAGAAGTGATCACCGCTCAAACAACCAAAGTTAACGATATCCGCTTCTGTTATCGTTCTTCTTGCTGTCGTAAGGGTTTCGCCGATTTGCAAATCTTCGAAGTACTTTTTGAACGGATGTATAGGATCAGAGACCGTTTCAGCCCCGCGAACCCACTCTCGACCTATTTTAGCCAGCATGGTTGGTGAGCCTTGAATCGCGGTGCGCTGCATATAGTGTTTTACTCCACGCAACCCACCCATTTCTTCACCTCCACCAGCACGTCCCGGACCACCATGAACAAGCATTGGCAGCGGAGAGCCATGACCAGTAGACTCCTTGGATGATTCTTCATTCAATACGTGTAAACGGCCGTGTGACGAACAAATTTCAAGTGCAAGCTGAGCAGCGACACTGCCCGAAGCGGTAACGATACTGCCTACTAAGCTGCCCTCACCTTTTTTGGCTAACACTGCTGCATCGCTGAGGTCTCTGTATGGCATAAGTGTACATACCGGGCCAAATGCCTCGACAGAATGGATCTCCTCTACCTCATGAGGGTTGTTGCAGCGAAGCAGAGTTGGCGGATAGAAAGCGCCCTCACTTGGGCCCTGAACACTCATGTCTGACGTATTTCCACCCGTCAGGACATCGCAATAATTGGATAACGTTGTGACTTTCTCTTTGACGTCGTCTAGTTGGCTTTTACTCACCAACGCGCCCATCTTGACGCCTTCAATTGCAGGGTCACCGACGACAACTTTCTCAAGTTTTGACGTTAGTGCTGTTGCGACTTCATCAATCAAATGCTCAGGTACGATGGCGCGGCGAATCGCAGTACATTTTTGTCCCGCTTTCACTGTCATCTCGCGAGTCACTTCGCGCACAAACAGCGCGAACTCTGGCATATCAGGCGTGACATCATCACCTAAAATGGCGCAGTTCAACGAGTCAGCTTCCATCGTGAATGGAATGGATTTCTGTGTAATCGAAGGGTGACAGCGCAGCATTTGGCCTGTTTGTGCCGAACCAGTAAATGTTACGACATCTTGATACTCGAGGTGCTCGAACATGTCACCAACAGAGCCACAGATAACCTGAATAGCACCTTCCGGTACTATACCGCTGTCTTGCATCGCTTTAACCATTGCTTGCGTCAGATATGCGGTTTCCGTTGCCGGTTTAACGATCGCCGCCACACCGCCTAACCAGGTCGGAGCGAGCTTTTCTAACATCCCCCAGCAAGGAAAGTTGTACGCATTAATGTGAAGAGCAACACCGGTCTTGCTGGTCAGAAAGTGTCGAGCCGCGAAGCCGCCTTCCTTAGAAAGAGGCAGCAATTCATCTTCCGGCCAGATAGTGTCGTTCGGTAGTTCGCGGTTTGCAAGACTAGAGTAATTGAACAAGGTACTGACACCCCCTTCAATATCAATCCAAGAATCCATTCTTGTTGCGCCAGTGTGTTGTGAAAGCGCATAAAATTCTTCCTTTCGGGAAAGCAGGTACTTAGCCAAATCTTTGATCATATTGGCCCGTTCTAAGAACGTCATTTGGGAAAGCGCTTTAGTGCCTCGCTCTCTTCCGTATTCCAGGACCTTAGTAGAATCCATGCCATCCGCATTGACCTGATACAACGCTTCACCAGTAATTGCACTTGAAACCACTCGCGGTTTCCCGTTTCCAAAATACCATTCTCCGGCTACGTAACTGGTTAATTGTTCCATTTCTATACCTCGTTAATCCTTAATGCTGTAGCAATTGCCTCACTAGAGTTTTCCACCAAATGACATGCTGATTTCGGCTTTAGCACATCACTTATGAAATGGCTGTGTTGTTCATCTTCAAAACAAGTTCTGATTCACAAAATCACAATTCATTAACAATCATGATACACAACCATCATTTTAAATGATACGTTTAAATCATCATTTGACCTAATTATGTGTCATTTGATGAGGAGATTAATTTATTTTAATGGGACTTACAAAGGAATCAGTATGTTTAAATCAACCGTAGCTAAAGGCCTGGCAGGATTGCTCGCTTCCACCCTCTTGGTGAGTCACAGTGCTCAAGCACAAACGCACGAACTAAAAATCGCAACATGGCTCAGTCCAATGCAGACAATGAATGCTGATGTACTGCCAACTTGGGGGAAATGGATAGAAGAAGCCACTGATGGACGTGTCACGATTAAACTGGAATACGACCTGGCTCACCCCAAAAGTCTTGTTGAATTAGTCGAAGATGGCGCGGTTGATGCCGCTTGGACATTTCATGGTTATCTCCCAGGACGTTTTCGCTTAACTCAAATTGCTGAGCTTCCGGGCAACAAGGCCAGTGGTGAAGCCGCTTCTGTCGCTCACTGGCGCGTTAACGAGAAGTACTTTAAAAACTCATTTGAATACAACGGCGTCGAACTGGCCGGGGTATTTGTTCATGGGCCTGGTCAAGTCCATATGCGCGAGCCAATCGAATCTCTTAAAGATCTGAAAGGCAAAAAAATACGTGTAGGTGGTGGTATCTCCACCGAAGTAGGTAATCTTCTGGAAGTGTCGGGCGTAAGCGCACCTGCAACAAAAGCGTATGAGATGCTATCGCAAGGTGTAGCAGATGGTCTGTTCATGCAAATGGACATGATGAAAGCTGCTCGCTTTAAAGATGTCGCACCATACAGCTACAAGCTACCAACTGGTTTATATCTCGGCTCATTTGGCATTTTCATCAGTCCTCAATTTATGGAAAAACTCTCTGAAGAAGATCGTCAGGCAATCAGAAGCGTATCTGGCGAAAAGCTCTCCGCACTGGCAGGCCGTTACTGGTCTAAGGCCGACGAAATTGGTGAGGCTGACATTATCGCGTCAGGCAGCAAAGTGGAGAACTTGTCTGATGAAGATGTTCAATACTATGAACAGCTTACTCAAGGTCTTGACGATAAATGGGTGAAATCAGTTAAGTCGCGTAAAGTCGACGCCCAAGCGGCATTAACCGAGTTCAGAAAAATCGTTAACGACTACGAGCCAATCGAGCTTTAGGAATCAATGATGAACAACTCATTAATTTGGTTTACCAAAAGTTGGGAGTCTACTGCCCAACTTTTGGATAAGTTTCTGAAGCTGTGTGCGTGTCTGATATTACTCTCGATGATGCTGCTTACCTGTATCGATGTAATAGGACGCTACATGTTTGAAAAGCCAGTAACCGGAAGTGTAGAACTCACAGAGTTACTTTTAGGTGCGCTCATTTTCTCTACGATGCCGTTGGTGACATGGCGTAAAGAGCATATCAGTGTTGACCTGACCGATAGCATTATTCCCAGAAAGGTAAAAAACATACGCGATATGGGCTTTGATGCCGTAGTTTCGCTTTGCCTCTCAGTAATGGGATTCAAAGTATGGGAACTGGGGAACCGAGCACTAATGTACGGAGAGATGACCGAATATCTCGAAATCCCAACCTATTATTTTGTCTATTTTCTGGCTATTTCATGCTGGCTAACCGCAATCACTTCTCTTGTTTTAGTGATTACGCGAATCTTTAACAAAGAGTATTTGAATCAGAGGGATTGATATGACTATTGCCTTAATTGGTTTCGCAGTACTGATGATGCTAATACTGTTAAGAATGCCGATCGCGTTTGCAATGGGTGTGGTGGGGTTCGTAGGCTATGCTGCTCTGGGGGACTGGAACTTTAACGGTGCGCTAACCGTCAGTGCTAAACGACTGATCGACACTGCGCAGGATTATGGCTTGTCGGTCATCCCTATGTTTATTCTGATGGGGAACTTAATCACTCGCGCGGGTATGTCTCAAGAACTGTACAGAGCTTGTTATGCGTTCTTGGGCCACTATCGCGGCGGATTAGCAATGGCAACCGTAGCGGCATGTGGTGGTTTCTCAGCCATTTCAGGCTCTAGCCTGGCGACGTCAGCAACCATGGCTAAGGTTGCCATGCCTTCTATGAGAAAGTATGGCTATTCAGATGGCTTAGCCGCAGCATCCATAGCGGCAGGCGGGACGCTAGGGATTTTGATTCCACCGAGTGTCATCCTAATTATCTATGGAGTACTCACCGAACAGAGCATTCGAGATCTTTTCGCAGCAGGCTTTATCCCGGGCATACTTGGTATCTTCATGTATCTTTTAGCCACAAAATACGTTGTATGGCGTAACCCAAATGCGGGTCCTAAAGGTGAAAAGATGTCTAAGGAAGATAAAAAGGCCGCGCTGAAGTCTGTCTCGGGTATTCTTGGGTTGTTCGCACTAGTAATGGGCGGAATATATCTGGGTGCCTTTACGCCAACTGAAGCGGCAGGTATTGGGGCCGGTGGTGCCTTTGCTATTGCACTCTATCGCCGTTCTCTGACCATCAGTGTGCTTAAAGAGATCCTGATTGATACCGCGAGAACATCTACCATGCTGTTTGGGGTCATTATCGGTGCACTTATTTACTCAAACTTTGTCAACCGCACTGGGTTGCCTCATGAACTCGTCACATGGATGGAATCTTTCGGCGCAGAGCCAATCTATGTGATTCTGGCGATAATGGGGATTTACATCCTACTTGGCACTGTGTTTGAAAGCCTGTCGATGCTTCTGCTGACAGTGCCAGTATTCTACCCATTGGTTGCAAGCTTAGGCTTTGATCTGGTCTGGTTTGGTATTGTGGTCGTGGTTGTCACTGAGATAAGTCTTATTACTCCTCCGGTAGGATTGAATATTTTTGTGCTCAGCAGCGTCGTCAAAGACATCAAAACCAGCACGATATTCAAAGGCGTCACTCCGTATTGGTGCGCAGATATCGTTCGATTACTGTTGTTACTCCTTATTCCGCCATTGTCCCTATGGCTCCCTAGTATCATGTGACAAACTAACATCATCTAGCGATATTCTTTAGGATGAAGCGTCTTAAAGGGTATCGCTACTCTTTATCGTCAACGTTTCACTAAATTGATTTTCTAGCAACTTATATACGCTTTTGCCTTCTCCGCTTATCCAGTTCAAGACTTCATTATTAGGAATTAACAAAGGCATGCGGTGATGAAATTCGCTGCATTGTTTATTTGGCTCTGTTGTTAATGTGACCAGATCTTTAGCCTCATTCAAGGCGATGCCAGCCATGTATAAAACATCACTCTCGCCTGGGCTGAACAGATATTTGACCTTTTTACCATTTTCTTCTTGCCACTCATACCAACCTGAACACGGAACCACCACTCGGTTAAACTCGAATGCATGAGCAAATGTGGCCTTGACCGCCACCGTTTCAGCTTTGGCATTTATGATCAGGTTATTCGCCCAGTCGGGTTGTATTCCCCAAGGTAAATCGAGCTGTTGAAGTTCTCCGAGTACAACGCCAACCGTAGAAGCAATCTGTGTCGGTCTTAGGTCTTTATTTGTCTCCGTTTTAAAACTGATACCTAGCTGCTCGGAAACAATTCGACAAAGCGGTTCGTTGATCACATTTAACCTGCCACACATATCACACTCCTAAGAAACACCTATGTAACACAAATTATAGTTACTTTCTGACTCAAGCATTTTTCATGTATTAACATAGCTGATACTCAGGAGTTAATACCTAAAACATGACTATGAAACATGAACTATATCAATCATCTGACCCCTATAATTTTTAATTTCTAGCCCGAAAATTCCCTCTAATTAAAGTCACAGAATTTCAAAAATTGAATAGCCTTTTCCTTTTTCTAACTAACGTCATGGCGAATCAAGTGTTAACTTAACCTTAACATCTTACATAAGGTAAAAACCGCTGACGGGTAAAAGTTGACGATTTTATTCAGCCCCAAGAAAAAGAATAGCCTGACTAAAAGAGCGCTTTACGAAAACACTCTACTAACAATTGGACGTTTAAGTATGAATACGATTATTAAAAAGACTGCTGCCACTGCATTGTCATCACTTCTGCTAGCTTCACCTGCTTTCGCCGCAGATGTTACATTGCGATTCGGACACTTTTGGCCTTCAGTATCTGATATTCATAAAGAGATTTATCAAAAGTGGGCTGACACCGTTGAAGCGGATTCTAATGGCCGTATCAACGTAGAGTTATATCCGTCTTCTACTCTCGCCAAGCCACCAGCACAATATGATGCCGTTAAACACCGTATCTTAGATATGACTGCGACAGTGCAAGGTTACTCAGCAAACCGCTTTCCTCTGACTCAAATCGTCGAGCTACCAGGGGTGGTACAAAACGCAACTCAAGGCTCTTGTGTGATTCAAAAGCTATACGAAGAAGGTGCGTTTGCAAATGAATACAAGGATTCAAAACCACTGTTCTTATTTACCCACGGCGCGGGCTTACTGCACGTAAAAGGCAAAAATATTGAGCAGCCTAGCGACTTAGAAGGCCTTCGCATTCGCCGTCCAACTGCCGTTATCGGTGGCTTACTAGAAGAACTTGGTGCACTACCTGTCGGTATGCCTGCGCCGCAATCTTATCAATCGCTTCAACGTGGTGTGATTGATGGTGTTGCTCTACCTTGGGAAGGCGTGAAGAGCTTCAGAATTAACGAGCTGGCAGAAAACCACACTGAAGTGGGTGGGTTGTACTCGCTAGCCTTCATCGTGACGATGAATAGCGATGTCTACAACTCTCTTGATGATGAGCTAAAAGCGGTTATCGACAAAAACTCAGGTGCCGCTTGGTCGAGCATTGCGGCACAAGTATTTGATGATCTAGATAGCAAAGGCCTTGAAGAAGCGAAAGCAGCGGGTCACACCATCAACCGTATTGATGCATCAAACAACCAAACAACCTGGCAACCAATCTTCGACAAAGTGATCGAAAACTACTTGTCGGACTTGGAATCGAAAGGCCTAGCCGCACGTGATGTTTACAAGCGAGCAATGGAACTGTCGCAAGACTGTAGTAACTAACCGCTGCCTTTCAGCCTGAATTAAGGGAATGAGACTATGAAAACACTCATCAACCTAGTCAATCGCGCAGCACATATCGCTCACTTGGGCGCAGGTTTTATCTTAGTGTCGATGATGTTCATCACGCTTGCTGACGTTATCACTCGTGCGGTTTTTAATTTTACAGACGGCAGTGTTGACTTAACCTTTGTTGGCGGCATAGAGCTGATTAAGTTTGGTTTGTTGTTTGCCATTTTGCTGACTATGCCTCACTCGGTAGCCAAATCTCAGGTCATTGTTGACCTGTTTACTGAGAAAATGAATCATCGTGTGAAGATATATCTTGAAGCCTTCTACAACCTAGGTTTTGCACTACTGGGCGCGGGTATGTCAGTGCGTTTCTTTGACGCGATTGAATCAGCCGCGCTTACCGGAGAAACCACTCAGGACTTACAAATCCCGCTGGAATATATCTATATGGGAGTCGTTGTCGCCACAGCGCTACTTGCAATCCGCGCATTGATCATCGCCGGTGAGCTTATTTTTCACTGCCATACCCCAGCGACAAAAAATGGCGGTAATGAACCAGCAAAGTCAAGCGACAAAAAAAGTAACGTGCAACAACGAAACAAAGAGGAGTTAGTCTAATGGATGCTTCAACGATTGGTCTAATTTGTATTGCGTTAATGTTAGTAATGATGGCATTCAGAGCTCCCATCGCGTTATCCATGGCGGTAACCGGATTTGTTGGGTTCGGATCTATTGTTGCTTTTCCTTCAGCGATGGCAATTTTGGACAGCGGCCCATTTGAGACCCTGTCTAACTACAGCTTTAGCCCGATTCCTATGTTTATCCTCATGGGTGTCTTTGCCTCTAAAGCGCAGATGTCTCAAGAGCTGTTTCATGGTGCGAGAACACTATTTGGTCGCTGGCGCGGCGGTATGGCACTGGCAGCAGTAACCTCTTGTGGTGTTTTCTCGGCTATCTCTGGCTCTTCTCTGGCGACCGCAGCAAGTATGTCTCGCGTTGCTCTGCCAGAAATGGAAAAGAATGGCTACGCGATGTCATTGGCAACCGGTACGCTTGCGGCAGGTGGTACTCTAGGCATCATGATCCCACCGTCTATCGCGCTTCTGCTTTACGCCTTGATCACAGAGCAGTCTGTGGGTGACATGTTCATCGCTGGTCTAATCCCTGGGTTACTTGGCCTGTTCTTATACTGTGCGACTATTGCTATCACAGTTTGGCTAAAACCAGAGCTAGCAACGCCAGGTGAACAAACGTCATTTGCAGAGAAGATCAAAGGGCTTAAAGGCTTAGTTCCTTTCACCGGCATCTTCGCTTTCATCATCTGCGGTATCTACTTTGGCCTGTTTACACCAACCGAAGCAGCAGCTATTGGCGCGGCAGGTACATTAGTCATCGCCTTGTTCCGAGGAATGAAATGGAAACAGTTTGTTGAAGCGGTCGAGGAAACACTGGCTCTCTCGTCCATGATCTTCTTCATGATCATTGGTGCAGAAATTTTTGGCTACTTCCTTTCAGTTTCAAGAATCTCTTACACCTTGGTGGAAGTGGTCGATAGCCTGCAGCTTTCTCCTTACATGGTTCTGTTTGCGGTGCTGTTACTGTTCATCCTATTAGGTTGTGTCATGGACAGTATTGCGATGTTGCTGCTGACAGTGCCGGTGGTCTACCCACTCATCGAAGCGGCAGGCTTTGACCCAATCTGGTTCGGTATCGTTGCGGTAATTACCGTAGAACTGGGGCTGATTACTCCGCCAGTAGGGATGAACGTATTTGTCATCAAGTCGTTAGCACCGGATGTATCCATTAAGGACATGTACAAAGGCGTGTTCCCATTCGTTATGTCAGACGTCACTCGCCTGCTATTAATCATCGGCTTCCCATCACTCGCCCTGGGACTTCTATAATAATTCCTATCACCCTCACCACACGGAATGTGGTGAGGGCTCTATCCCCTACTCAACTTTCCGGAGAATCTAATGAAAATCTTTAGATCAGGTATTTGTGTACCTGCGATAACTTGTGCCCTAGGTTTACTGTTATCCGTCAGTGCATCAGCCAAAACCGATGTAATCTTGTTAGGAACGGGCACGCCAGTCCCTGATGCTGACCGCTCTGGCCCATCAACCGCCGTAGTGTATAACGATACGGCATTTATCTTTGATGCGGGTGGCGGCATGGTTCAAAAAGCCATTGAAGCAGCACAAAAGAAAGGCATCAAAGCCCTATACCCAACCAACATCAAACACGTTTTCATCACACACCTTCACAGTGACCATATTCTGGACATCTCGGAATTGGCAGCAACCTATTGGTGGCGACGTGACGACAAAGTATCGCTTTATGGCCCAGTTGGTACGGAAAAATTTGTAACGGGCTACTATGACATGTTGTCGGTTGATATTGGTTTACGCACAAGTGGTAAGCAGCCGTTAAAAGATCCAACCAACTACCAGATGAACGTGACCGAATACACCGAAAGCAACACCGTTTATGATCAAGATGGTGTTAAAATCGAGGCATTTACCGTTCCTCATGGTGATATCCGTCCAGCCTTTGGCTACAAAGTGACAACGCCAGACAAAGTTGTGGTTATCAGTGGCGACACCGCTTATTCAGACAAGATGATCGAAATTGCGAAAGGCGCTGATGTCTTGGTGCATGAAGTGATCAGTGAACAAGGGCTGTCGAAGCTTTCTGAATTTTGGCAAAAATACCACTCAACTAGCCACACCAGAACCAGTGAGCTAGCAAAGATTGCCTCTGAAGCAAAACCTAAATTGCTGGTGCTTAGCCACATTCTCCATTACAGCGCGCCTATCGAATCCGTATTGGAAGAAATTCAGGCGAGCTACGACGGAGAAGTCGTGCTCGGGAATGACCTGGATATTTTTTAATCCAAGCGTTTTCTAATATTCCGTGTCGAATGGGTTGAGTTGTCTGAAAGATGTCGGGCTCAACCCAGATTTATTCTTAAAGAAGCGAGAGAAATACGCAGGGTCTTCAAATCCCAGATTGTAGGCAATTTGGTCAACATGCAATTGGGTATACAGAAGGCTGCGCTTCGCTTCCACAAACAGTCGCTCTGCAATAATCGATTTTGCTGCCACCCCTTTTGATTTGCGACATACGCGATTTAACGTCGAAACAGACGTTTGCAGCGCTTGCGCATATTGAGCGACAGTCCAATGACGACGATAGTTATTCTCGAGTAGTTTTTGGAATTGATAGTAGTGACTATTTATTGAGCTACCAACGTTAGTCTCTTCGTCTTGTTGCTTTATTGCTCGGAATAGAGTCAATAAGATCATCTTTGCTAACCATTCAGAAGCTTGTCTCATTCCCACATCGTGTGCATTCAGTTCAGATGACAATAAATTACAATAATCATGCAGTTGAGTAAGAACCTTATCCTCAGTCGAAAATGAGAGCACTCTTGGTTTATCCAGCACGGTCTCAAATACACTCTCAGCGTACGATAACGCCGAATGTTGAATCATCGGTTCCGCGATACTGACAACATATCCCTCCGTATTCGGTGAAAAAACAAAGCCATGAACCACCCCGGTAGGAATGGCAATCACGCTGGCATCGTTAACATGTATCTTTTTATTATCTAAAGAAATTTCTGCATTCCCACTATCCAAAACTAAGATTTGGAATAGCTTTCCATGTCGATGTGGCTTAATACGCCACCCTCTGGTTTCGCTGCGAGCAGCAATGGTCTCCACGTGAACAAACTCGGAATTATTGCTGTCACTCTCTTCTCCATATAAGAAGAACCTTGGCACATCAGATATCGAACTCATCACTTACCCAACCGATAAAAAAATTTCCATATATGACTTAAAAGTACAAGAAATTGCCCTGTATGTGAATGGAGAGAATCACACTTTATTAACAAAATAGAAACACAAGGAATCAAACAAGCGGAGTGCTTAAAATGGAAGTTATCAAAACACAAGTTGCAATTATTGGCTCTGGCCCTTCAGGTCTTTTACTTGGCCAACTGCTTGCGAAACAGGGCATCGATAATGTCATCGTAGAACGTTCAACTGCTGATCATGTCCTGTCCAGAATACGTGCCGGCATCCTTGAGCAAGGTTTTGTAGACCTCATCAAAGAAGCAGGCTGTAACGCTCGTATGGATAAAGAAGGACACATCCATGACGGCTTTCAAATCAGTGTCAACGGCGAAAGTACCAGAATAGACCTCAAAGAACGCACTGGTGGCAAAGTCGTGACTTGTTACGGACAAACCGAAATCACCCGCGATTTAATGGAAGCGAGAAGTGCTGCCGGCCTACCAAGCTTTTATGATGCACCCGTTACCGAAATAGTCGCGCCTGACTCTACTTCCCCTGCGGTCAGATTCGAGCACGAAGGTACCCTTTACGAGTTGCAATGTGATTTTATTGCCGGTTGTGATGGTTTCCATGGTGTATCACGACCAACGATTCCAGATACCATCCGTAAAGAATATGAGCGAGTCTACCCATTCGGCTGGCTTGGGCTGCTAAGCGATACCCCACCTGTTGATGACGAATTGATTTACTGTAAACACCCACGAGGCTTTGCTTTAGCCAGCCAACGTTCATCCACTCGTTCACGCTATTACTTACAGGTTCCCGCAACAGATAAAGTAGAAGACTGGAGTGACGACAAGTTCTGGGACGAACTGAAAAAACGCTTACCCGCTGAAGCGAGCAAAAACTTACAAACCGGTCCTAGTATCGAAAAAAGTATCGCGCCACTGCGTTCATTTGTGTGTGAACCAATGCAATACGGTCGATTGTTTCTAGTGGGTGACTCTGCACACATTGTACCGCCGACCGGTGCCAAAGGGCTTAACCTGGCTGCCTCTGACGTGGCGACGTTGTACAAGATCATGACCCAAGTGTACAAAAATGACGATATGGAATGCATCAAGCAATATTCAGATATCTGCTTACGCCGAGTATGGCACGGCGAGCGTTTCTCGTGGTGGATGACCAACATGCTGCACGACTTTGACGAACTCAGTGTGAATAACACGGATGGCGCTATATTCAGCCACCTGATGACATCTGAACTGGATTACTGCCTACATAGCGAATCGGGTAAAACGATGATTGCCGAGCAATACGTTGGTCTACCTTATGAAGATATCAAGCCGACGAAATAATACCCTCTGGCATGTAACAACCTCCGCCAAATAAGGATACCTAGGTATCCTTATTTTCAGCTCTCCTCAGGCTAACAAAGTTATGCCCCGTTCCTAGCTAGGGATGCCAATTCGCCGATTTCAACTTACTGAATATTTTTCAGTCCATTCGGGTAATAAAGGTTTGCTCGTCATCCACAAAAGCTACAAAGCCGCCGTGATAGATAAACACCCGACCACGCCCCTCAACTAGACAGGCAAGCTGTGGGTTCAAATCTTCTTCGTTGTCCTGGCTTTGAAAAGTGCCGGTATCTGTGATCACGCCGGTGAGTGTAGGCAAATATCCATAAGCACGCTTGGCTTGATCGATCAGGTTCAATTCGCTGTCGATAGAGAAGCAAGAGGGGATTGCACCAGCGTCTTCGATGAATATAGGTTTCAGTTCTTCAAAAGCTGTAATCACCAGCCAGTCGATGCCGTTAACATGATGGATAAACATAGAGTTGCTCGATAATTTTGATGTGGAGATTCTATCATTATCAGGTGCAGAGCGTAGTAGAAATTTAGTTGCTAAAGGCGGTAATTCTATGCCATTTCCGGACGTTCACTAGTCCACTCGATACACGTTTTTGTCCAGAGGTGTGCTGCGGGCATGTAACACAGAAATGCCCAATTGTGAGTTTCAAAAAAGAGACAAACAAAAAGCGAACTAAGTTAAGGACCGCCAGTCAAAAAAAGCGGCCCATTTGGACCGCTTAACAAGGAGAGAATGAACAAGTCTTTTAACGAC
Source organism: Allocatenococcus thiocycli (assembly GCF_921292965.1). Classification (NCBI taxonomy): domain Bacteria; kingdom Pseudomonadati; phylum Pseudomonadota; class Gammaproteobacteria; order Vibrionales; family Vibrionaceae; genus Allocatenococcus; species Allocatenococcus thiocycli. Next base: position 302,908 of record NZ_CAKLCK010000029.1, read on the forward strand.
TATTTTGACTCGATTAACATCGTACCGGAGCCAGTATTTGAGATTGGTGCGTGGTAGCTGCTCTGCAACACACTCAGCTCACCTTGCAGTGTTCCACGCATGCCAAGCCACATGTTCAGTTCAGGGCCTTGAGCACCACCCTCTTTGATAAGATCAAGGACAGAAAGTTTAGTAAGGCATTCAGGTTCTGCAACTAACTTATCCATACAGTAAAGATCGAACTCTTTATTGATAAACCCTGCACGCTCGCCGTCCAGCTGGTGTGAAAGACCGCCAGTACCAAGCACAACCACTTTCAAGTCTTGATCGAAGCTTTCAACTGCCGCAGCAATTTGTTTACCCAGGTCGTAACAACGCTTTGGAGAAGGCATTGGATGCTGCTCACAGTTGATACAAACAGGAATAACCTGAACATTGTCGTACGAGTAATTTGGCCATAGAAGCTGCATAGGAACCGTCAGACCGTGGTCAACTTTCATTTCCTGACAAATCGTGATGTCGAATTCATTTTCAACCAAGTGGTTAGAAATATGCCACGCTAAGTCTGGAGACCCTTTCACATCTGGAATCGTTTGAATGCCCCAACCTTCGTCGGCGTTTTCATAACGGTCTGCCACACCAATCGCGAACGTTGGCTTCTTATCGATAAAGAATTCAAGACCATGGTCGTTGTAAAACAGAATCGCAACGTCTGGTTTTTCTTCCCCTAACCATTTAAGAATCGGAGGATACGCGTCAAACAACGGCTTCCAGTACGGTTCCTGCTGTTGATTGTTTTCTATCGCTTTGCCGATAGCAGGGATATGTGAAGTACCGATACCACCTATAATTTTTGCCATGATTATTTCCCCGCGTCGACTAACATTTGCTTAAATTCTTCAACCGTTTTGCCGGTTTGAATCGCACCAATATCTTGCATATTCAGACCAAGCATTCCAGCAAACTTAGCCAAATAGTAAATACTTCCACCTAACTTCAGTAAGCCAAGCACATCACGATTTTGAATCGCTACTTTCTGCTCTTCCGTCAGACCAAACTTATCGCAGTAAGCCATTTCATCACGCTGAAACTCTTCGCGAGCCTCAGCCGTGTTGAGAGAAAAGCACATCTTATTCAGACCGTAACCTTTACGAGCCATTTCACCGTCAAACAGAACGGTGCCTTCAATTGAGGACTTGTTATCAAGATAAGACATTTTAAACTTCCTCCGGCCAGTACAGTTTCATCGGGTTAGTCACAAGCAGCGCTTGTTGCAACTCTTCCGATGGCGCGATTTTTGGAATCACATCAACAAGATGACCGTCATCTGGTGTGTGTGATTTCATGTTTGGATGCGGCCAGTCAGTACCCCACAATACACGCTCAGGGAAGCGCTCAACGAGCTCACGAGCGAAAGGAACTACGTCTGAATAGTCTGGTGGCGTAAGCGTCAAACGCTCTGGACAGCTCACTTTCGTCCAGATCTGCGGGTTGCTCTCCATCATGTTAATGAACTTCTCGAACTCTTCGCTGTAGACGCCTTTAGAAACATCTGGACGCCCCATGTGGTCGATGACAACAGTCATATCAAGTTCATTCAGGAATGGCGCAACTTCATCGATATCCTGAGCTTCAAAGTAGACAACAACATGCCAGCCCAGTGGGCGAATTTTTTCTGCAATCTGCTTTAACGTTTCTTTTGGCGCGGTATCAACAAGTCGTTTCACGAAGTTAAAACGCACACCACGAACGCCGGCTTTATCCATCAGTTGCAGCTCTTCGTCAGTGACGGTTTCATCGACAAAGGCAATGCCGCGAGCTAAATCACCAGCGGTGTTGAGCGCATCTACCAAAGCAGCGTTGTCTGTGCCATGGCAAGACGCCTGAACAATAACGTTGCGGCTGAAGCCGAGGTAATCTCTTAGTGCGAATAACTGCTCTTTAGAGGCATCACACGGCGTGTACTTACGTTTTGGCGAGTAAGGGAATTTACTTGCTGGGCCAAATACGTGGCAATGGCTATCCACAGCACCTTCCGGCACCTTAAACTCGGGTTTGCTTGGATTAGGGTGAAAAGGTAGATAATCCTTGTCCATGGTCAGTCCTTATATTCTATCTATTTGTATACACGATTCCGTCAAACAACTTACGGGCGGTACGCAAAATTGCTGCAGCTTGGACTTGGTTCTCTTTTACATCCAACACTACGCTCATTTTGCCTATCGGGTGTTCAACGTCTACCGCTAAAGTTTCACTTTGCTCGATTGATGCCAATTTTTGTGCCGGCGAACCATCTAAAATGCACGCACTCGCAACACTTACGGCTCCCAAGACGCCTATAGAGGCATGGCAGCGATGAGGGATAAAGGTACGAGTAGAGATAGCACCGCCATACTGGGCTTTGCTAACCAATGACATTTTAGGTACCGATAATTGGGAAACATCACCGAGGTTCATTAACGGTCCAGCTTGTAGCCGTATTGATTCCAGCTTTTGTTTTAGTTCCGCGTTATTGTCGAGTTGATCTCGGCTTTCATCGCCCGAAATACCGAGATCATGGGCATTGATGACAACAACAGGCATGCCGTTATCAATTAACGTCACTTCAACACCGTCAATCACATCCACGACATTGCCGCTCGGCAGCAGTGCACCACAAGTTGATCCGGCAGTATCTTCGAACGTAACCGCAATCGGTGCTGCGCTACCTGGAACACCATCAATTTCACAGTCACCTTCGTAGGTCACTTGTCGATTGGGCGTATTCACGGTGACCGTCACGATTTGATCGGTGTTCTCCATGTAGATTCTTACTGTCGTTTGCTTTTCTTGGGCTTCCACGATGCCTCGCTCTATCGCAAATGGAGCTACACCCGCTAAGATATTGCCACAATTTTGCTTAGTGCTGATCAATGGTTGATCCACAAACACTTGTAAGAAAAGATAATCTACATCCACACCATCTCGTTCAGATGGCGCGACGATCGCAACTTTAGAAGTCAGGGGATCGGCACCGCCAATCCCATCAATTTGACGCTCGTCAGGTGAGCCCATTGCCGCGAGAAGAAAGCTTTCCAGACAAGACTGGTCTGAAGGCAGGTCACTTTTAACAAAGTATGCGCCTTTTGAAGTACCCGCTCTCATCCACATACAAGGGGCTTGGTTAGACATATTTGAGCCCTTTTTCTGCTAAACGCTCACGCATATTATAGATGTCCAGGCCAAGTTCGCCGTTTGCTAAGCGAACACGTTTCGCCTCTTCTCTCTCGATGCGATCCAGTGCGGCTACAAGTACTTGTTTTGCTTCGTCGCGACGAACAACCACAACACCGTCTTCATCAGCGACCATCACATCACCCGGGTAGACGATTTCTTCTGCGCAGGTCATTGGAACGTTCACAGAACCCAATGTTTCTTTAATAGTACCTTCGCTGAAGATGGCTTTTGACCAAACCGGGAAGTTCATTTCACGCAAATCTCGCGTATCGCGTACGCCGCCTTCGATGATTAGGCCAACCACACCACGCGCTTGAGCTGAAGTAGCCAGTAAATCACCAAAGAAACCGTGGTTAGAAGGCGAAGTTGGAGCGAAGACTAAAAAGTCACCGTCCTGAGCTTGTTCGATCGCCACGTGCATCATCCAGTTGTCACCCGCAGCACCTGAGATAGTCAGTGCCGAGCCAGCTACTGCATCACATTGGAAAATAGGACGCATGTAGTGTGCCAGCAGGCCGCGACGACCTTGAGCTTCATGGATAGTCGCAACGCCACATTTACGCAGACCTTCAATCACGTCTTTGTCTGCACGTTGAATATTCTGAACTACAACATTGTTTTGCATAATATTAATCCTTATGCCTTCAGACGGCTGAATACACGACGAGCGTTGCCTTCAAAAATGAGTGCTTTCTCTTCGTCGTTGACCTTATCGCTTGCGTCGATGTAACGCTTGGTATCATCAAAGTAGTGACCAGTTTCTGGGTCGACACCACGTACTGCACCAATCATCTCTGACGCAAACAGAATGTTTTTCGCAGGAAGAATGTCTAGTAGCAGGTCAATGCCTTTCTGGTGGTATACACAAGTATCGAAGTAGATATTCTTCAAAACTGACTCTTCTAATGGTGGAAGACCCATGTCTTGTGCAATACCGCGGAAACGTCCCCAGTGATAAGGCACTGCGCCACCACCATGAGGAATAATGATTTTCAACTCAGGGAAATCTTTAAATACATCCGACATCAGAAGCTGTTGGAATGCCGTGGTATCCGCACCCAGGTAATGTGAAGAGGTGGTGTGGAAGCAAGAGTTACACGCCGCAGATACGTGAATCATCGCCGGAACGTCTAGCTCAACCATTTTTTCGTAAAGTGGGTAAAACGCTCGGTCACCCAAAGACGCATCTTTCCAGAAGCCGCCCGTGGTATCTGGGTTTAGGTTACAGCCGATGAAGTCCATTTCTTCGACACAGCGAACCAATTCGGGTACCGATTTAGAAGGCGTCACACCCGGCGACTGAGGAAGTTGAGCAACAGGGGCGAAGTTGTTAGGAAATAGGTCACACACACGGCGAATTAAATCATTCTGATGTTCTGTCCAGAAGCGGCTAGTATGCTCGTTTCCAATGTGGTGTCCCATCCAACTTGCGCGAGGAGAGAAGATAGTCAAATCGGTTCCGCGCTCTTTTTGCAGACGAAGCTGGTTGTTTTCAATACTTTCGCGAATCTCATCGTCAGAAATACTGATAGTACCTTTGTCTCCAACGTATTTTGGATCTTTTGCTACCGCTGCTTTTTGGCTTTCTCGGTAATCACCGACTTGCGGTGGTGTAGTGGTATAGTGGCCGTGGCAATCGATTATCATCTCATCAATTCCTTCTGTTGTTTTGTTTTTATACTCAAATAACCTCGAGATGCTTAGTTCTATGAAAATGTCTTGGCTGATAAATTCAACCACGACTTGAATCCTGCATCTGGAATTCACTTGTGTATAACTACTATAACGACGGAGATAACAACTCGACTATTTCAATTTATTTTTACGGTATAAGTTTTTGAGATAGATGCCTTACTTTTATTGTTAATAAATCGACTTAAAAGCCAATAAATACAAGCATTCAACAAAAATGAATAGGTGTTAGAAAAATATAATTATCAATGGAAAAATGACGTGTGGTAGCCTTATCCTGTCATTAATAGATGGAGTACTTACTATGCAATGCCGTTTATTTGGAAAAAATATAACTCGGTCAAAATCCCCATATTTTCACAACGAGCTTGCCAAGCATTTAAATATTAACTTTAGCTATCAATTAAATAGTATTGATAGCGGGGATATTGAAGAGTTCAAATCTCAAGCAACGGCGTTGTTCGCTTCTGAAATTCAGTCGGCAAATGTCACTTACCCATTTAAAGAAATCGCCATTGAAATAGCGAATAAACTCGACAAATCAGCGCAACGCGTTCAGGCAGCAAACACATTAGTGAAAAAAGGCGATGAAATTATCGCTTACAACACCGACTACTCAGGCTTCATTCAGGCTTACCGAAATTCACGTGAGCAGACACCTGGTCGAGTTGTGCTAGTTGGATGTGGAGGCGTTGGTAAAGCCGTGGCGATGTCACTGGTTGATCTAGGTGCATCAGAGCTGATTTTGTTTGATATGGATGAGAAAAAAGCCCAGGCACTTGCTAATCAACTGTCTGACGAAGACTTACAGGTGACAACGGCAAATAGCGAATCAATTGAGTCTTACGTCAAGCTGGCCAATGGTCTGGTAAACTGCACTCCAGTCGGTCACTACTCGATGCCGGGCACCCCTATTCCAGAAAGCTGGATTGGCTCGCAAGAGTGGGTTTTCGATGCCGTTTATACGCCTGTCGACACTCAATTCCTTCTAGCAGCAAAAGAGAAAAACGTGTCTATTATCAGCGGCTTTGAACTATTTTTCCATCAAGCAACTGACGCATTTTCTCTATTTACTAATACCAAACCAAGCCCTGCCGAGTTAGCAGAGTTCCGTGAATCGCATTTCACTCAGCTATGCTAAGCAAAGGTTCTCATTATGCCTAAGTTACTGTTATTAAACGGCCCAAACCTTAATCTGTTGGGCTCTCGTGAACCTGAGAAGTACGGTCATGAAACGCTAGCGGATGTAGAAGTCCGCTGTCAAAAACTCGCCTCTGAATTTGGTTATGAGGTCGAATGCCTGCAGAGCAATATTGAAGGCAAGTTAATTAATGCCATCCACAAAGCTGGGGCTGAATACAAAGCTGGTGAGCTCGCTGGCGTTGTTTTCAACCCAGGCGCTTACACGCATACCTCTATTGCCCTTCACGATGCGATCGCAGGTGTTGGCGTTCCTGTGGTTGAAGTACACATTACCAACGTACACGCACGCGAATCGTTCCGTCATCACTCTTACATTTCTCCGGTGGCTGCTGGTACCATTATTGGTATGGGCACAAAGGGCTACCAATTGGCGATTAACTATTTGCTAGAAAAATAACTTCCCGACGTTATTTCAATGATTCGACAAATAAAAAAATAGGTGCTTCGATGAAGCACCTATTTTTTATTCTGATCTTTATTTCTAATGTTTAATCATGGTAAGACTGGGATGCTAAGCGAATAAACGCATTGGTTTCGCCATATTTTTTATAGTTTCCAACTCGCTGTAACACTTCAAAGAACAGTCCATTGACTTCTTTTGTGTAGAAATGCAAGAAGCTACCTGTGTCATCCTCTGTGTATAGGATGTTGTTTTCTTTAAGTTTTGCAATAAAATCGTCACTTAAATCAAACTGAGCTTGAATGTCTAAATAGTAGTTGTTTGGTATTTTCAACTGATAAATTGGCGACAGATCTTTTACTGCCGCGAAAATATCATGACATTGGATGGCAATCTGGTTAATGCTTGCACCATTTGACGCATTTAAAAAACGTTGGGCAGAAGTCTGCTTCGCACTCGTACTGTTTAACGCAAACTTAATCTTGCCGTTTGGACTGGTAATCGTGCGGCTGGTGATCAGACCGTTGATATCTGGTAAGTCGTAGCTCTCTTCCGGAACAAAGCCAAAAATTGATTTGTAGAAGAACAAGTTAGACAACAAGGTTTCAGGTGACACCACCTGCCCCATATGGTCGATACGGATTAGGTTGTCATTATAGGCAGCACCATCCGTCAGCGGTTCAAAATCGACGTCATAGAACTTCTCTGCGTGGTTTTGATCAAGCAGATGGATAAGCAGATTACTTGAGCTTTTCAGCGTCGGGATATCCAGTTCATTCTCTTGGCGTGCTTGATAAATAGTCGGGCTGTTGTAACGCTTTGCCAGTTCAACTAAGCGGTTTGCGTCCTTCGCTAATACACCCAACGCACAAACAGATTCACCATGTCCTTCTAAGTAGCTACTCGCATTACTATTTTTCTCATAGTTGAATACGAAGTTGATATCACCAAGTTGGTAAAGATCAACATTTTTGCTTTTGTGACAATGGGTTTTCTTAAAGCCAAGCGATTCGATGATGTCAGTAAACGGGTTATTTTCACGTTCTTTTACCGCAAATTCCACAAAACTTATATCACTCACTTCAGGCGCTTCGAACGTGTCACTGCTCTGATCTTCAAGCCATTTCAAAGAGCGCACACCATCAATCGCTTTTTCAATTGGAGACGAAGAGCGGAACTCATCATTAAACACTTCATGCGACAAGTAATCGTCGTAACCTTTGTCTTTAAGTGCCTGAACAAACTCAATAATAGGGAAATCACCCTGACCAGGGAAGCAGCGATAATGGCGGCTGTACTGCAGAATGTCCATTTGCATCTTAGGCGCATCAGCCAACTGAACCAGGCCAATTTTTTCAACTGGAATGTCGTTCTTTAACGTGTCCAGCGTGTTACCACGGGCGAACATATGGAATGTATCAAGTACGATACCCAAATTTGGGTGATCCACTCGCTTAACGATATCCCAGGCGTCGTCGTAGTCTGCGATATGACGGCCCCAGGCAAGCGCTTCGTAGCTTAACTTCATGTCTTCACGTTTAGCCAGTTCTGCCAACGCATGCAGATCTGCAGCGCACTGATTTCTGTCTGGGGAAGCCAGCGGGTGAACGCTACTGCACATCATTAAACGATCAGTACCGAGCTGATGCGCGAGGTCGATCTTACGCTCCATCATCTTGTATTTCTTATCGCGTAGCTCAGGCGGTAGCCCTTCCATATCGCGAAACGGTTGCAGCACTAAAATCTCCAACCCCAGACTATCAGCGATACGTTTTACATCGCGAGCGGTGCCTCGGTATTGGGTCAAATCATTCTCGAAAATTTCGATTGCGTGGAAACCCGCCTTAGCCGCTGCATGCATTTTTTGCTCAAGCGTACCGGATAAACAAACGGTGGCAATTGAATACTTCATAAATTAACTCCTAGCCAATCAAAGGCTGATATCTTGTATAGGGAGGCGTTAAGAATGGCGTTGACAGGTGCCAGACACTCGCCTCACTATGAATTAAACATTGCAACAACAATGGACAGAGAAATTCCGGAAGCCAGCGTTGTTGTTACAAGCGTGTTTACACAAAATTTTTGTTGATGATAAATAGCACCCAATATTGGGTAGATGGTTAACATCGGCGCTGCAGCAAATATAATCAGTACCGGTTTAAGCGCTTCATCGACTGGAAAAATGTTTAGCAATCCAATCGCAACCATCGGAAAAATAATGAGTTTATTGACGGCAACCAAGGCGGTGCGTCTTCTTTCTTCAAGCTTGAATGACTGGCCTAATGCACCACCGATAGCAAACAATGCCAATGCGACAGCTGTATTAGAAAACCAATCGGCACTTTTCATAACAAACTCAGGCAAAGTTATATTTAATAAATTTATGCCTAGCGCAATAGCGATAGAAATTATTATTGGATTACTGCTAATACGTTTAGCGATTGATTTCATTTGATCGAACGTATTAGTTTTTACGCTATGGCTAATTTCCAGAAATAATAAACAAAGTGGAATAAATAAAAGATTCTCCACCAAAACGCACATTAGAAAGGCTTCAATAAATTGACCATCAAATAATGACAAAACAATTGGGAAAGCGACAAATGCACTATTTGGCATACCGCTACCTAATGCATTAATACATGCATCTTTCCAATCAGATTTTAATACTTGTTTACTTATGACCAACGCAAAGCCCATTGAGGCAATGCCTGAAATTGCGTATACCAATAAAAAGTTAAGTTCTAATGCATTTTTAATATCCAGTTGCGACAAATTAATCAATATGACAGCAGGCAACGAGAAATATAAAACTAACTTACCTATATCCGCATGAAAACCTTGAGAGAAAAAGCGAATTTTTGTTGTATAAAACCCTGCCGCCACTATCATCGCGAGCGGCAGGAGAACGTCCATCACAGCCATATTGAGTACTTGTTAGTAGCCAAACATTTTTGGTAAGAACAGCACGCTTTGAGGCACGAAGGTAATAAAAAACAGCACGACAACTTCGAGCAAAAACAGCGGTGCTATTTGTTTTGATATAGCCGCAACACCCACTTTGGAAATGGTATTGGCAACGAACAGACAAATACCAAGTGGTGGCGTAATCAAACCAATCATCAGGTTAAAAATAACCACAATCCCGAAGTGAACAGGGTCGATTCCGAAACTCATCGCGATTGGATGGAAGATTGGAATCAAGATAAGCATTGCCGCAATCCCTTCAAGGAATAGACCAACCACCAGCAATATCAGGTTAACCATAATCAGGAACATCACCGGGTCACTGATTGTGCTGATGATTTGCGAACTGATGTACTGAGGTACACGAGAGAAAGTCAGCAGCCAGTTAGCAACGGAAATTACCGCAATCAAAATCAATACGATAGATGAGTCACGCATTGAGCGAATAAACACTTCCGGTAAGTCACTAATTTTAAGTGTTTTATAGAAAAACATCCCAACGGTCAGTGCGTAAAATGCAGCAAAAGCAGCGGCTTCTGTCGGTGTGACAACGCCTAATAGAATTGAACCAAGAATGAATACCGGCATGGTCAATGGGACAAACGCCTTTACCAGTGCTTTACGGCGACTTTGACGGACAACGTTACTGCGAATCTTATGACGTGTTGCGTAGAAATAAACAAATATCGACAGTGCAATCGCAGATAGAATACCCGGTACAATCCCTGCTAAGAATAGCGCTGGAACCGACACACCACTTGCGATTAACGCGTAGATAATCACCGGGATACTTGGCGGAATCATTGGGCCGATAACAGATGACGCAGCAGTTAATGCGGACGAAAACTCTTTGCTGTATCCCTCTTTTTCCATTTGAGGAATAAACACACGGCCAAGAGCAGAAGTGTCTGCGACCGCGGAGCCAGAAATACCCGCAAACATCACTGACGACCAAATATTTACCTGAGCAAGTCCGCCTCGGAAGTGCCCGACTAACGCATTAGCAAAATCGATAATTCGCGTAGTGATACCACTTTTGTTCATCAGCTCACCAGCCAGAACAAACAGAGGCACTGCAAGAATTGAATAGGAATCCAATCCGCTAAAAATGCGTTGAGCAACTAAGCTAATTGAAATTGGCGTACTGGTGACATAAAACGACATCGCCAGAATGATTGTGAATACGAGCGGAACACCGAATATCAGTAAGGTGCCCATCAAAGCTATAGATGGCATAGTAAATCCTTATACATCTCTACGTTTTAGACAGGGTGCACGCCCGGTTAGAGCTGATAGATGAGCGGCTAATCGAAGTGATGCTGCGATAAGTAAGCACACACCACCAACCACTAGTGCTGATTGGAAGTAATACATACTGATCCCAATACCCGGTGATTCAATGGCACCGCGCTTCGCAACAAACAAATAACCTGACCAAATCAATATCAATGCACTCGCAAACACTGCTATGTCAGTAATGACTTCTAATCCTTTTTGGAACTTAGCTGACTTCACTGAGCTAAGAACTGAGAATTTAATGTGTAACTCATCGAGGTAACAGATTGCTGTAGCAAACATAACGCCGTAAATCATGGCGTATTTACACAGCTCTTCACCCCATAAAATCGAGGTATTGAAAAAATAACGACTGATGCTGCTAAACAACATCACTACAAAGACTGTTAGCAATGAAGTGCCAGCAAGGATAGCCAGCAGCTTTTTGTATCGCTCTATCATAGCCTTTCTCCACAAAATTCCGTAAAGCCCGTAATGGGCTTCACGGCTTACTTAAAATTATTTAGCAGCGTCTACTGCTTGAAGTGCCTCATCGATCCATTTTGAATCAATCGTCGTTTCTAGCCATTTGATCACAGCAGGCTGAGTTTTCTCGCTGAACTTCTGCTTCTGTTCCGCCGTTAGTGACGTAACTGTCATGCCTTTTTTCGCCAGTAATTCAAGGCCAGCAGCTGAGTTCACTTGTTGGATAGCGCGACTTACCGTACTTGCTACTTTTGCCGAACGGTCAATCAGTTCTCTATCCTCTGCTTTTAAGCCAGTGTAGAAATCGTCGTTGATTAGCAGAAAGTCAGTGCCGTACACATGGCCATCTAGCGTGATGTATTTTTGCAGCTCGTAGAATTTGTTGTTCGCAATTACACCAACAGGGTTTTCCTGACCGTCTACTACGCCAGTCGTCAGTGCAGCCGGAACTTCAGGCCAAGCAATTGGCGTTGGTTCTGCGTCTACCGATTTCAACATTTCGATATAAAGAGGGGTGGTCATCACGCGGATTTTTAACCCATTCAGGTCTTCCGGGCTGCTGATGACTTTCTTAGAGTTGGTGAAATGACGGAAACCAGTTTCTCCGTAAGCAAGGTTACGAAGCCCAGTCTGCTTGAGACAGTGTTCGCCCAGCTTTTTACCGAACTCACCATCCAGAACTTCCCATGCAACCGGAGCTGAAGGGAACAAGTAAGGGATCTCAAGCACACTCGCTTCTTTACACAGCTTGCTGTAAGCCCCAGAAACCATCGTCATTGTTAACATGCCTTCCTGAGCTGACTGTAGTAGCTCAGTCTCACCACCCAATTGGCTAGATGGGTAGACATTGACACTTATACGGCCGCCGGATTCCGCTTCAACAAGATTTTTAAAAACCTGTGTAGCAGCACCTTTTTTAGATGTCGTCCATTCCTGAGAATCAACGTGACCAATCGTGATTTCAATTTCAGATGATGCGGCAGTTCCCGCGTAAGCAAGTGCGAGAGAAAGTGATAATGTTTTTATTGTTCTCATTCTGTGAACCTCCTGTTTCATGGCATTAACAATCTAGCACTCCCCCCAGATGACCTATAATTCATATAGTGAAAGTGCCATTCAATTTTTAGATAAAGGGGCAATTATCAATTAAGAACAATAGAAAATTAAATCCTTTAAATTCAACAAATTAAACCAAATTTTATAGCGTTGAAATATTAAATAAAAAATAAACACCCTCCATTGTATACAATTACAAATAGGAGATTGTCGTCACAATTTATAAACAAGAAAGTAACCTAAACATTTAGCATTGTGCTTAAACATGTCTAAATAAGTGAAAAGTTAATGTGGGTTCACCTCCTAGGGTCGTTGCCCCATCAGCGTTACCAGTTTTCCAAATTGCATATTCAACACTGAGAATTACATTGCTCATTTACAGGCGGTCTTATGTTTAACATCCCAAATATTCGGCACTTACGCGCCATTTCTGAAGTCGTCAAGACAGGCAGCATCAGTAAGGCATCTGAGACCGTATTTCTCTCCCAACCAGCCATCACTCAAGCGATTTCAAAATTCGAAAAGAGTATTCACAGTGAACTATTTGAACGTACCAGTGATGGCATGACGCCGACTCCGCAAGGTAAAGCTTTCGCGTTTCGTATTGATAGGGCGCTAGATCATATTGAGCATGGGATCTCTGAGACACTGAAAATCGCCAAAGGGCAACGCAAAAGCAACGTTCATAGATTCTTATACAATATGACGTCGACACACCTGAAGGCGTTAGTTGCCGTTTCGGATGGTCAGGGTTTTACCGAAGCCAGCCGCTTGTTGGAGGTGTCCCAATCTTCCGTTTACCGCGCGTCAAAAGATCTTGAAGAGATCTTGGATGTCACCTTATTCGAAAAAATCAGTAATGGTATCGTCGTAAGCAAAGCCGGTACCGCGCTCGTCAAAGCTTGTAAGCTCGCATTTGTTGAAATAAAGCAAGGAATCGAAGAGATCGATGCACTTAGCGACCGTCATAACAGTGTGATCACAGTGGGCTGTCTGCCGTTAGCTCGTACCTGTTTGCTACCTATTACTATTAATGAATTCAGCCAAAGCTATCCAGACTGCCGAATTCAGGTTATCGATGGCCCCTACTCCGATTTGCTCAACCACTTAAAGTACGGTGAAATCGATGTACTGATTGGCGCATTGCGATTTCCGATCCCGAGTACTGATATTCGTCAGGAAACCCTGTTTGAATCAGAAAACAAAGTCTTTGCACGCCACGATCACCCGCTATCCAAAAAAGCGAATGTCACTCTGCAGGATTTACATCAAGCCAGTTGGGTAGTCTCCAGCGCTAATACGCCAGGACGCAAGATGTTTGAAGACATCTTCATCAATGGTGGATTAGAGCCCCCTTCACGTTTAGTAGAAGCCAGTTCGCAGATGCTTGTAAAAGAACTGATACTGGGCAGCGATCGCCTGTCTGTCCTTTCTCAACATCAAATTCAACGTGAACTGGACGAAGGCCACTTTACGATTTTACCTTTTGATTGCAGCCAGCAGTCTCGACCGATTGGCCTTACCATGCGTAAGAACTGGTACGCGACTACCGTACAGACGCATTTCGTATCGCTTCTGCGTAAGAATGGCTTGAAGATGTCAGGCTAAATCGGGCAGCGCTTTCTCAAAATTGAATACCTAATATCATCTTTTGATTATTCGTGTTTTTACCCAAATGTTACAGTCGTTTTCGGTGAAGCAACATATTCGGGTATCAAAGGTGAAAACAACTCGTGCCGCATTTATTGGCTTTGGTGAAGCCGCTCAAGCACTTATCAGCATCGCTGGTGATAATGCACCGGACGTGATCAGTGCTTTTGATATCAAAACACGCGATGAGGCTACACGCGAAGCAAAACTGATGGATTACATCCAATTTCAGGTCAATGGCGCGTTTAACCCAGAGCAAGCCGTTTGTGGCGCTCAGGTTATTTTTTCTCTCGTTACACCTGATCAGGCAAACTTGGCTTTAGCACCGCTTAGTAGTGCGCTGACAGAGAAGCAGTTTGTCGTAGATTGTAACTCGTGTGCTCCTGCAGTGAAAAAACACAATGCTAAATTGGTAGAGTCGCAAGGTGCAGCCTATATTGACGCTGCAATAATGAGTCCGGTAAAAGCGAATTCAAAGCCAATCCCACTGTATATTTCTGGTAAAAAAGCCACTCTGGTTGCACCACAATTACAGTATTTGGGGTTTGATGTAACCGTGATTTCAGAGCAGGTCGGCGATGCTTCACAAATAAAAATGTTGCGTTCAGCGATGGTGAAAGGTCTGGAAGCATTAACAACAGAATGTATGCTTGCGGCTCATCGTGCCGGGGTCGCGCCCTATGTGATTGAGTCACTGGAAAAGAGTTACCCGCAACTTAATTTGTCGCAATTGGCGGTTTACCATATGGAAAGAATGCTCACCCATGGGAAACGCCGTAGCGAAGAACTTAAATCAGTAGTCGAGACACTTGCTTCACTTGATATCGATACCAGTATGTCGAGCGGCGCAATCAACTGGCATCAACGAATGTCGGATTTAAATGTAACTGTCGATAATCAAACGTTAGAACAGTTATCTAATCAAATTTTGAATACGATGGAGCACTCAGCGTCACCCATCCAATCAAACGATACCCTTACCTCTTAACCAAGTGTAATAAAGGATTATTTATGAAAGTATGTGTAGTTGGTGCAACTGGTGCCTTTGGCCGTAAGCACTTAGAAGCCATCCAAAATATCGACGACGTAACCGTATCAGTTATGGTTTCTCCAGAACAAGACAAGCTTGATGCTCTGATCAATGAGTATGACTCTCAGGCTGTTGGTGTAACGACACTTGAAGAAGCACTTGTTCGTGACGATGTTGATGCCGTTATCTTAGCAACGCCAACTCAGGTGCACGCATCTCAAGCTATCCAGTGTATGGAAGCTGGCAAGCACGTTTTGGTCGAAATTCCTATGGCTGATAACATCGAAGACAGCTACAAAGTAGTCGAGACTCAAAAGGCAACGGGTTTAGTTGCAATGGCTGGCCACACTCGCCGTTTCAACCCAAGCCACCAATGGATTCACAATAAAATCCAGGCTGGCGAGCTAAACATCCAACAAATGGATGTGCAGACATACTTCTTCCGTCGTACCAACACCAACGCGAAAGGCGAGCCAAGAAGCTGGACCGATCACCTGCTATGGCACCACGCATGTCACACGGTCGATTTATTCCAATACCAAACTGGCGAAACCGCATCACAAGTTCAAGGCATGCAAGGACCAATTCATCCGGATCTTGGCATCGCAATGGACATGAGCATCGGTATGAAGGTGCCATCAGGCGCAATTTGTACGCTTTCTCTGTCATTCAATAACGAAGGTCCATTTGGTACGTTCTTCCGTTACATCTGTGATGAGGGGACTTTCCTTGCTCGTTACGATGATTTGTATGACGGCTATGACAACCAAATTGATTTGACAGGTGTTACTGTGTCAAACAACGGTATTGAATTGATTGACCGTGAATTCTTCGAAGCAATTAAGACCGGCAAAGAGCCGAACTCAAGTGTTGCTCAATGCCTGTCAGCAATGGAAACACTGCACCGCATCGAAGAGCAGCTCATTTAAGGACAACACAGCTAAGGAATCTTACTATGCAACAACGGAAAATTGGCCAATTTCTATGTAACCCTGTTGGTCTGGGATGTATGAACCTCTCTCATGCGTACGGAACACCACCGGATGAGAAACAGAGCATTCATTTACTCAACCATGCCTTGGACCTCGGTTACAACCATCTTGATACTGCGACATTATATGGTGGCGGTGCCAATGAAAAACTGGTGGCCAAAGCCGTTGGGCATAGAAGAGATGAATATGTGTTGGCCAGCAAATGTGGCATGTTCATTAACGAAGAAGGTAAGAAAGAGATCAATGGTAGTCCTGAAGCGATGCGTAAAAACATTGAGAACAGCTTACAACGCCTAAACACAGACGTCATTGACCTCTATTACCTTCATCGCTGGGACAAAACCGTCCCTATCGAAGAAAGTGTCGGCGAACTAAGCAGACTGGTTGATGAAGGCAAAATTCGCGAAATCGGCTTGTCAGAGGTGTCCGCAGCGACAATAACAAAAGCTGCTCAAGTTCACCCAATTGCAGCGGTGCAATCTGAGTACTCACTTTGGACTCGCAACCCTGAAATCAAAGTGCTGGAAACATGTAAAGCACTGGGGACTGCCTTTGTTGCATTTAGTCCGTTAGGGCGTGGAATCTTGACGGGTAAAATCGATTCTCCGACGAATTTTACGCCGAAAGATATCCGTCGCAACATGCCTCGATTCGATAGTGAGCACTTTGCTCATAACCAGCACCTTGTGACACAACTGGCGCAATTGATCGAGCAAGAGTCTGACACTGTGCTAAGTAAAGCAAGTCTGGCTAGCATCGTTCTACGCTGGGTGCTGGATCAACACGATCATATTCATGTTATTCCAGGCACGACGAATATCGACCATCTCACCGAGAATGTTTCGGCAACGTCGGTGAGTTTGTCTAGCGACCTGTTAGAAAAAATGGGACAACTCATCAACAATGACAACGTCTCCGGCACGCGCTACAACGCTGCTCAACAAGTAGAAATCGATACTGAAGAGTTTTCAGCGAGCCCTGCGGTTACCGCATAACTTTCATAGAATTCAAAAGCCCGCTTCGGTGGGCTTTTTTGCATATAACGCCTACGTAACCACTCAGTAACCCCTTCCCTCTGCTCTTTGTGTCCCTTAATTGAGACTGTTAACGTTTTAATGACATAAGCGAACAAACATCAGGCTACGCTTCACGGCTATACTTAACGCGTAACATAAACAAAGATGCCTGCTAACACTCCGTCTCCACTATCGAAAACACTCTGGTTCCGCCGTTTGATTCAAGTACTCTTCGCCGGCGCTGTATTACTCCTTATAGCGATTATTTACTTCGGAGTGCAGTTCAACAACCTGGTCGCGAGCAAGTTTGAAGGCCAAATGTGGCAACTGCCTAATGTTGTTTATGCACGTCACTTGGTGTTAAGCCCTGCTATGCAGGTTAGCCAGAAAGAAGTGCTCAGTGAGTTGGATCAGCTAAATTACCGTAAAGTCGCACAGCCAACAAAGAGTGGTGAATATAGTATTTCTGGCCAGATAATAAGGCTGATTCGTCGACCATTCGTTTTTCCTGAAGGTGAGCAACCTGCGCAGCAGGCAAGCATTCGATTTAGTGGCAAACGCATTGTTAAGATCACCGATGAAACCTCAGAATATGATCTCGGCGTACTGCAGATCGAACCACAAATTTTAGGGATGCTCGACGGTGACAACACCGAAAAACGAATTTACGTATCCAAAGATGACATGCCAGAGACATTAGTCGCTGCTTTGCTTGCCACTGAAGACCGTGATTTCTATCAGCACGACGGTGTATCCCCTGTCGCTATTGCCCGCGCTTTTGCAGCCAACGTTACTGCGGGGCGTAACGTACAAGGCGGAAGTACCTTAACTCAACAGCTCGCGAAGAATTTGTTCTTAACTCGCGAACGCAGCCTGATTCGTAAGATTAAAGAGGCTTACTTGGCGGTGATCATGGATTATCGCTACAGCAAAGATCAGTTACTTGATGCTTACCTAAACCAAGTCTATTTGGGTCAAAACGGTCAAAATGCGATTCACGGTTTTGCTTTAGCGTCACGACATTATTTTGGTCGACCGTTAGCGGAGCTGAGCCTTGATCAACAAGCGTTACTTGTCGGTTTAGTAAAAGGCCCCTCTTATTACAACCCTTGGCGTTACGCTGAACGAGCAAAAGCTCGCCGTGACTTAGTGCTAAAAATGATGGTCGACACTGGCGATCTCGAAGCGAGTGATTACGAACGCGCGATTCAGAAACCATTGTCACTGGCTGTTCAGGGTAAAGGAAGTACCACTGAGCCTCCTTACTTCGACTACATAAAGCTATCACTGAAAGACAATGGCATCGACTACAACAGTGGTCGCGGTTTGCGTCTTTTCACGACCTTCGAGCCTAAAGTGCAAGGTCAGGCAGAAGCAGCGGTTTACAACGTTATGCCCAACTTAGAAAAGAAAGCAGGCCAGTCTTTAGAAACTGCGATGGTCGTTGCCGATAAACGAAGCGGTGCAATCCGCGCGATGATTGGTAGCCGCCAGCCGAATTTCCATGGATTTAATCGTGCGATAAATGCCGAGCGTCAGATTGGATCGCTGATAAAACCAGCAGTTTATGTCACGGCATTAGCACAGCCAGAACGCTACGCGTTAGGAACGAACCTCGCGGATAAACCAATTACCATCCAAACACAAAATAATGAGAAGTGGTCACCACGAAACTACGATCGCCAGTACCGCGGTCAGGTGAGCCTATACCAAGCTCTAGCCCATTCTTACAATGTGCCAACTGTAAACCTCGGTATGGCCATTGGGTTAGATAAGGGGTTCTTCTCCGCTTAGGTGAGCTTGATATTTGGGTAAAAAGTTGAGTGGGTATCAGGAACCGATGTTTGTCTGATCTTCAACTTAAAATAATCTGTATCTCTTACTCCTCTGGCTCTTCGTCTGAGTAACCCTATAGATACATTGCCAGCCTCAACCCGAGCGTTGGTCAGCTTGTATTTTGCGTAGTTACAGATACCTACTTTTCTTTCTAATATTGAGTCTGCAAAGCTGCTTAGTGACATTATCCGAGTTGACTTTGCTAGACGGCACCAAGCTTCAAGAGCGGCTGTCATGGTCTCGTAACAAGGCTCATCCCATATCGCTTGTAGCTGCTCTTTTAGCATATAAATCACGCACAACGTCTTGTTACTCTCAAGTAAATCGTCGAGTCTGTCAGACTGCTTGTCATCCAATTTCTGTGCATTTTTCAGTAGGAGGAAGAGTGTGCCTTTAAGCATCCTTTTCTCATCGTGCGAGCCAATCCTAAAAGCTTTCGCTCTCTCTTTTCTGATTAAAATGCAGTAGTTTTGCATCACATGGAATCGGTCAAAAACGATGTCTGCATGAGGTAACATTTTTCTTACCGCTGATTGGTAAGCTTGCCCCATATCCATTGATACCGCTTTAATTCCAGCCTTTGTTTCCTCTGATAGTTGCTCGAAAAATGAGATAAGGACTTCTGCTTTTCGTCCATGTTCTACCCAAATTAAATGACCAGAAACAAGGTCGTAAACGACGGTCATATAATCGTGTCGTTTAGCTCTAGCTACTTCATCAACGCCAATGTGGAGTAAGTTCTTTAGTTTCTCGGGTTCTAAAGCTGGCAGGCTTGAACGCAAGTATTCTCTATCGATGTTTTTGACTGTTTCCCACCGAATACCTAAATGCTGAGACACGGCATGTATGCTCATGTGGCGGCATAATCCACTGATAAACTTGCAAAAGCGAGCGGTATAGCGACCTCCTTTAGAGACATAGTCAGTATCTTCAATTAGCCGTCTTCCGTCTTTATCTCTGGTTTTAGCCAGTTCAACTTCTATCGTGCATGGCCGTCCGCTAACAGGCAGATCCTGAAGTCGTCTTTTGACATAGTGGTCTACGGTGCAGGTTGCACCTGTGATTGGATCTTTGACCTTATATCTTCGGTCTCGACGGCAACGAACGAAAACTGATTGGGACACTTCTTCTATTGAACAAGATTCGACACACTGACCTTTAAAGCAAAACAACGAGGAATACAAAGACGACAAAATACACTACAAACTTATAATAAAAATAAGCATTATAAATCATGTGATTATGATAGGTTCATTGATGTTGTTTGACTCATGAAAGCGGAGAAGAGCCGATAAGGTAACCAACACCTTGGTGTCATTAGGTGTCAAAGAGAGTCAAGTCCCACAAGTGCCATCGATGTTACTGGGTGCACTGGCACTTTCCCCTCTGAACGTCACTCAGATGTATCAGGCGTTGGGAAATCAGGGTGAAAAACAAAACTTGTTCGCACTTAGTGCAGTGCTCGATGAACATGGGCAAGAACTTTATCGTCATCAACCTCAGCAAGAAAAAGTATTGGAACCTGAGGCTGCTTGGCTGATCGAATATGCAATGGAACAAGTCGTCGAGCAAGGGACCGCGCGTTACTTAAATCAGATCGTGCCTCGCAGTGCTCACCTCGCGGGTAAAACTGGTACGTCAAACCAAGGGCGTGACAGTTGGTATGTCGGGCTTGATAACCAAGATGTCGTGACTATTTGGGTAGGTCGCGACGATAATAATCCAGTTGCTTTGACAGGATCGAGTGGCCCGTTACGAATCTATGGTGATTACCTTAAAAAGGCCGGCTACCAGTCAATCGTTCAAACTAAGCCAGAGAAAATAGGGCTAGCAAACTACAGCACTGATAGTCAGGGTGGATTAAGAGAAAGCTGTTTTGGCGAAATCAGTTTACCTGTTTGGAGTGAAACAGGAGAAACGAGCCCTAACTGCCTGCAGCCTTTGGAAGATGGCCTCAAAGAAATCGGTCGTGGATTAGCAGAAGCACCGAAGCAAATCGGTGGATTCTTTAAAAGCTTGTTTGATTAAACGTATTTGATTAAGCAAGAGAGCGTTCGCGCTTTCCGCTTCCCCAAAGAATTAACTCCACTATTTAGGTAAACTCCGGTTAAACTGGCGAATACCAATCACAGTGAGTAAGTGGTCAGAAATAGCGTAGGAAAAATGCTTGAGAACAAGGCAACATTTTTCGATAAGTAGTTACTCTACAATCAAAAATGTTAACGCTGTTATCGAGTATTTTAACAAGCTAGATTGACCAGTTATTTACTACGATTGGTATATTATAATTAGGAAAAACAGGAGTGAACCATGCTGATCACCTTTCGCTGTAAAAGCCATGCCAATATCACCATGTTCGGCGATATTGCCCTCAATATGATAAAAATGATGGGCCATAGCGGCACTGTGCCCGGTTCGATCTCGGCTCAAGACCTGCCAGAAGCGCTCGCTAAATTAACCGCTTCGCTGACCAAAGCAACAGAAGTAGAGAATAAGTCCGTTCAAGAAACAAACGATGATGACGAGCAATCAGAGCCGATCGTATCAATAAGTCACAGAGCAATGCCGCTTGTTGAATTACTAAAATCTGCCATTGATGATCAATGTGACGTAATGTGGGACAGTCAGTAAACAAACCCTAGATATTGCCATAAACCACGGCAGAAGCATTAAGACTGTGATCGTAATCTTCTCTTAATTGCTTTTCTCTTCATAATAACCAAAAGTGATTGTAGCCTATGTTTCAATCGCCAGGATGTATATTTCATTCTATTTTGTTCGCATCATAAACCTCATGGGAACGTCACGTGGACATCAAACGTCTTCAGTACTTTGTAGCTTTGGCTAAGAACGGCAACTTCACCAAAACTGCCGACCAACTGGATATTGCCCAGTCAGCACTCAGCGTTAGCATGCAAAAATTAGAGAAAGAAATCGGTCTGAAATTGATCAATCGAAGCAGCAGACAGATTCAGCTCACCTCTGATGGCATGAGATTCCTGTTCCATGCGCGAAGGATTTTGGAAGATGTTGAACTCGCCCAGATTGAAATGGATGAGCTAAAAGGGCTCGAACGCGGCAAGATCGATTTTGGTGTTTCTGCGATGCTTGGGTCTTATTTTTTCCCTGAAGCACTGTCAGCCTTTAACCAAGCCTACCCTAATATTCGTATTCATGTTCAGGAACACGGCACGGCAACACTGGAAAAAATGCTTTTAGAAGGCGCTTTAGACTTGGCATTCGTCCGCACAGATAAACCCGTTGATCAACTGAGATACGTCTCGTTGTGCCCAGAAGAAATCGTTGCCTGCGTCAATGAGAGCCACCCTTTTGCCCAATTATCGAACGTAACGCTGGAACAATTCTGCGAGCAGCCGCTTATTCTGTTTCGGGAAGGATATTTGCTGCGTGAAGCCGTCAGTCGTTACAGCCGAAAGCACAACTTAAAACCAGATATACGCTTTGAGACCAACTTAATCGAACTCGTGAAAGCCTTAGTTAAGAAAGAAGCCGGTGTCAGCACATGCCTGAGACGAATAGTGCAAGAAAATGAGCCATTGGTTTGCGTACCGTTTAATCCCGCACTTAAAGTCGAATTTGGTATTGGCTGGAAAAGCAGCCATTACCTGTCTAATGCATCGCGTGCGTTTTTGAAGTTTATGGAAGAGTGGTATCAACCCAAAAGAATCAAATAGCGAGATATAAAAATGCCCCCAGCCGTCCGGGTGCGGCTGAGGGCAATACTATCCAGAAATGTCGCTAATCAGCACTGGCTTTGAGTGGTGTTAATACTTTCAGTTGATTCAAAACGGTAACCAGAAGAATACCCACTGTGGCTGCGATGTTAATCACATCACTATCGCCAAATGCCAACACCAACGCACTGACGAACAGGATCCCCCTTGCCACCTTGGACAAAGGATTAAACAACCTGCCTTCAATACTGCCCGCAAACGCAACGATCAAGGCGAGTGTGTAGATGACTGATAAAACAAATGGGAACAATGAGAACTCTTTAAACCAGATGAGGTTGCCGTGGGCCATCATAATAGGAATTAAGAAGAATCCTTGCGCCAACTTCATCGCCTGAATCGCAGATTTCATTGGTGACGCATTTGCAATACCAGCGCCCGCAAACGCGGCCAGAGCGATCGGCGGAGTGATATTAGAGGTCTGTGACAACCAAAAAACGATCATATGCGCGGCAAGCAAGCTAACACCTAAATCGGTCAATGCTGGTACCGCCATCACTGACAATACGATATACGCAGCAGTAACCGGTAGCCCCATTCCCAGAACCAACGCAGCTAACGCCACCAGCCCCAGAACCGACCATAATTGACCGCCCGACATGGCAAGCAGGAACTGAGTGAATTGCAGACCAATGCCGGTTTGTCCAATCACGCCAACGATAATACCTGCACAAGCACAAGCCACAGAGATAGGCAGGGCCATCAGTGCCCCTTCCTTCATTCCCTGTAAGATCAGCTTCAATGAAACTCGCGTCGATTTACGCACCATAGCCGCAGCAAGAATAGCACCACACCCTGCAATTCCGACCAGAACAGGCGAGTAACTCAACATCAATAGCACCGTAATAAAGACTAATGGTGCTAAGAAGTGCCAGCCTCGGACCAGAACAATTTTGATGCTCTCTATTTGCGCCATCCCTTTCAAGCCGAGCTTACACGCCATCAAATGGATATAAAGCAACGTTGAAAGAAAGTAGAGAATGGCAGGAACAATCGAAACCAGAAGGATCTCTGAGTAAGCGATGCCGGTAAACTGCGCCATAACAAAGGCTCCAGCCCCCATCACTGGCGGCATAATTTGCCCACCGGTTGACGCCGCCGCTTCAATGCCAGCCGCCTGCTCTGGTCGGTAACCTAGCTTTTTCATCATCGGAATGGTCAGCGAGCCCGTCGTAACCGTATTCGCAATGGCTGATCCAGAAATCGAACCCAGCGCAGCAGAAGCGATCACGCTCGCCTTTGCAGGCCCACCGCGATACTTACCAGCCACAGCGAAGGCACAGTCGATAAAAAATTGACCCGCTCCGGTAACCTGAAGAAAGGCACCAAATAGCACGAAGGTAAATACCACGCCTGCGGCAATTCCCAATGGTGCTCCGTACACGCCGTTAGTCGAAAAAATATGGAAGCGGATCATCTCTTCAATAGAAAAGCTCTTACTTGCGATGGCATCCGGTAAGTGCGAGCCAAACATTGCATAGAGAATAAAGACGATTGCCAACCAAGACATCACGGCACCAACAGTACGTCGCGTCGCCTCAAGCAACATCGCGATGACGACTACGCCTGCAAATGTATCCGTCAGCTGAAGACCATCCATCAGAAAGCTCATATCATCGTAATCGAACACGCTAATACGCCAGGTTGCCCAGATGGTAAGTACCATGCAACACAGATCGATCATTCTCCCAAACAGGTAGACTAACGTTGTTCTGTTTAAAGAGAATGTCGGCTTAACCAAAAATACCAATACCAACACCCAGCTAATATGAATGGGGCGAAAAGTAGGCGCAGCTAACGACGCTGTAATGCCTTGCCAAATCTGAAATGCTGATAACGACACAGCAAAAATAGCGGCGACAGCAATCAGACGCTCGGTAACCAACAGGTTCCAGTTTCTATTGTCTTTCATTCACTGACCTGCCCTACTGCGCTTGCTTACTCTGCTGCTCTTGAAGATACTTTTGGGCACCCGGATGCAGAGACACAGCGCTTAGCTGGTTCATATTTTCCACCGTGGTGAATTTTGCAACACTGAGTGAATTTTGTAATGCTGACGCGTTTTCAAAAATTAAGCGGGTCATGTTGTAAGCCAACTCTTCGTCAAGTCGCTGGTTAACGACCAAAACGTTCCAAACAGCTGGTGCCGTAAAGCTTTCTACACCGTTATAAACGCCCTGCTCTACCTGCACTGACTGATACGCAGGAAGCGCACCCATGATAGATTTCATGTCTTCAGCGGAGAAATTAAGCACGCGAATATCTCGGGTCAGAGCCAATTCAGTGATCGCGCCCAGCCCGGTACCACCGACAAAAACCCCAGCATCAATCTGACCATTCGCAAGAGCTTCAGCAGTCGCAGAGAAGTTCAGAGACTGAACATTCATACCGTCTTCATCAAGGTCCAATGCAGAGAGAATACTTCTTGCGCTCACTCTGGTGCCTGAACCTGGCGCGCCCAGAGAGACAGTTTTCCCTTTTAAATCTCTCAGTGAATAAATATCCGAATCTGCACGCACGACAAACTGCACAACGTTTGGATAAAGTGCCGTCAATACCGCAACATCAAGTGCACGCGAAAACGGCTTGCTTCCTTCTTGAGCCTGAATGACGACGTCACCCATCGCGAGACCTACCAATTGCTTATCCTGAACCACTTTGATGGTGTTCTCTACTGAAGCCGCCGTCACTTCAACTCGCATATTAAAATCAGGTAAGTTATCGCTCCAGATTTTTGCCAGAACGCCACCATACGGGTAATAAGTTCCACTCTGACTTCCTGTACCTATAGTGTAATTTTCTGCCTGAGCACCACCCACAACACTTAACATGGAAAATAGCAGCAGCGTTTTAATTGTTTTTTTCATAATGTCCTCACGTTATTGATCTTATAAATACTCCATGTCGGCTTTTACACACCATTAACAACACTGACAAACCCGAATCCTGGCTTTTGAGATATTAATAAATAAAAGTTGCTGCAAAAAAGATGAAAAATGGCGTTTTCAATATCAATAAGTGATGAAAGGAATCTCTTTTATTAATAAAAGTGAACAAAAACGGCATTTTCGCCCGGCTAGATACGCAATCCATCTATTTTATAGATTGAAAGTATATTTTCTATATATTGAACATATAGGACCAACACTGTTAACCTTTTTGCAACAGTAAAGAACCACGAATAAACAGGGTGCTCCCCATTAGGCCGCTCAACACCAAGTGGTAGACAAGCAATATCTACCACTAAGAATCAAAAGCTGAACCGGGACACCTTTTGCTGAAATAAAAGGAATAACCATGACACTAAGCATCAAAGACAGCGTAAATTCAGAACTACAAGGCATCACCGTTAACCCACATCCGGTAAATGGCCGTTTGCAGGTGATTACTCTTGGAAAGGACTTATTAGAGAAGTTTAATGATCTGACTTGTGAGTGGGATCTTCAAGCCATTGAGTACAAGCCATTTCTTCGCTTTGCTGTAGCGGAAGCACTGGATAAAGCATCCGACTATCAACTCGGTAAGCTGCTTGTTCAGATTATGGATGATCGTAATCAAGGCGCATTTCTTCTCGAAGCTTGCGATGAAGTACGAGCAGACTATGAAGACACCGAGATCCAACGTCGTTACTTCGTCAAACTCTCTACGGCAATTTCGCACATGATTGGTCTGCCAAACTTTGATGCCATGTACGGTAAATATTATGCTCGTTTTACTGTGCGTAATGTTGACGACAGTGACAGCTACCTACGTCAGGCTCACCGCCGTATGGAAATGCACAACGACGGTACCTACGTCGATGAACGCACGGATTTCGTATTGATGATGAAAATGGAAGAGAGCAACATGCAAGGCGGCGATTCGCTGTTACTGCATCTTGATGACTGGCAGGACCTAGACAAATTCTATAATCATCCAATGGCGAAGCAAGACATTACTTGGGGCGCGCCACCAAGCAAAAATACCGGTTATGACATTGAGCACCCAGTCTTTTTTGAAGAGGATGCTGAAGGTAAACCACACTTCCTGTTCATTGACCAATTTGCGAAACCTAAAAATCGACGTGAAGGTTTGTACCTGTATGAAATTGGTGAGTCTCTTGAAAATGATCCGAACTGTTTCAATGTACGTGTCAACGTCGGTTCTATGCTGGTTGTTCACAACCACCGTTGGCTACACGGACGAGATAAATTTGTACCGCACCCAGATCTAAGTCGTGAACTACTTCGCCAGAGAGGTTCATTTTCACGCTAAATGTTACTGAGCCAGGGAACGGTCTGGCACCACCAAACTAAATAACAATAATTAGCCCGTGTGCAATAACACGGGCACTACTATTTTGGAGATTTCAATGGAAAAGCCGTACGACTATGTGATTCTCGGAGGCGGAATTGTCGGAATATCAACAGCATGGCAACTGAAGCAGCGCTACCCAACCGCACGTGTTTTGGTATTAGAAAAAGAATCAGAAGTATCCATGCATCAGACCGG